>JAOAFU010000237.1 GCA_026416115.1 Bacteroidales bacterium | reverse complement strand
AATTTTCTTAAACTTATTTAATTTTTGATATAAATGTTTGACTTTCAATTGCATAAAAATATTTCTGAGCAAAAAACAAAAGAATTTATTGTAATTTTTTATCTCATCGGATTAATTGGTTTTTATCTCCCTTTTACTAAAAATATTTTTCAGCTACTTATTCCTTTTGCCTTGCTCATGAATACCCTACTTATTGCTTTTTTTCATGAAAAATGGGATACAGCCCAAATAATAGGTTGTTTGTCAGTTATAATATTGGGATATTTTGTTGAAGTAATTGGTGTTAAAACAGGAGCGATTTTTGGACATTATGTTTATGGCAATTCTTTGGGAATAAAAATTTTCGATACCCCATTAATTATTGGATTAAACTGGCTTTTTCTTACTTATTGTTCATACATCCTATCTGCTCAATTGACACGAAATACCGTTTTACAAACTTTACTTTCGCCTACCCTAATGCTCGGTTACGATATTATACTCGAGCAAGTAGCTCCTTGCGTCGGCATGTGGCAATGGCTCGACAATAGAGTGCCTTTACAAAATTATCTGGCCTGGTGGATTATAGGGTACCTTTTTACCTTGCTAATTAGCACCTCGAAAGTAAAAAAAACCAATCCTATTGCTACTATTTCGTTTATTGGACAAGTAGCATTTTTTTCTGGGCTTCTGGTATATTTCAAAGTTTTTGGTTTATGATTCGAGCCAAACATCATGTAATTATTTATCCATTTTTCAGGTATTTAACCCGTTATTTAATAAATCGACAATTTCATTCGATTTATTTCATCGAATTAAACAAACTCGATTCAAGTCAACCCATACTTCTTATTGCCAATCATATAAGCTGGTGGGACGGATTTTGGTTCGAATACCTCAATCAACAATTATTGAAGAAAAATTTTTATTTCATGATGCTCGAGGAGCAGCTTAAAAAATACTGGTTTTTTCGATATACTGGGGGTTTCTCTGTTAAAAGAAACTCGAGGACAGCCATCGATTCATTAGATTATACCGTTCAATTGCTTAAAGATAGTCAAAATCTTGTACTTATTTTTCCTCAAGGAAAAATACATTCGGTTTATAACAATGAAATTATTTTTCAGAAAGGAATTGAAAAAATAATAAAAAATATAAATAAGGAGATACAGATAACTTTCGCAGCGAGTTTTATTGATTTTTTCAATACTCGAAAGCTTAATGTGTTTATTTATTTGAAAACTTTTAATATCAATTCCATTAAAGAAAATAACATTGAATTAAGTTATCAGGAGTTTTACAACTATTGTCTTAACATGCATAAAAATAAGAGTGTCTGATTTATTATTTTTCCTCCTAAAATGAAAGAATTATACCTTACACCTTTAGTTTTTGCTTGTTTCCAGTTCATCAATGCATTTATTAACGTAGTATTTGGCCAAAAAATTAAAGGGATATCAAATAATACAAAAGTTTTTATATCTATACTCATTCCTGCACGCAATGAAGAACAAAATATCGGTAATCTTTTAGAAAGTTTGATAAAAACAACAGATTCGAATACTGAAATAATTGTCTTAAACGATCATTCAACCGATAAAACCGCTGAAATAGTTAAATATTTCGCAAACAAAGATTTACGAGTAAAGCTTATCGATTCACAACCACTACCCAATGATTGGCTGGGAAAAAATTATGCATGCTATCAGCTTTCGCAGGTAGCAAGAGGAGACTACTTACTTTTTATCGATGCCGATGTAAAAATAAATGGCGAAGTAATAAGCGATGCAATTGCATATTTGAAAAAAAATAAGTTAGGGTTACTTTCTATATTTCCAAAACAAATAATGGTAAGCTGGGGAGAAAAATTTTCTGTACCCATAATGAATTATATTCTTTTAACCTTACTGCCCCTTATTCTGGTACGTATTTCCCCTTTCAGGGCCCATGCTGCCGCCAATGGACAATTTATGTTGTTCGATGCCCAGTGCTATAAAAGACTTAATCCCCACGAAGTTTTTAAGCAAAACCCTGTTGAAGACATTGCTATTGCACGTTTTTTTAAGAAGAATAAAATAAAAGTAGCCTGTATTACTGGCGAAGAGAGGGTTCAATGCCAAATGTACAACTCTTATCAAGAGGCACTAAATGGTTTTAGCAAAAATATTTTTGTATTTTTTGGTAATAGCCCTTTGTTAGCATTCTCTTTCTGGACTTTAGCTTTTTTGGGGGTTTTACCCATCGTTTACTTTTACAACGAATGGATCCCCATATACATAACTTTGGTTATTACTACAGTCGTCCTCTATGCTCGTGCTTGTCGGCAAAATATTTGGATGAGCATTTTTTTGCTACCCATTAATCTTTTTTTCATGTTACATGTTATGATAGTAGCAATGGTAGCAAAAAAACAAAAAAGTTTCAAATGGAAAGGACGAAATATTTATCGATAAGCTTATTGATGCTGGCAATAACATACAACTTATCGGCTTATACACCAACAATTTATCAAGCTTATGTTAGAGGAGATATGAAAGTTTGGAAACACAACATCGACTCGCTCGAGAAAGTAAAAAACCTTAGTACTGAAGATACAAAAAGACTGCTTAATTATCAATATGGTTATATCGCCTGGTGTTTGGGAACAAAAAATAAGGAAGAAGCAAAAAAGTACTTGCATTTAGCTCAGAAAAATCTTAATATCCTCGAAAATACAGATTATACTAAATCTATGATTTATGCTTATAAAGCAGCATTTACAGGTTACGAAATTGGTATAAGTCCATATAAGGCTCCTGTTCTGGGTGAAAAAAGTCTCCTCTACGCCGAAAGATCAATTACGATTGATTCTCTAAATTGGTTTGGACACCTTCAATTAGCTAATATTTATTTTTATAAGCCCCCTATGTTTGGAGGATCAAAAGCAAAAGCCCTTAAGCTTTATCTTAAAGCTTTACATTTAATGGAAAAAAATAAAGAAAATCTTAAATTTAACTGGAATTATCTAAATCTTCATGCTTTAATCATTAAAGCTTTTATGGATTTAAATCAATATCCTATGGCCAATAAATACTGCAATAAAATTTTGGCTTTAGAGCCCCAATTCGATTGGGTAAAGAATAAACTTCAACCAGAAATATTAAAAAAATTAACTCATGAGTAGAGAAGTATTAATAGTTGGTACGGGTTTGGGGGGATTATCCGCAGGTCTGCGCCTAGCAACAAAAGGCTATCAAGTAAGCTTTGTGGAAAAGGCCAAACAACCCGGAGGTCGACTTAATCAGATAAAAGAAAATGGTTTTACATTCGATACAGGTCCGAGCTTTTTTAGTATGCCTTACGAGTTTGAAGAATTTTGTTCAGATTGTGGCATAGATATTCCTTTCGAATTTGTCGAGCTCGATCCACTTTACACAGTATTCATAAGAGAAGGAAATAATAAGTTTAATATTTATAAAGATATCGAATTACTTGCTCAGCAGTTCGAAACTATTGAACCAAACTTTAAACAAAAGTTTACAGCATATCTTAAACATTGCGAAGCAGTTTATAACGACACGGTCGATGCTGCTATAAAGCAAAATTTTGATAGTATCCCCGATTATCTTTATAAGTTGTCGAGGGTAAATCCTGCCCATTTACCTCTGCTATTCCGAAACTTTTGGTCGCAGACAAAATTGTATTTCGATTCGAAAGAGGTCCGTCAAATAGTTTCGCTTATTGCCTTCTTTCTTGGACGTACACCTTTCGATACAAGTGCTATATACACACTATTGTCACATATTGAGTTTAAATACACTGGTTATTACAATGTAAAAGGAGGAATGTATACTATAGCCAAAAGCTTAGTGAGTGAATTGGAGAAAAGAAATGTTACTTTCCATTATAACACCGAAATTGTTGACTTCGAAAGTAAAAACGGTCAACTTTTATCTCTTGTCGATCAGCAAGGAAAAAGATGGAAAGCTGATATTTTCGTAATTAATTCCGACGCTGCATTTTTTAGAGGAAAAGTTTTTAAAAGAAAAGCATATAATGAAAAAAGTTTGAGAAAAAAGCATTGGACGATGGGGTATTTGACCATTTATTTGGGTATAAAAGGCAAATTATCCCAAATCGAACACCATAATTATTTTTTAGGCTCAAATTACGAAGATTATGCTACCAGCATTATGAGAGATCCCGGTGTACTCGAAAAACCGTATTACTATGTTAATGCTATATCAAAATCGAATCCCGAGTGTGCACCCGAAGGATGTGAAGCTCTCTTTATAGTGTGTCCTGTACCAAATCTGATGTACAAAACCGACTGGTCGGACAAAGAGCTAATTGTCGATAGCATAATCGACGATTTATCAAAAAGAATTCATTACGATCTAAAACCTGCAATTATTTATAGAAGGTCTTATTCACCTATCGATTGGCAAAATCAATTCAATTTATTTATGGGGGCAGGTTTAGGCCTTTCTCATCACATGTTACAAATTGGAGCATTACGCCCCAAAAATTTTGATGAACATTTCAAAAACGTATTTTATGTAGGATCATCCACTACCCCTGGAGCAGGATTACCCATGGTTGTAATAAGCTCAAAACTTGTAGTTGAAAGAATTCTCAAATACTTTGGGTAACTAAAAAAGCTAATCTTATTTAAGGAAACTGCATTTTTGACTTGACATCGAGTGCTGTTTTTTCATCCTTCATATGTTTCAGAAGAGCAAAACCAAAATCGGTTGCTACGCCGGCTCCTTTAGCAGTAATAATTTTTCCATCCTCCTCGACAAAAGCTTTAGTAATTTGTGCTTCTATTAATTCGTTCTCCATACCTGGAAAACAAGTGGCTTTTCTTCCTTTTAGCAAACCGAGGCCACCCAAAATAGTTGGGGCAGCACAAATAGCCGCCAACCACTTACCCGAATTATGAGCCTTAATCAACATTTCGCTTAATTCTCTGTGCTCTTTCAAATTTTTTGTACCAGGCATACCTCCCGGAAGTACAAACATATCAGCTCCTTCAAATAAATCGCTCGAGAAAAGAACATCTGCTAAAACCGTTACACCACGAGAGGAAGTAACTTCGCGTCGCCCCATTACCGATACGGTTGTTACTTCGCATCCTCCTCGACGCAGTATGTCGATTGGAGCTATAGCTTCAATTTCTTCAAAGCCATCAGCCAAAAAAACTAATATCTTTCCCATGGTTTTCATGTTCAAAAGTTTCCATAAAATTAGAATTTTGAGGGTTAAAATACAAGATTTATTCTTTTTTTACCTTTCTTTCATTAGCATGCTTTTGAACAAAATAAGTAGGTAGTAATATTAAACAAACAGTTTTTAATATTTTCATGTATTTTTGGCAAAACATGCATGATATGATTCACCTATTCAATAGGATTTTTCAAAATGTTTATAATAACCGCCGTCGTACAATTGAGCAGTATGTTAAGCAGGGTTGGTCCATTCAGAAAAAAATATTTCAGCACCTTGTTAGCCAGGCTCAACATACCCAGTTTGGGCAACGGTTTAGGTTCGATGAAATTAAATCAATAGAAACTTTTCAAACACGAGTTCCCATTTCGCATTACGAAGAGCTATATCCTTGGATTGAAAAAATTCGTAATGGGGAGAAGGATGTGCTTTGGCCTGGTAAAATACGATGGATGGCACGTTCGTCGGGCACTACAAACGATAAAAGTAAATTTATCCCAGTTACAAACGAATCGCTAACACAATGTCATTATAGAGGAGCTGCAGATGTTTTATTACTTTACCTTCAAAATAATCCACAATCGCGTCTTTTTTCTGGTAAAACCTTTACTCTCGGAGGGAGCCATCAAATCGATCGTGCAGGGCATCATATTCGCTGTGGCGACTTATCGGCTATACTCCTGCAAAATATCCCTTCTTGGGCAAACTATCTTCGAACCCCTCCAAAAAAAATAGCTTTAATTGCCGACTGGGAGATAAAAATTGCCCGTATGCTACCCATTGTTTCTCGAGCTAATGTTACTGCTTTTGCCGGAGTACCCTCATGGAATCTTGTTTTTCTCCAAAAAATGCTCGAGTACACTGGTAAGACAAACTTATTAGAAGTTTGGCCTAATCTCGAACTATTTATGCATGGCGGCGTTAACTTCGAACCTTATCGCCAGCAATATCAAAAATTGATCCCTTCGACACAAATGAACTATCTGGAAACCTACAATGCTTCCGAAGGCTTTTTTGCCATTCAAGACGATCCCGCTGATCCTGCCATGCTTTTAATGCTCGATTATGGTATTTTCTACGAATTTATCGAAATGGACGAGTATCAGAAGGGTAATCTTTCGGCAATACCTTTGGCAAGTGTAAAAACGAATACAAATTATGCTATGGTAATCTCAACCAATGGGGGATTATGGCGTTATATCATTGGCGATACGGTCATGTTTACCTCTACTAATCCTTATAAAATTATCATTACGGGTCGAACCAAACATTTCCTCAATGTTTTTGGCGAAGAATTGATGGTTCACAATACCGATAAAGCTATTGCAATAGCTGCCTTCGAAACAAATTGCATTATTCGCGAATATACAGTTGCCCCTGTCTTTATGAGCGACAACAGCAAGGGATGTCATGAATGGCTTATCGAATTTGAAAAGAAACCCGACAATATTGAGCTTTTCTGCAAAATACTCGATAACAAACTGCAAGAATTAAATTCCGACTATGAGGCTAAACGTTATAAAGATACCACTCTTACTGCCCCGCTTATACATATTTTACCAAATGGCACCTTCCATAAATGGTTCGAAAGCCATAATAAGGTAGGAGGTCAAAACAAATTACCCCGTCTATCGAACAACCGACGCTATGCAGAGGAATTACTTACCTTAGTTAAAGAATCAAACTTATAGATTTATTTTAGTACTTATATTTTTTGTTATATTTGATTTATAATAAAATCTACACTATGCACATCGCTATTGGAGGAAATATAGGTTCGGGTAAAACAACATTGGCCGAGCTGCTGGCCAAACATTTTGGATGGATACCTCATTTCGAAAACGTCGATGATAACCCCTATCTGGCCGATTTCTATGCCGACATGCAGCGTTGGGCATTCAACCTTCAAATTTTTTTTGTTAAAAGCCGATTCGAACAAATCCTTAAAATCAAACGTTCCGAACACACTGTAGTACAAGATCGTACCATATACGAAGATGCATACATTTTTGCTCCTAATCTTCATGATATGGGACTCATCTCGACTCGAGACTACGAAACCTATCGTGGACTTTTCGAACTCATGTCATCGATGGTCTCGCCACCCGATTTGCTCATTTACCTGAAAGCTTCGGTACCCACACTCGTTAAGCAAATCCAAAAAAGAGGACGCAAGTACGAGGCTTCTATACGCCTCGACTACCTCCAAAGCCTCAACGAGCGCTACGATAACTGGATTGAAAGCTATAAGCTCGGAAAAAAACTTATCATCGATGTCGACAATCACAACTTTGTCGAAAATGCCGATGCGCTTAGCTTTGTTATTGATAAAATTAATGCCCAGCTCCACGGATTATTTTAAGCTTATACAAAATGGAAAAATTGACCGATAAGAAATTTTGGGAAAATTACTGGCTGTCAAAAAAAAACATTTTTAAACTAATCCCTCGAAATTTTATTTTTTCCGATTTATTTTCAGATATAATTAGAAAACATAATCCCAAAACTGCAATTGAAATTGGGGGATTTCCTGGCTTACATTCAATTTTTCTTTACAAATATTTTCAGATAAAACCTACATTGCTCGATATTGTTGTTATTCCTTCAATAGTCGACA
The DNA here is from genome assembly GCA_026416115.1 of Bacteroidales bacterium. GTDB lineage: Bacteria > Bacteroidota > Bacteroidia > Bacteroidales > DTGW01 > JAKPGM01. The sequence goes on along the minus strand of JAOAFU010000237.1, from coordinate 5,101 downwards.
AACTTTGTCAGATTAACAATATTCCCCATGCTACTATAGCTTGTTACGAAGCAGATTTTTTTGATAATAACCCCTCTCAACAATACGATCTGGTTTTTTCCAATGGTTTTATTGAGCATTTTACTGATACAGAAAAAGTAATTCAACAACATATTCAATACTTAAACCAAGGTGGTACGCTGCTAATTACATTACCAAACTTTAAAAGCCTTAACGGGTGGTTTCAAAGAGTTTTTGATCCAGAAAATTATCGCAAGCATAATATCCAATGCATGGATAAAAAGCTTTTGGAAAGGATTTGCGAAAATCTTCAGCTTCATGAAGTGAATGTCTTTTACTATGGATATTTTAGCATCTGGATTGAAGAAAAAGCACAAAAAAAATTGCTTGCTCGCCTTACACGCCTAATTTTGTTTTATCCGTTGAAATTGTTCTTTCGCCTTACGAAAATCAATACAAAATATTTTGCTCCATATCTAGTCATTAGAGCAACCAAAAGATGAAAGTAAAAAATTTAACATTTTTACTACTTTTTTTCATTCCTGTGCCACTTTCAGCACAATATACTCTTATGGGGCAGGACCCACCAACGATTGAATGGAGGCAAATTAAAACAGAAAAATTTCAGTTAATATTCGATAAAGCTTTTGAAGAGCAGGCTCAACGTACGGCTTCTATCCTCGATTATACACTAACTTTAACTGGCAATACATTAAATCAACCACACCGAAAAATCAAAATATTAATCCACAACCACAATGCAATCTCTAATGGTTTTGTAACGTTGGCTCCTGCTCGAATGGAATGGTATACAGCTCCTCCTCAGGATATTTACGCACAAGACTGGATGGAACAGTTGGCCATTCACGAAGGTAGGCATTGGGCACAAATAAACAGGATTCAAAGACGTAACGTACGTTTCCTTCGTTATCTGTTTGGCGACGTTGGTTGGGCGATTGGAATCGCTCAGGCACATCCCTGGTTCCTCGAGGGCGATGCTGTGGTTACCGAAACAGCACTTTCTTCTACCGGAAGAGGTCGATTACCTTCGTTCGAGATGGGTTTTCGTACTATACAGCTAACCTATCATCAACCTTACCCTTTTCGAAAAAGTGTTTTTGGTGCATACGATACCTATGTCCCTAATCGTTATGAGCTTGGTTACTTAATGGTTGCCTATAACCGTATTAAATACGGTCCAGAACTTTGGGAAAATGTACTTGAAGAAATTGCCTATAATCCTTTTATTGCTCCCTTTAACATTAGCTTGAAAAAGCAAACTGGCCTTAATCGTGAAAAATTATATCGTCAAACCTTTCAGGAACTTGATAGCATGTGGACGGCCAGTGCACAAGAGTTGAAATATACTCCCTACTCGGTCATTCAACCCTTGTCTTCAGAAAGTTATACCGCTTATCGAAGCCCTCAAACGATTAGGGGAAAAATTGTTGCTCTTAAAACAGGACTCGATTATGCTCCACAAATTGTTCTCATTGATCCAACAAAAGGTCGCGAGCAAATATTAGTTCGAACAGGAATATTACCTTCGGAACGAATAACAACCGCAAATGATATTATATACTACGACGAATATCAACCCGACGCTAGATGGGGTAATCGTGTATATTCTGTTGTTAAAAGTTATAACTTACAAACACAAGAGAATAAAATTTTAACTCAAAAAACCAGATATTTTGCTCCTGCACCTTCCCCTTCGGGAAATTCGATAGTTGTAGTCGAGAATGATATTTACGGGCAAAATTATCTTACCCTTATCAACCCCAAAGACGGTCGCACGATTTCACGAATATCTTCACCAGCAAATGCAGCTTTACAATTTCCCTCATGGTCGGCCGATGAGAAAAAAATTGTATGTACTTTGGTCGATACCTCAGGTAAAAACCTTGTTTGGCTCGACTTGTCCGATAAAAGCTGGAAAATCCTATTAAATTCCAAAAAACACGACTTTAGTAATCCTATTTTTGCTCAACATTACATCCTTTTTAGAGCAACTTATTCGGGTATCGACAATATTTTTGCCTTTGATACGACAACAAGTAAGGTGTATCAATTGACATCCGCCCAATTTGGTGCCTTCGATCCATGTTTCGACAGCTCATCTTACAAACTTTTGTATTGCAACTACGATATTCGTGGATACGAATTAGTAAATGCTAAGTTCGACGAACTTGCCTTTATTTCACTAGATCAAGTTAAGGATATCTCATTAAATTTAGCCGAAAAAATTCAAGATCACGAGCCTGTAAAATTTGATAGAAACAATATTAACTACAGCACATTCAATTCACGTCCTTACCGCAAATGGCAAAACGCTATAAATATTCATAGCTGGATACCATTTTATACTTACACCCCAAAAAATACCTTGCAATCACCAAAAATATTTCCAGGATACAATATTATGTCTCAAAATCTACTGGGTACCCTAACTATAAATGCTGGACAGGGATATTATAATAGAAATCTGTATAATCAACTCGAAATCAATTATTACGGAATATTTCCTGTTTTTCAGATAGGTATTCAACAAGGGGATACGATTCGGCAAATCAACGTGCAAAATCTGAATTACAAAGAAAAAGAACTTAAAATATATTCAGGTATCAGCATACCGCTTAATTATTCTACAGGTCAAGGTTTGTTTTCTGTTATACCCTCAGCCACATACGAATACGAAAATACATACTATCGAACATCCGAAAGCACCATAAAAAGAGGAATTAATAAATTGTATTTATCGGGAAAGTTTGTGGGTTATAGGCGTATGGCTCCAAAAGATTTTATACCTCAGCTCGGTATGGTATTCGATTTTGTTCTTACCCAACCTGTTACAGGACAAAACGATTTTGCTACACAAATTACAACACGTTCAAGCATTTATTTGCCAGGTTTTTCAAACCATCATGCGTTTAATTTCATAATTGCATACGAAAACCAAAGTAAAAAAACATATCTTTACAATACTCGACTCGATCCACCGCGAGGATACATAGCAACATGGGATTCTATTAAACCCTATCTAAAAGGAACACAGCAATTCTCGGCAGATTATTATTTACCATTAAGTTATTCGAGCTATTCGTTGTTTAAAATAATCTATGTAAAATTATTAGCTGGCTCTGTTTTTGGAAGTACAGCAATTACTGATGAATACCAACCACAACGGCAAAATTATAAACAACAATTTTATTCATCTGTTGGTTATCAAATTTTTACCGATTTTAATCTTTTTTTCTTTCCAATAACCTTTAGATTTGGCTACAATTATTCGTTGCAGATTGGAAAAAACAAAGCAGTAGTCGAACCCTATTTGAGGGTAAATTACAGCTTCTAATTTAACAGGTAGGGTATAAAAACAACAGCTCCAATAACACATGCTGCGATGGCAGCAATCAGGACTCCTCCAGCAGCCACATCTTTAATAAATGCTGCCTGTTCATTATTCTCGTTCCAGAGCTTATCGGTCAATTTTTCGATTGCAGTATTTAACGACTCAGCCGTCAGTACAAGGCCAATAGCTAAACTTATAAGTGCCCATTCTATTGGTTTTATCTTTAATACAAAACCTAAAATAATAACTGTAACCGCAGCAACAAGGTGTGTTTTGGCATGTGCTTCTGTCTTAAAAAAAAGAAACAGGCCTCTAAATGCAAAACCAAAACTCTTCAATTCTCGAACAAACAATTTTTTCATATGCAATTGCAAATCATCTAGTATCCATATCTTTTATTCAACCAACGATTAGCCTTGTAGCTAATGTATGCAGTTGCTACTCCTATAGCTGCACCAGCAAGCACATCGGATGGATAATGTACACCCAGATGCATACGCGAATAAGCTACGCTGCCTGCCCATAGGTATGAAGGTAAAATTACATACCACTTGGGATATAATAAACTCAGTGATGTTGCGGTTGCAAAAGCGATGCTCGTATGTCCCGAAGGGAAAGATGGACTTCCTCCATCTGACTTCTTTATAAAAAATTCCGGATAACTATCAAATGGACGTGGTCTATTTACAAAATATTTTAACGACGCTGTAATAGCTCCATTAAAAAAATAAGTTGCACTCAATATCCATGCATTTCTTTGTGATAATGAATCGTCCTGAATAAGCCCTTTAACAAATAAACCTGCGGGAATACTTAAAGAAATCAAGGTGGTAGTATTCGATATCAATCTAAAAGGTGTATCGAAATCTGTGTAATGTTTTGTGTGTAAGTTTTGTAATAGTTTTACGTCACATGATTGAGATTTTCCAATCAATGCTAACGAAAAAAAAAACAAAATATTCAAATAACGTTTAACCACTTGTCCTATTTAATTAAATTAATGATGGTTATAATCATTACCGTGAGCGACGACATGCTTGTTGCTATGGCCATGGTTTCCTGCGGAGTAAGCTTATCTTTCCTTTCAGCTTTCTTAGGAACAATAATCTCTGCCCCAGGTTCTATTTTGGGATATATTCTGAAAATACCGAGAAAAGATGAAGTAGTCTTTACGGTTCCATTTGGATAAATAACAAAAGCCTTAGAAGGTAAAGCATTTGGACTTAATCCACCTGCCATACGTGTATAACCTTTTAATCCCATACCTTCTTCGTATCTCACAGTAACAGGAAAAAGCAAGGCGCCACTAAGTCTTACGGTTTCGAGTCGTTTGGGTATTTCAAGCCGATCGCCATCCTGAAGGAGTAAATCATATTTCGATCCCGGATTTTTTAATATTTGCTCCAAATCTATTCCAATAAATTGCTCCTTATCGAACGATGCAACGAGCTTAATTGAATCTTCGATTGCAACTTGTTCGATCGATTTAATCAATTTCGTACGCATTTTGACATCCTCTTTTATCTGTCGATATAGGCGAGCTCCCCGAGGGTAGGCTTCATTTGTTAATCCACCGCTACGTTTTACTAAATCAGAAACACGTTCTGCTTTTGACTGAATCGTATAGGTGCCAGGAAATAATACTTCGCCTATAACAGTAGCCTGTGTTTGCACTTCATAACCAGGGCTTCGACGAACATAAATTTTATCATAAGGTTCCAGCACAAAACTCGAAGCCGAATCGGAAAG
>JAOAFU010000210.1 GCA_026416115.1 Bacteroidales bacterium | reverse complement strand
ATCTGAGGTGTCTCCCGCTGTTACTACTGCTTTGGCTACAACCATTGTAAGCTTTATTCCTGTCTTTGCTTTAGAGGCTGCTGAGGGCAAACTTTTTCATCCATTGGCTATAACAAAAACATTTGCCATGTTTGCTTCGTTTCTTCTGGGCATTTTTGCGTTACCCTCATTGGCACAGCTAATTTTTTCATTTCGTGTCAAAACCATAAGAGTGCGAAAATTATGGAATTTTTTGCTAATTGGAGTCGGTGCTGTAGGGCTTTTGTGGTCGAGTAGTTGGATTATGTTAACAATTATAGCTTTTGGAATTAATGATTTACTGGCTAACCGATGGCCTGAAAGTAGAAAATCGTTTCCTAAAAAAATAAATGTAGCAATAGCTCTTTTGATCGCTATATATTATCTTTCAATCGAATGGTTACCGCTTGGTGCCCATAATAGTGCACTGGTTAATTTTTTGTTCGTTGCAGCTATAGTTGGAATTATCCTAGCAGTGTTGATGCTGATGGTACGTTTTTACGAACCTATTATCCGTTGGTGTCTGGACAATAAAGGTAAATTTTTACTTATTCCAGTATTTACAATTTTATTAGGGCTTTTAATTTGGCAGGGGACCCATCGGGTGTTTGGATTTGTACCACGATTAATGGACTTACTAGGCTGGAAAAGCTTCAGCACAACTAAGGTATGGGTGTATGCTAATCATGTATTTCCCGGTATGGGTAAGGAATTTATGCCATCTCTCAACGAAGGCTCTTTTCTTCTTATGCCTACCAGTATGCCTCATGCGGGTATCGAAAAAAGTATGGAGTATGTTCGTTTATTAGATAAACAATTGGCGGCTATTCCCGAAGTTGAACTGGCCGTTGGCAAATGGGGGAGAGTTAATTCTGCTTTAGATCCAGCGCCAGCTCAGATGTTCGAGAATATTGTCAATTATCGACCCGAATATATCCTTGACGAAAAAGGTCATCGCATGCGTTTTAAAGTCGATAGACAGGGACGTTACCTGCTGAAAAGCGGACGAGTATATGATCCCACGAACGAAGGATTTAAAATTTTTCCAAAAGATAGCCTAATATCCGACCCGCAAGGAGAATATTTTAGACAATGGAGGCCCGAAATTAAAAAGCCCGATGATATCTGGAATGAGATTGTAAAAGTAACCCAATTGCCTGGTTTAACTTCGGCACCTCGTTTACAGCCCATAGAGACACGACTTGTTATGCTTTCGACCGGTATGCGTGCATCTATGGGAGTTAAGGTGTTTGGTTCCAATCTTGATTCGATCGACAAGGCTGGCCTGCATATAGAACAGGTACTTAAGACTGTGCCTTCAGTAAATCCTTCGTCTGTATTTTACGATCGTGCAGTAGGTGCACCATATCTTGAGATTAAACTCAATAGGGAAGCTATGGCTCGCTACGGTTTGAGTATTGCGCAGGTTCAGGAGGTATTGCAGGTAGCTATAGGGGGAATGACTTTAACTACTACTGTCGAAGGGCGCGAACGGTATGCAGTTCGTTTACGATATGCCCGTGAATTGCGCGATAATCCCGATGATATAAAAAGAATTTTAATTCCTACATATAATGGAATTCAAATTCCACTGAGCGATATCGCCGATATCGAATATAGCAAGGGTCCGCAAATGATACGCAGTGAGAATGCTTTTCTTGTAGGTTATATTATTTTCGATAAATTACCAGGTAAAGCTGAAGTAGACGTTGTAGAAGAAGCTAATCGTATTATTCGCGAAAAAATTGATAGGGGTAATATAAATCTTCCCTCTGGAGTTTCATTCAGGTTTACTGGAAATTACGAGCAGCAAGAACGAGCTACTAAACGTCTGGCTATTATTATCCCAATGAGTCTTTTGGTTATTTTTTTGTTGTTGTACTTTAGGTTCCGTTCTATTACTGCATCAGCAATACATTTTTCGGGAGTTTTTGTTGCTTTTGCCGGTGGTTTTATCATGCTGTGGCTATACGGTCAAGAGTGGTTTTTAAATTTTTCAATAGCAGGGGTCAACATGCGCGATTTGTTTCAAATGCACGTCATAAACCTCAGTGTAGCTGTTTGGGTTGGCTTTATCGCCCTGTTCGGTATAGCTACTAATGATGGAGTAATCATGGGTACATACATCCATCGAGTTTTCGAAGATAAAAGGCCTCAAACTGTCGATGAAGTTAGAGATGCTGTTGTTGAGGCAGGGAAAAAACGTGTGCGACCTGCTATGATGACAACTGCTGTTGCTGTAATCGCTCTTTTACCCGTTTTAACCTCAACAGGTAAGGGATCTGAAATTATGGTGCCAATGGCTATTCCTACTTTTGGAGGCATGCTTATTCAGGTAATGACCATATTTGTGGTTCCCGTATTTCAGGCTATTTGGCGCGAAAATGTAATTAGGCGACAAAACAAATTAAAACCATTCGACTATGAATAAACATCATATTTTATTTGTTATTGCTCTGTTTGGATTTTACTTGTCAATCCTCGGTCAAGTTCACGATACCTTGCTTGTTTACATGCAAATTGCGGCACGTAACAATCCAAAGGTAATGCAGAAATATTACGAATATCGGTCTGCAATAGAGAAAATTCCTCAAGCAGCCAGTTTGCCAAATCCAGAGCTCTCGGCCGGTGTTTTTCTTAGCCCAATGGAGCTTGTTTCGGGCCGTCAGATTGCCGATATCCGAATTATGCAGATGTTTCCGTGGTTTGGTGCCCTTAAAAGTGCCCAGGATGAGATGGGCCTTATGGCTTATGCCCGATTTGAGTCGTTACGCGAAGCTAAACTCGATATCATGTATCAAGTGGAGGAATTATGGTACGAGCTTTACAAAACCCGGGCTGCAATTAGAATAAGTGAAAAAAATTTGGAATTACTCAAAGCGATTGAAGGACTCGAACAAACCAAATTCCGTAGTGGTGGCGGATTTTCTTTGTCTGTTAGTAACACCGCTACTCTACAAAGTTCAAACGATCAAAATGAAAGTAAAAACATTTCTACGAGTATGGGGGGAATGAGCAATATGCAGACCGGTAATAAGTCGGGTACTAGTAAACTTTCATCTACTATGAGTATGACTCAGGGAATGGGTGCTGTCTCTTCAGGTTCTCAACTTTCCCAAGTTATTCAGATCCAGATTGAACGACTCTCGCTCGAGGAGAATATTGCTGCTCTTGGCAGTCGATTAATTAAACAAAAGGCTAATTTTAATACCCTTCTCGGTCGGCCGATCGATCATCCTGTTTATTTGCCCGATTCGCTTGAAATCGACACCCTAAACTTTCCTGTTTTAATTCACCCCGATAGCACTTTTTTTTCAGATCATCCTATGCTCAAAATGTTCGAATATGAGAATCAATCAGTCGATGCCCGTATGCGAATGATTAAACGTATGGGCTATCCCATGATTGGGGTAGGTTTAAGTTATTCTGTTATAAATAGGAGTGAAATGTCTGTCTCTGCTATGAATGGACATGATATGCTTATGCCAATGGTAACAATATCATTACCCATTTACCGAAAAAAGTATCGGGCTATGCAAACGGAAACAGAATTGATACGACTATCTATAATTCAAGGTTACCAGGCAGCATATAACGAATTACAGGTAAGTTGGGTAGAAGCAATTCAAGATTTTAATGAGGCTCAAAGACGCCTGAGTCTGTATGAACGTCAGTGCCAGTTGTTAAAGCAAACTCTCGAGGTATTGCTTCAGAGTTTCACCTCATCGGGCAACGGGCTTAGTGAAGTTTTGCTCGTACGGCGGCAGGCTCTCGATTACGAATTGAAAAAAACTGAAGCCATTGCCGATTTGCAAATAGCTATTGCAAGAATAAAAAAAATTTCAGCCCAAAATGATTTTCTAAAATAGAATCGTATGAACAAGAATGTAAATAAATTAGCTCTATATACCATTTTTTTGTGTGTTGGTATAGTGTTGGGAAAAATTCTTTATCGTCCCGAAAATTCATTAAATAATTCGAAAAAAGGGATTATTGCTGTTCAAGAAAATAATAGTACCATATGGACATGTTCAATGCATCCTCAGATACGAATGCACCAACCAGGTAAATGTCCTTTGTGTGCAATGGATTTAATACCGCTCGAAACTTCAGGGGCAGTTAGCATCGACCCGAATGCAATTGAATTATCATCCGAAGCTATTGAACTGGCAAATGTCCACACTGCTGCTGTTACAAGAGCTGCGGCCGAAAAAATTATACGAGTCTATGGTAGAGCTAAACCCAATGAGCGTTTAATTCAAAATCTTACAAGTCCTATTGCAGGGAGGGTCGAAACTTTATTTGTTAATTCTGCTGGTTTTTCTGTATCGAAAGGCCAGTTGTTAGCTTATATTTTTTC
>JAOAFU010000204.1 GCA_026416115.1 Bacteroidales bacterium | reverse complement strand
AAACTCGTTTGTCCATTCCAAATCCAAAGGCTGTTAATTCTCGAACTTCGAAAGCTGTATTCTATAGCATTCTGAATCCCATTTCCTGCTCCTAAAAGTATTATGAGCATAAAAATCCCCCATGCTACAGAAAAACCAGTTAAAAATGTTCGAAGCTTATTTTGTCGTAGGGTGGCAAAAATTTCTTGCCATTTATCAATATCAAACATACGATTCCTGTTTTACGGTTTCATCGTGATGTACTATTACTCCATCGCGAATGTGAATTACTCTTTGTGTAAGAGCAGCAATATCGTGTTCGTGGGTAACAATAATAATAGTTATCCCTGTATCGTTTACCTCTTTGAGAAGTTTCATCACTTCTATCGATGTAGCTGAGTCGAGTGCTCCGGTCGGTTCGTCAGCCAAAATAATTTTGGGTTGGGTAATCAAAGCACGAGCAATGGCTACTCGTTGCTTTTGTCCCCCACTAAGCTCACTGGGAAGATGATCTGCCCAATCAGCTAACCCCATTCGTTCGAGATATTCCATGGCCATCATGTTTCTTTTCTTGCGGCTAACCTTTTTATAGTATAATGGTAGTGCCACATTCTCTAATGCACTTTTATACGAAATTAGATTGAACGACTGAAAAACAAAACCAATAAATTCATTCCGTAATATAGCTGCTTTGGTTTCGTTCAAATCTTTTATGAGCATGTTGTCGAGGTAGTAATATCCGTCATCGTAATTGTCCAAAATACCTAAGATATTCAGCAAGGTAGACTTTCCAGATCCCGAGGATCCCATGATTGAGACCATCTCGCCTTCCTCAATCGATAGATTAACTCCTTTCAAAACATGCAGCCTGCTGGTGCCAACTCCGTAACTTTTGTGGATGTTTTCTAATTGAATAATTTTTTTACCCGACATATATTAATTGATTTATTGCAGTGTGACGAATGGAATCCAAAATAGTTACAAACTTATAGAAGTATATTTATCCCTGTAGTTATATTTGCATGTTATAAAATATAGTTTGAATGAAAACATTTTATTTATTGATTTTATTTTTGATTGTTTCTGTCAACATTGATGCACAGCGTTATACAACTGTAAAAAAAATTCCTATTTTACCCGAGTCTCCTTTGCATACCTTTGTAATTCATTTTCCTTCTGAAAAGGAAGCATATAACGAACTGCCCGAAAGAAGTCCATGGTATTTGCCTGTTTCTTCGGGATGGAAGTATACTCTTACCAACGACCTTTCGAGTATCTCTTGGTATGCAACTTCCCGATTTGTCGACTCGCTTTGGTATCCTATTGCTACTCTGAAATCGCAGGCTACTGGCTTTAACGAGAAATATGTGCTTTTTCGTAAAGTGGTTCCAATACCCGAAGACTGGTATGGATTACAGGTGTTTATCCATGCCGACTTTCTTGCCTCTCCTTTAACTATTTGGGTCAATGGAATTAAAGTGGGTACTTCAAATACTGCTTCATGGGGCTTAGAATGGAATCTAACACCTTATCTTGTCTTTGGAAGGTTGAATACCATACTCTTTCAGTGCGACAATCCTACGCCCGAAACAATTATGTTGTTACCTTCGAAGGTATGGCTTTATGCATTCCCAAATGTAGCTATTTGGGATTTTAATATTCGCCCTTTAAAAAACAACAAGAATAAGACTGTGCTCGAGGTTTCTGCACTAGCAAAAAGTTTTTTAGCAGGTATCGACGACACGTATACCCTCGAATTTCAGTTATACGACAGGAGAGGGCAACTCGCATTCCCCGCTCGGAGAGTTAAAATTAAAGCTACTCAAGAAACGTGGGTGAACTTCCAGGAAAAACTCTCGAAATACATTTCTTGGGAAGCTGATACTCCATACTGGTATACCGCTATTTTTCTTTTAAAAAATAAGAATGGCGAAACTGTCGACGCCATTAAATATCGTACAGGAATAAGAACAATCGAATATACCGATTCATCGATTATCTTAAACAAAAATTCATTTGCTTACGATTCTATACAAAATCATAATCTTTTCAACATCCAAACTACTTTTCTTGCAAACTATCCCTACAAATGGATAGTTTTCGATTTAACTCCCTACCAGGCATATCAAAATGATCTATTAAAAAATATTGAAAAACAGGTACTAACTTTTCGCAATTATACCCCAATTGTAGCGTGGAAAATTAGCATTCCTTTATCGGACCAGGTTAAGGAAAGTATTTCAAATACAATTCGAAAACTTGATTCTACACGACCAATCATATGGTCGAAATAGCAATGATGATTTTTTATTTAATTGAAATTATCAAATAATTCTGCTTTTATAGGAACTCTTTAATTTCCTATCACTTTTACTGATGTTGATGTAATGCAGTTGTACTTCAACAGGTAGTTGTTCTATTTCGTTTCTCTTAGTGGTAATAGGTTGAATTTTTTATCTAGGTATGCATTATGAGTTTTTTTTGGGGTACTGATTTTATAAAACATATATTTTTTATTTCATTTTAGAACTTTTGTTGATATCTTTTTAGTATTAGTTTAATTTATCGGTATGTTTTTTGTAATTATTACAAATTGTAAGAATATTTAAATTTTATGTGATATTTAGTTTTAAAAATATTTTATTTTAATTTATTTTGTAATCATTATATAATTGTTTGAAATAGAATTAAATTTCATATGATTTCGATTGGACTAATTGTTTTATTTTCTGGAATTTCGGTATATTATTGGTATAAGAATCGAAAAGTAATTGCGGAATTGAAAAGTATAAAGCACGAAAATAGTATTTTGATGCAGAAGCTAAATTTAAAAGAAGAAGAATCAAAAATTTTAGAAAATGAAAAAAAGGCTTACAAGGTGCTGGCCGAATTGGTTATACAAAGCCCAAATGCTATAATGCTGATGGATGATGATGGTAATATACTATGGATAAATGAAGGCTTTTCAAAAATGTACGAGTATAATTATTCTGAGTTTACTCGAGCTCTTGGAAAGAACTATCGACAAACATCATTTAGTCCGAATGTCGAAGAAAGAATTAACTACATTAAAAAATATAAATTGCCATACCGGTACGAAGCATTGAATATTACAAAAACTGGGAAAAAATTATGGACGCAGACTGCCCTTGTGCCTATCCTTGATGATCAGGGTAGAATTTGTAATATGGTTACTATCGATACCGATATTCATCAGCGTGTTACGAAAAGTGACGATTTAGTCCGAAAAGTCGATGCTTTGATCGATAGTTTTGAGAGTTTAAGAAAACAATTGGGTGCTTTTCAGCACGAATTGAGTAGCTTACATCATTCGATTGATCAGATGTATATGCTAATCGAACAGACCGATCAAATACTCGCCTTTATTAAGGAAATCTCGGAAAAGACCAAAATTCTTGGCATAAATGCTTCAATTGAGGCTCACATGGCTGGTGAGCATGGCAAGGGTTTTAGAGTTATTGCCAACGAAATTGTAAATATTTCTCATCATACACTTGATCGTATTCGGCAGATTTCTGATATCCTCGATTCGATACGCAAACAACAATCTTTCATGTTAGGACAGAAAGAGGATAGCTCGCAGACCTTTGGAAATATAATGACCTCAATTGGCGATGTACAGGTAGAGTTAAGAAGAATAGAGCACTCGATAGAGGAGTTTAAATCTCTTGCCTAGACGGTGTCCTATTTTTCTTCGTCTGGAATTGTTTTTATTCTCAATTCTTTCAACTGTGCTTCTGTAAGGTACGAAGGAGAATCGAGCATTAAATCGCGACCTGCATTATTTTTTGGGAATGCGATTACATCACGAATGCTGTCGAGACCTGCAAAAAGGCTGACTAGACGGTCGAAGCCAAACGCAATACCTGCATGGGGAGGTGCCCCATACTGAAAGGCGTTCATCAAAAATCCAAATTGATATTCGGCTTCTTCTTTTGTAAATCCAAGTGTTTCAAACATTTTAGCCTGTAGCTCCTTTTGATGTATTCGTACCGACCCGCCTCCTACCTCTACACCATTAATAACCATATCGTATGCTTTAGCTCTAATTTTTGTTGGGTCGGAGTTAAAGTAAGATATATCTTCATCAACGGGGGCGGTAAATGGGTGATGCGTCGCAAAAAATCGTTGCATCTCTTCGTCCCATTCGAGTAAGGGGAAATCAATAACCCAAAGGGGGGCAAATACATCATGCTTACGTAAATTAAGTCTATCGGCCATCTCGAGTCGAAGAGTTCCAAGTGCCTTTAAGGTTTTTTCTTTTTGCCCGCTTAAAATCAGCAATAAATCGCCAGGTTTAGCATTTGCGGTCTCAATCCACACTTTTAACTCATCGTTAGAATAAAACTTATCGACCGACGATTTAAGGGTACCATCGGTTTGATATTTTACATACACTAGTCCCGAAGCACCAACTTGAGGCCGCTTAACAAAGTCGGTTAAGGCATCAATGTCTTTTCTCGAATATTCTGCACAACCCGAAGCGTTGATACAACCTATATACTCTGCCTGATCAAAAATTCCAAATCCTTTCCCTTTGGCTAACTTAGTTATTTCGGTTATTTTCATTTCAAACCTGATGTCGGGCTTATCGCTCCCATAAAAGTGCATCGCATCTGTGTAGCTCATCCTTAAAAAAGGCTCAGCGAATTCAATACCCTTGATAGTTTTAAACAGATGCTTAATGAGTCCCTCAAAAAGATTTAGCACATCATCTCGATCAACAAACGACATTTCGCAATCTATCTGTGTGAATTCGGGTTGTCGATCGGCACGTAGGTCTTCATCCCTGAAACACTTTACTATTTGGAAGTATCTGTCGTACCCAGCCACCATCAAAATTTGTTTTAATGTTTGTGGCGATTGGGGTAGGGCATAAAACTGCCCTGGATTCATACGCGATGGCACAACAAAGTCTCGGGCACCCTCGGGTGTTGATTTCATAAGTACAGGGGTTTCAATCTCAACAAATTGTTGCTCATCGAGATATTTTCTTACTTCTTGTGCCATCCGATGGCGTAAAAGCAAATTGTTTTTCAGCGGATTTCTTCGTAAGTCGAGATAACGATATTTCATTCGTATTTCTTCTCCTCCGTCTGTTTCGTCTTCAATTGTGAATGGAGGAAGTGTTGAGGGATTTATAATTTTGAGCTCATCAACCAATATTTCAATTTCTCCGGTAGGGATTTTTGGGTTCTTATTTTCTCTCTCGGCTACAATGCCTTTGACCTGAATCACATACTCACGACCCAGCGAGCGGGCTTCGTCGCATAGCTTTGCATTTTTTTCCATGTTGAACACCAATTGGGTGATTCCATACCTGTCTCGTAGGTCTATGAAAGTCATACCGCCTAAATTCCTGATTCGTTGCACCCAACCAGCTAAGGTCACTTCTTGCCCTTTGTTACTAAGATTAAGCTCTCCGCAAGTATGTGTTCGATACATAATTCAACTTGTTTGCGTTAATGGTTTGCAAATTTAGCGGAATCTTTTTAGGTTAAATAATAATTTATTATTCTTTTGCTCTGGGTGGGTTTACATTTAAGTAGAAAGGATGGGTTAGAGCTTTAAAAGCTTTGCTTAGAGTCTTTTTATCCTTTTCGTAAAGAGTTAAAACATCTTTTTGTAAAGCTGCTGGTTCTTTCGAGAAAGTGAGTAAACTTCTAAAGAACGACATCTCAGGAGCTGAGCGTATCGATGTTTCTTTGATACAAAAAAGCCCGTTTTTGGTGCTTTCCTGTATGAAAAAATTTTTTTCGGTGTAGGGGATTATCACAGATAGTTTCCCTTTTTCGTTTAAAAGCTTATAACTTTCTGAAATTAGCTCGGCAAAGGTAAGTGAAACAGCATGTTTAGAAATAACTCGATTGTGGTAAGGCGATCTGAGCTGCTTGTGGAAAAAAGGGGGATTACATACAATATGATCGTATAGATTTGAATTTTTTTGGCTGAAACTCTGAAAACTTTCGCAATACGTCCAGATACGATCTGCCCACTTGCTATTACGGAAATTTTCGAGTCCCTGTTGGAAACTCTCTGGGTCAATCTCAACTGTGTCGATTCGACAGGTATAATTTCGCTGGGCCATCATAAGGCTAATAATACCACAGCCCGAACCAACTTCAAGAATCAAATGGTCAGTTTCAATTGGTGCCCATGATCCAAGTAGTACGCTATCGGTACTAAGGGGCATAGCGCATCGATCGTGAAATATTGTGAATTGTTTGAATATAAATGGCTTTCGCTTGGACGGCAAAACTGAACTCATTAAGGGTCAATTTATTAAGAGAGTGCCAACGCCGGTAACACGCATAGCTTCAACCTCTACTTTCCTTAATATCATAACCGGTTCTTCCTCTGTCTCCTCTCCTTCTTCATCTTCGACCGATAACCACAAGCTATATTCTCCTGCAGGAACATGTAGAATGTGGAAAAAGCCATCGGAAAGGGGTCGTGTGCTAATAGTATCAAATGCCGAAACTAACCATACAAATGGTATTTTTCCACCAGTTTTCAACTTTCCACGAACCGACCCTGTGCTATCTGCATTTCTTAATTTAACTACTGGCATAAATTGCCAATCATCTTTTTTCTTTTTCTTTAGCGAGAAATAGCAATCAAAATCTATGTATAGCTTGTTAGGTTCGGTTTTTTTCAATAGTATTTTGCGACTAAGCGAAAAAATTTTGATTGTGTCGGACAAAGTTAGCAATATGCGGTTGCCTTTCCGGTATAGTTCGTGAGTCGAACCAAAAGTAATGGCTATTTTGTTGATGAAATTTGCATCAAAGTTTAGCTTGGCAAGCAAGGTGTCTTTTTCGTTTGTGTATCGTAAAATGTTTATTATGTTGGGGGACTTGACAAAAACCTTTTGCCTGTAATTACTGCTATCTGAAATTAACTCTACAGCATATATGCGGATTAGCAGTGAGTCGACATATGCAGGGCTATCTTTTAAATAAAGTTGAATGGTACTATATTGATTCTTCTCTTTCTGACAGCCAGCAAATAAGAAAAGAATCGACACAAAAAGCCAATTGTAAAATTGTCTTCTTTGCCTTTGCATTTTGGGTATTATTTAATGCAAAGTAATATTTTTTTCTCAGAAAAAGAAAATTCTATTTCAATGTGGATGCTGGGGGTGTACAGGGATTCTGACAATATCCGTATATAGTACTATAGTAGGTGGTTGTTAAAAAAGCCTTAGGCGTTTGGAATGCTATTGCTGCGCCACAATCTGAAATGCAGCCTCCGCAAAACTGTAAGGCATAATCATGATTTGTAGTTAACAAAAAGCCTGTATTGTACCATTCACCAGTGATTACTCCTTGAATAGGCCTACAATTCTGATCTATCACAATATAATTAGAATTACATCCATCGTAAAAGTTTGGACAAATGTATATCATCAGCTCGGCCGATGCGTATGTAGGTACATATACTGTGTTTGAGGGTTCCGATTCGCCCGAAGTACTCCAAGCTCTAACCCTGAAAGCAGGATTGGGAGCTACCTGAAAAACATTCATTTCATATGATGTTTCGTTGGCTGAACTAATCCATACAGTTTTCCAATCGTTATCTTCATCGCTTTTTCGTTCGATATTGAATTGAATCTCGTTGTCGGAATTGTCTTGCCACGTAAGTACTAGCTTATTCGAAGTAACAGAATATTTCAGGTTACTTGGAGCTAAAGGTGTTTTAATTGTAGGTTTTTCGCTTAAATCGCAGGCACTTAAAACAATAAGAGCAAGTATTGTACTTGCAAATTTTATCTTCTTGAACATGCGAATTAATTTAATTTTTTTACCTTTCTATTTTTTATTTGATTTTGAATGAACTGTTATTTTGATTCTGCTTTTTTATCGTCATGTTTATTCTATAGTTGAGCTGTTAAATTTTCTTATCAGTTTAAAAGCTTTAGTGTCAGAAACACGCCCTCCCCAGGTTGCCGAAGTATTTATTATCTCTCCTTCCATGCTGTTTGGTGTGTATGTAAAATGGAATATTTCGTGTCCAAAATAATTCTCGCCTTTATCTATTGTAAATTCAAAGTCGCCAGATGGGAGCTTGGAAACTGAGGTAACTTCTGCCCAGTTGCACAAAACATTTACAGAGCCCGAAAGGCCAAGCCGGCTTGCATACGATAAACCTTCGGCCGACATAAAGGGTTCTGGAATTACCCCTTCTGCACCCGGTAGGTATTCGTTTCTTGCATCGTATAATCCAAATTCAACTCGTATAGGATAACCATTGATGGGGTTATACTCAAAAATCATATATGGTTTTCCGACTACCTTATGAAGAGGTTGATCGTTCATATCGAGAACGTAGTAAAAGTTCTCAATATCGCCTTTCCAGAACGAGTATCGATCGGTCTCTTTCTTTTCGCTTGTACAGCTGTAAATCAATAAATAAAAACTAAACAACCCAATGATTCTGTATATTCTTTGAATCAATCGATTTTTGTCCCGATTCGGAATCATTGCTGAAGATTGGACGGGTTTATACGATTTATTCATTTATTTTATTGATAAAAGTATTAGTGCCACAATTTATTTATCTGAAATTTATTTTATAAGTTTATTAAAAACTTATAATTAAGAGTTTAAATATAATAATTTTTTAGATAAAATTTATAAACCTGAATATGTTTTACAAAATAAAAAAAACGTTACCCTTTCGAGGATAACGTTTCTTAAATTGTGTTGTAAACCGGTGTTAAAACATCATTTCATTGTTCATTTCATCGGTTTGATCATTTCCGTTGTTCTTTTTACCTGGTTTACGGTTATTGTTATTGTTTTGTCCAAATTTATAGGTTAACCCCACGGCTACTGCCTGAGAGTCGAACTGTCGATAGATCTGACCAATCTGTTGCTCGCTACTCATCTTCATTCCAAAATGCATGGTTCGGAATATGTCATTAAAAGCAAGTGTACCTGTTAGTTTACCTTTAAGAAATTCTTTTCTGACCCCCATATTAAATGCATAAAATGGATCAGACTCACCCTGTGGGGTTATGAAAGGCGAACGATAGAAGGCAGAAAGTTGTATAGCTAAACCTCCGGGTAACATGGTATTAGACATGATTTTACCGTTGTATCCAATTTTCTGTTTTACCGAGTTATTTAAATTTGAGGAATTTAGTTCCATCTGGTATACCGATGCTCCAGCATTTATAAACCAAAAGCGTAAAGGTTGAAAAGTAACATTAAGCTCTGTTCCCCATGATGATGATTGTTTGGAGTTTTGAAATGAAATAACAGTTACTTGCTTGATAGTGTCGACAGTTACTAAACGACTAAACATATTGTCCGTTGTTCGGTAAAACATGGTTGGTTGAATATTCCATTTCCCAATTTTATAGTTATAACCAACTTCGAACGAGTTTATATATTCTGGAAGAAGATGGGGATTACCTGTTCTAAGATTTTGCGGGTCGGTATAATCGGGAAAAGGGTTAATCATCATCGAACGGGGACGGTTTACCCTTCTACTGTAATTGAGTGTCATTTCATTGTTTTCATTAAATTTATACGAGCTGTGAATGCTTGGGAAAAAGGCCGGGAATGTATTCGAGTAGGAAGGCTGGTTGAGCAGGTGAAAATTATTTACAAAATATTCATAGCGAAGCCCTAGCATGATCCCAATTTTCTCGCCCGAGTAGGAGAGGGTAGAATAGCCGGCATAAGTGTTTTCATCGTAATAAAAGGCCGACGTGCGGTTGGTGTCGGTTAAATATATCAGGTTGTTGAAATCGTAAACTTTCCCATCCAAAATATTTTCAGTTTGTAAAAACATGAATTTAAGGCCTGCTTCTAATTTTATTTTGTCATTTATTGGCCATGTGTAGTCGCTTTGTATGGTGTGCCGGTAATTTTTTGAAGAATTATTCTCTTTTTCATTTCCAAAAATGGAGTCGTTCAGCAAATAACGATTAAGGTACAAGTTATTTTCATCCTCTTTCTCGGTGTTGTAATTATAATCTAACCGCCATTCATGGCCATTTGTGTCGAATTTTCGAAGCAGATAAGCGGTATATTCACTCCTTATCGAATTTTCCTTTTCGTCCGACGAACGAAGCCATAAATTTTCAATCGAACTTACGATATCGGTATAATTTACCTGCTCGTCGTTACGCCTATCACCCCAGTTAAAATTTGCACCTGCACCAGCAGAGAATAATCGAGTAAAATTGTAGTCTGCACTTAATCTTGCCATTTGAGACTGCATGTGACGTTTGTCTATGCTTTCGGTGTTGTGGATCGAATTATCAAATAGGTATGTTCGTTTCGACCAGCCATCCGAGCTTCTTTTGTCATCGCGTAAGCTGTAAGAGCCATTTAAAGTAAGCTTTCCTGGATTGTACGAAAAATTGGCCGAGGCATTATACTGTTCATTTGTTGTAGCATTTACCGAAATCGAACCATTGGTGCCTGTTCCTGCTCCTTCTTTTAATACAATATTGATTATTCCCCCAGTTCCTTCTGGATCGTATTTGGCCGAGGGATTTGTGATAACCTCTATTTTTTCTATGCTTGTTGCCGGTAGTTGTTGTAATAGTATTGTTTTGTCAATTGTTGAGGGTTTACCATTGATCAAAATATTTACATTTTCCGAACCCCTTAACGATACATTACCCTCAGCATCTACCTGAACAGAAGGTACTTGTTGAAGTACATCGGTGGCATTCCCCGACTGTGCTAACACATTCTTGTCGACATAAAATACCTTGCGATCAATTTTACTTTCGATCATGGGCCGTTCCCCTTTTACAACTACTTCTCCTATCTGCTCGGCTGTCGAATGTAAGGCTATGGTACCCAAATTAACAGGATGTCCAGGTGTTATTCGCAAGGTATCGATGTAAAAGTTTTTATATCCCACAAAGCTAACCTTAACTTTATAGTGCCCTGTAGGTATATTTTGGATTGTAAAACTTCCATCGGATGCCGTACTTCCAATCCCTATTACGCTCGAGTCTTTTGCACGCATTACAGCAATTGTAGCAAACTCTATTGCATCGTTACTCGACGCATCGACAACTTTACCACTAATGATACTTCTTTCGCCACTATATCCTCCCGGCCTTTGACCCACTGCAGTTGATACGAAAATTCCTAGAAAAATCGACAATATTGTCCCAATTTTTAGCATCGATTTTAGATTTTTCATCGCAAGAATAGGTGCATTTTGTTTGAAATTGCTACGAATAATTAAAATATTTTTCATACTTGTCCAATTTGTGTTGATAATATACGCATATAATATGACACAAATTGCGTGAAAATCTTTCATTCAATTTTTGTCGAATAGACGAAAAACCTCTGGGTTTGTATTTAAATCCGTGGAAAGCCAATTTTTGTTAAAAAAAATATAAAATAATAACTATCTTGTTAGCTGATAGTTAAACAGTTGAAAGATGTTTTTTGTTTATAATAACACAGAGACTATATTCTAATAGGCTTATGTGAGCAGTAGTGTGTGTTTTTTTAAATTCTTCTTATATGTCTTTCTATACAAATAAAACTGCCGAAAAGTCAGTTTAATCTTTAGAACCCCAAAAATGAAATTAAATGTTTAAGGTTTGAAAAAATAGGTTGAAACACTTGAATCGGGGTTATCCATGTAAAATAGTTCATATCCCTTTTCTTTTGCAATTGTGGCAAGAGGGGAAGGAAAAAATGGAGCCATAACAATTAATACTTCCCCTTTTGGCATTTTATCAAGTAGTTTAAGAACCTGTCCTATTGGATGTTCACCGGAATCGATTAGTGGCCTTATATCAATTTCGGAATAAATCTTACAATCTTCCAGCCATAAAGGCTTGGTAGGGTTAATATTATTTTGTGCCTCCAATTGTATTTGATCCTGATTAGCTTCTTTTCTAAGAGCATTAACTAATTCTTCTATAGCTAAACCTGCAATTTGAGCTGCTTGTTGCAATGTAGCTATTTTAGCTACAGTTTTTCGAAGGATTGGGTTTTTAAGATGTTCAAATTTGGGAGATAGTTCCAGTAGTTTTTTTTCTAATTCTGGATAAGTATCGAGTAATTCTCCCACTTTAGTTTGAGGAGTAATCTCCAACATAATTTAAGGTTTTTGATAGTTGAGAATTCTTTGTTCACCTACTAAGCTTCGAATTTTCGTTGCGTCTTGCGTAAATTCGAGGGTACCCAGATATTCTCCATTCTTATTCCTTACAGCAAAGTATTCGATGTATATGAAGCGTTCGTGAAAATTGATCCAGAATGCTGCACTATTTTGTTTTCCACTCTTAAAGTCGGAAAGTATCTGCTCAACAATATGAACACTACCTGGGGGATGACACAGGTGTACATCGCGTCCAAGGATAGCCCTGTTACGAGGAAATACTCTTTCGGCCGAATTGGAAAAGAACCGCACCCTGTCTTCCTTATCAACAAAAGTAATATCGATAGGTAGTGTACTTAATATTGCATCTAATTCGTCTAAGGTTAGCGATCCCGTGCTTAACATTATCTTATTTTCCTGCAAATTCGTTTTTTCGTCAGTTTCTAACCCCTCGGGAGTCCATACCTCTTGAGGGTCGTATAAACAATAGCCTATTTC
>JAOAFU010000153.1 GCA_026416115.1 Bacteroidales bacterium | reverse complement strand
AAATGAGAATTATAACATTTTTACTATTAGCCTTATGCACCCTTGGGCTTCAACAAGCTCAAGCGCAAAAAAAGAAAACTGAACCCCTACGTATCATCAGTATCGACACTCGTACCGAAAAAGGGAAGTTGAATACTATGTTTAAAGAATGCGTAGGAGCAGGACGAGCTAATGAGGGACTCCGTGCCGACTGGCAACAACAACTTATCCTCACAAAGCAGGAATGCGATTTTAAATACATCAGAATGCATGGCCTTCTTTGCGACGATATGGGAGTATACAAAGAAGATCGGAATGGAAATCCCCAGTACAATTTCCAATATATCGATGTGCTTTTCGATTTTCTATTGAGCATTGGTATGAAACCTTTTGTTGAGCTTGGATTTATGCCATCAGCTCTTGCCAGTGGCGACAGAACAATCTTCTGGTGGAAAGGTAATGTAACGCCACCTAAAGACTATCAACGATGGGAAGAACTTATCCGTAGACTCGTTCAACATTTTACCGACCGTTATGGGGCCGAAGAAGTTAAAACATGGTATTTCGAGGTGTGGAATGAGCCAAATCTTACCCCGTATTTCTGGACAGGTACACAGGAAGAATATTTTAAGCTTTATCAACATGCAGCCCGAGCCATAAAAAGCATTAATTCTGCTTATCGTGTAGGAGGCCCTGCAACGGCAGGTGCTGCTTGGGAGGCTGAACTGATTGAGTTCTGCCACAAAAACAACGTACCTATCGACTTTATCAGCACACACTCTTACGGTGTCGAAGCTGGCTATCTCGACCAGTACGGCGAGACAGGAACGATCCTCAGCAAAGACCCTTGGAGTGTTAGTAACGATATCCTCAATTCGCGTAAAGAAATTGCCTCCTCCTCAATGCCAAACCTCGAACTCCATTATACCGAATGGAGTTCGTCATATACCCCTGCCGACCCCATTCACGACTCTTACCATCAGGCAGCATATATCCTCGAAAAAATTAAACAAGCAGGTAACGCGCCTAATTCTATGTCGTACTGGGTTTTTACCGATATTTTCGAAGAAGCAGGTCCCCGATTTACTCCATTTCATGGAGGGTTTGGTCTTTTAAACTATCAGGGTATTAAAAAATCAGCCTACCATGCATACGCTTTTCTTAACAGGCTTGGAGATACCGAACTGCAAAACAACGACTCTCGCTCCTGGGCGTGTAAAAACGAAAAAGGCGATGTGCAAATCCTTTGCTGGGATTTTACCCACACCCTACCCGATAGTACCAACAATCAGGATTATTACATTCGCGATTTGCCCGCAAAATCTAAAGGAAAACTAGTGATCGAAATCAATGGCCTCTCACAGGGAAAATACCTGCTCGAAACTTATCGCATTGGTTACCAACACAACGACCCACATACGGCATACATAAAACTAAACCGACCTTCGCAATTGACTTCTCAGCAAGTTGAACTACTCAAAAAATTAAGCAGTGGAAATCCCCTATCTCAGGAATTTATTGAAATTTCCTCAACCGGTAATTTTAAACGCGAAATCTCCCTTTATGAAAATGATGTATACCTGTTTATCATCAAACGTTTTTAGTCGAAAGTTTACACAAACTCGACTATAAAGTAAAATTACCTTATAGTATTCAAAATTTGAACTGATTATCTGTTATTTAAGCTACAACCTAAAGTCTCTGGCGATATGCCAGAGACTTTTTCCCACTTACTACATACCTTCGTTGAAAAAAATTAATTTATAAAACATCCATATACTATCCTACCTCATTTTTATTGAAACATCATATCTTAAAGTATATTCTTTTTTACATATAAATAACGACAGGATACCTCAAGTAAAAAAGTCTATTCTTTTTTTAATTTTTCCTTTTCAGTTATTCTTTTTTAGTTCTATATTCGAAATGTTTTTTTGTACCAATTTTAATAAATACTCCATGAACTATATCGATATACTTTTGGGAATCCTATTGCTACTATCGGCAATTGGAGGCTTTAAAAACGGACTTATCCGCGAACTTACCTCACTGGCTGCATGGATACTTGGGATTTTCCTTGCAGTAAAACTCACCCAAATTCTTTCGCCAATGATAACGCCGAAAATAATTCACTCGGCTTCGATTGCCAAAATCGTCTTATTTGCCATAACTTTTTTTGGAGTTGTAATTGCCGTAACCATTTTGGGTAAAATTGTTCAGGCTTTTTTTGAGGATCTCGATTTAGGCTTCCTTATGAAATTAGGTGGAGCCTTTGTATCTGTTTGCAAAACAGCTTTTATTCTAAGCCTGCTGATGGTTATCCTACATCTCTCCATTATTAAATGGAACTGGCCATCGGAAGAAACACGTCAAAAATCTTTCCTCTATCAACCAATAGAATCGGTAGCACCAGCAGTTTTTGTTTACCTCAAAACATTAACCTCTTCGGACGAAAACAAAAATCCCTAATTTTGTCTCAGCAAAATCCCGCTAGTTATTTTGCTAAATTTTTGATTAACAATCATTTAATTCTCTGTGAAATTTTCTGAAGTTATAGGACAAAATAATATCAAGGAACGATTGCGGCAAATGGTTAAAGAAAGCCGCATACCTCATGCTATGCTTTTTGCCGGCACCGAAGGTACTGGAGGTTTGCCCCTAGCCTTAGCATTTGCACAATATATTATGTGCAATAACCGAACCGATAATGACGCATGCGGAAATTGTCCCTCCTGTAAGAAAGTTGAAAAACTTATTCACCCCGATCTTCATTTTGTTTTCCCCATAGTCAACCCTGGCGACGGAAAAGCAGCAGTAAGCGAGCATTTTCTTTCACAGTGGCGCAATGCCTTAATTTCCAATCCTTATTTAACACTCAATCAATGGATTGAATTTATAGCGTCGGAAAACAAACAAGCAAGCATTTTCGAAGCAGAGAGTAGTCGTATACTCGAAAAGGTTGTTTATAAATCTTTTGAGTCGCAATATAAAATCTTAATCATTTGGTTGGCCGAGAAAATGAACATACACTGTGCCAACAAACTATTGAAAGTCATAGAGGAACCGCCACGTGATACATTATTTTTGCTTATTGCAGAGGATACGCACAACATGTTACCAACCATCCTTTCGCGTTGCCAGCAAATATATCTGCCCCCTATCGATATAGTTTCATTGCGAGAAGCAGTAGACGCTCGAACTCAAATCAACGAATCCAAGGTAAACAATATCCTCAGAATGGCTAAGGGTAGCTATGTAAAAGCTATGCAACTGATTGAAAAAAGTGAGGACGAAGAGCGTTGGTTTAACGCATTTGTTCAACTGATGCGCGAGGGTTACAAAGCTAATATCGCAGGGTTAATGGACTGGGCTTCGGAGATGTCGGGCATTGGCCGCGAAAAACAAAAGCAGTTTCTCCTATATTCCCTTCAGCTCCTTAGAGAAAATTTTGCTCTCACGATTGCGGGCAAAAATGTTGCCTATCTGGCTGATCATGAAATGAACTTTTCGAAAAATTTTCATCCTTACGTTACCGAAAAAAATATTGAATTACTGACAGATCAGCTTGAAAAAGCTATTTTTCAAATTGAGCGCAACGGCAATGCAAAAATTATTTTTTTAGATGTAGCTTTGCAAGTGAGTAAAGCTATTAGAATTAAATAACCGATAATAAATGAATACGATGATATATAGAGGGTGTCATGCACTAGAATCGGATACGAACGACTGTTACCGATGCAATAGTCAAATATGTGCAAAACTGAGTACCTATAATTGGACCGAAGAAATTACCGACGGGCAGACATCGCATATTGTAGAGATTCGATTTAAAAATACCCGTAAAGGCTTTTATATAAATGCAAATGAGCTTGATCTACGCAGTGGTGATCTTGTAGCTGTCGAAGCTTCGCCAGGTCACGACATTGGAATTGTTTCGCTAACCGGAATATTGGCTTTGCGTCAGTACGCTCATTCCAAAGCCAAAGCTACAAACGAAGAGCTTAAAAAGGTATATCGCAAAGCCCGAACGGTAGATATTGAAAAATGGCAAGCTGCTATTGCACGCGAACACGATACGATGATAAAAGCAAGAAAAATAAGCGAACGCTTAGGACTTGATATGAAAATAGGCGATGTTGAATATCAGGGCGATGGCACTAAAGCTATTTTTTACTATATCGCCGATGAACGTGTAGATTTTCGAGAGCTCATTAAAGTCCTTGCCGAAGAATTTCGCGTACGAATCGAGATGAGACAAATTGGTGCACGCCAGGAAGCCGGCCGCATAGGTGGTATTGGAACTTGCGGACGCGAACTCTGCTGTAGCACCTGGATGAGTCAATTTGTATCCGTTTCAACAGCAGCCGCTCGTTACCAGGAAATTTCGCTTAACCCACAAAAATTGGCAGGCCAATGCGGAAAACTTAAGTGTTGCCTGAATTACGAACTCGATGTTTACCTCGATGCACAAAAAGATCTTCCCGACACCAGCCTGATACTCGAAACCGATAAAGGAAGCCTGAGATACCAAAAAAGCGACTTCTTCCGTCGAATCATGTGGTATGCCTGTCCATCAGAGAATGGCCCACTGCAATTTATTCCACTTTCGGTCGAGAGAGTTGCTCAAATCATTGAGCTCAACAAGCAAGGCCAAACTGCTAAGGTAGAGCAAGAACCCGTAACATTTGTAACAAATATCCCCCAGGAACTTGACTATCACGATGTCATTGATGACGATAGCCTTACACGCTTCGACAAAAAGAAAGAACAAGGACAAGAGACTATTCATAAACCAAAGTTTAACCACCACAACCGAAAGAATCGTCATAATTAAAAGCTATTTAAAAATCATGAACTTATACATAAAAACAATAGCGAAAATTTATCCCTCTGCTAAATCGTTGCTTGGAATAATTCTAGTACTAGGTACAGGGGCATGTAAACCTCACGTAGATTTGGCCGAAAATGCTGAAATTCCCGATGCCAGCTGGGATATGAATAAGGCTATTCGTTTCGAATATTTTTGCCAAGATACTCTCAATGATAAAGATATCTTGTTTAATATCCGCCATAGTGGACAATATCCTTATAGTAACCTCTTTCTTTTCGTGAACACCCTTGCCCCAAACGGAAGATCGCAAAAAGATACCGTCGAATTTATGCTTGCCGATGCAAGAGGTAAATGGTTTGGCAGTGGCATTGGCGACATTTATTCCTTACGACTTATTTTTAAACGTAATATCAGATTTGCTCAAGAAGGCCGCTATATTTTTTATATACAACACGGCATGCGCGAAAAAACATTAACCGGTATTACCGACCTAGGTATACTGATCAAAAATACCGATAAAAAGAATGACTAAAATTCATGGGGAAAAATAAAATTCAGCGTTTTGCAGAATTACACACTTTTCCGAATGTAATTGAAGCCGATTTTGAAGAGGTATTTAGGAAAGACCATTCCTTGAAAGGGCAATGGAATACTCTTCGTTTCAACAATCTGCAACCTATCGTCCTCGAATTAGGCTGTGGGAAAGGCGAATACACTTTAGCTATGGCACGAAACAACCCCCTAAAAAATTATATTGGTATCGATATTAAGGGAAATAGGCTATGGGTTGGTGCAAATATAGCACTTGCCGAAAATTTATCGAACGTCTGCTTTCTTCGTACCCGCATCGATTTTATCGAATCTTTTTTCGCCCCTAACGAAGTAGAGGAAATATGGATAACCTTCCCCGATCCGCAACCGCAAAGTAACCGTATAAAGAAACGTTTAACCTCTCCCTTATTTCTCAATCGCTACAAAAAATTTCTAAAACATGACGGAATAATACACTTGAAAACAGATAATGAGCAACTTTATTACTATACTTTAGAAATTATTGAGAATAATCGTTTGCCTTTATTAGCTTCCACTAACAACCTCTATCAATCGGAGTTCCGTTTCGAACTGGCCGGTCAAGTGCAAACGTACTACGAGAGCATTTTTCTGGCCGAAGGAAAATCAATTCACTACCTTCGTTTTTCTCTTAATGGAACAGAAGAAATAATATAATAAGTAGTTCAAAACTATTGAA
The DNA here is from genome assembly GCA_026416115.1 of Bacteroidales bacterium. Classification (GTDB taxonomy): domain Bacteria; phylum Bacteroidota; class Bacteroidia; order Bacteroidales; family DTGW01; genus JAKPGM01. The sequence goes on along the minus strand of JAOAFU010000153.1, from coordinate 21,834 downwards.
AATAGAAGCATAAAAATTAATTCATTGAATGAAATTTATAAAAACTAACTACAAAAAAATAAATGAGTGGCCAGTTTTTCGATGAAATATACCGTGTTGTAGCTTCCATTCCATATGGCAGAGTAACTACTTATGGTGCCATTGCAAGATACCTTGGGACAGGACGTTCGGCCCGTATGGTAGGGTGGGCATTAAACAAATGTTATACTGCAAGTTTCCCGGTTCCTGCCCACCGTGTGGTAAATCGTAAAGGAATGTTAACCGGTAAGCACTATTTTGGAGGCGAACACCTGATGCGTCAGTTGCTCGAACAAGAAGGAGCAATCATCGATAACGATACAATCCTAAATTTCACTGAAATTTTCTGGGATCCTGAAAAAGAACTAAGAAAATAAACAATACTTTGTCGAACAACGTTATCTTTGTAAAAAAGTGGTGTTATGTCGTTCGATAATCTTTTAGGTCAGAGTCCGGTTTTACTTGCCTTGTTTGGAGGTCTTTTTACCTGGTTGATTACTACCGCCGGAGCAGCTATGGTATTCTTTTTTAAAAATTTGAACCGTTATCTGCTTAATACCATGTTGGGATTTGCTGCTGGGGTTATGATAGCTGCCAGTTTCTGGTCACTGCTGAAACCAGCTATTGAGATGGCTGAAGCTCAAGGCTCTATACCTTGGGTACCTGCGTTAGTTGGTTTTCTTACCGGTGGTGCCTTCTTATTACTTATCGATAAGTTATTGCCTCACCTCCACATGGGGCTCGACACCGACAAAACCGAAGGTATAAAAACTTCGTGGCAAAGAAGTGTTCTTCTCATAACAGCTATTACAATTCATAATATCCCTGAGGGGCTTGCAGTAGGAGTAGCATTTGGTGCATTAGCGAGCAACCCCGATGCTGTTACTCTATCTGCCGCCATTGCCCTTGCAATTGGTATAGGTATTCAGGACTTCCCCGAAGGGGCCGCAGTAAGTATCCCCTTACGCCGTGAGGGATTTTCAAGAGGACGTGCCTTTTTTATTGGACAGCTCTCAGGCTTCGTCGAACCTATTTCAGCTGTTGTTGGAGCTTATCTTGTTGTCTCAGTTACTTCTATTTTACCCTATGCTCTCTCTTTTGCTGCAGGAGCTATGATCTTTGTTGTAATCGAAGAACTTATCCCCGAATCGCAAAGAGGACAAGAAACCGATTTCTCTACCATAGGTGCAATTATTGGATTTGCTATCATGATGTTGCTTGATGTAGCGTTAGGGTAATGTAATGCTATCATTTCTAACTCTAATAACTCACTTGTTATTCAGCCTCGAAAAAGCAATACGATAATCGGATGTCGAGAAAATCGGCCACATGTCTGTGTGCTTTCAAATCGACACCTGCCCAAATATTTTTCGTAGCCCGGTACATCAGCCCATACCGCTGATATATCGGATCTTTGGCTTTATAGGGACTATATAAATATGCTCCCAGCTTTTGATAAAAAACAATTCTTCCAATTAGTAAATTATGCCCTATAAGTACACCAGCTCGTTTATAGTCTTTATCAAGTTGAATTCGGTTGAGATACTCCTTTAACGAATAATCGACCGTAAGCTCTGTACCCACACTGAAAGCACTGATACGGGCAAAACGTTTTTTACCCTCTATTGTCAACCCATAGATAAAATATCTCGTACTTTCGTTATTGGCAATAGTTTTGGCAGTACCTGATAGCGTAGCATAAAAAAGCCAATTCTTAGAATAAAGTTCATTGGTTATCCTCGAACGAACAGGAACATATACCTGATCGATAAAGTAGTTTGCCCCAAACCCAATAGTCGGGTAGTTGATCCCCTTATTGGGTTGCTTGAGCCCTCCATTCGATATATGCTCATAATTTGCCGAGATTCTAAGTTTGAGCCTACTATAAAGACTGATATTCAAAGTTATTGCAGCCTGCAGAGGAAAACTGATACGAGTGCTGTAGAAGAGATTTTTAGGATTAGTAAGCGAATCGTATGGGGTATCCATATATGCAATTCCCATCCCAAATCGATAGGAGAGATAGGCTCTTTTTAAAATAGCAAAGGTGGGTTCGACAAAAAAAAGCATAGCATATGCATGCCCAAGTATGGGTCGGTTGTTAAAGTCGGTATAGTAAAAATTAAACCCTAACATGGGGTAACAGAAACAATGGTCCCAAACTTTTTGATCTAATGCTAACCAGCCCATATCGATACCCACCCCACGAGGACGGGAATAAGAGATGCTTCGAATCGATTCCGAATGTGGAATAATAAATCCATAGTAATTTCTAAAACCTATATAGAAAGGATTGTTGATAGTCGTGTCATTCCGGGCATAGACACACGCCGAAATTAAAATCGATAAACAGCAAATAATCCTTAACATTTTATCATGAAAAAAATTACGACTGCAGAGACTTTGTTTGAACGCCTCTGCAGCGATTACAATAACGCAACTATTTCGAAAGCCTCGATTCAACCGTACCCCAGTCGACAATATTCCATAAGGCACTCACATAATCGGCCCTACGATTCTGATAGTCGAGATAATAGGCATGCTCCCACACATCAAACGTAAGCAATGGCTTATGCCCCGATCGTAAAGGATTCCCAGCATTCGATTCCTGGACGATATCCAAGCTCCCGTCGGGTCGAAGCACAAGCCATGCCCATCCCGACCCAAAGAGCGAAATGGCTGCCTGTGAAAATTTTTCCTTAAACTCCGAAATACTGCCAAATTGTTTCTTGATAAGCTCCAGCAATTGTCCCGAAGGTTCTCCCCCTCCCGTAGGAGAAAAACTCATAAAATAAAAGGTATGATTCCATACCTGAGCACCATTATTGAAAATAGCGCCATCAGCCTCGAGAATAATAGTTTCTAAACTAGCATCTTCAAATTTGGTACCCTTAATTAGGTTGTTTAGGTTGTTAACATAAGTCTGATGGTGTTTCCCATAGTGAAACTCCATCGTTTTACTACTGATAGCTTTCTGTAAGGCTTCAGTCGAGTATGGCAAAACAGGCAATTCATGTATCATGGCTAGTCGTTTTTAGTATGCCTAAAATTACTAAGATTTTTATTAAAACTTTTTACTTGCATGGAACAAAAATACTTACTATTTTTGACTGACCATTCAGTCAAAAAAATAATCGTTCAAAAATGAGCCCGAGAAGTACCGAGAAATGGCAAGAGCTAAAGGAAAAGAAAAAGGAAGTTATTTTTAATGCTTCTTTACAGTTGTTTGCTCGCAAAGGGTTCCACCTGACAACCATGGATGAGATTGCACAACAGGTAGGTATCTCGAAAGGATTGCTATACAATTATTTTGCCAGTAAAGAAGAGCTACTCGAACAGCTTATTTTAAGAGCCTTCTACGAAATAGAAGAACTTTTTGATGTCGATCGGGATGGCATCTTTACTGCCGAGGAGTTTGAATACTTTATACATGCGTATCTTAAACTTCTTACAGAAAAAATTGATTTTTGGAAACTGATATTTTATCTAATGCTTCAACCAGGGGTACAATCAATCCTTAAAAAAATTCAGGCAAAAGAAACAACAGAGTCTATTTTTCGAATGCTTACTCAATATCTCGAACGCAACGGTTTCGAAAACGCTCAACAGGAAGTACAGATACTCCACTATATTTTTGATGGTATGACATGGAACTATATTATGAACCCTAACCAAGTCGACCTGGAAATGATTAAACAAATAATTCTTAAACGATATGTCCAGCCTTTCAAAAAGTAGAAAAATACTCTTTTTTTTGCTTGCAGCTTTGACTTTTAATTTTATCGAAGCTCAAACACCAAATGCAAGAGAAATTGTAAAACGTTCGTACGACCTGATGCAGGGCGAGAGCAACGAATCTTACATTAGTGTAGAAATAGTGCGCCCGACTTGGAAACGAACCATCACAGTTCACTCATGGGCAAAAGGAAAAGATTATAGCATGGCTGTTATTACCGATCCACCTAAAGAAAAAGGTCAAGCTTTTCTTAAGAGAAAAAACGAGATTTGGAATTGGCAGCCCAGCATTCAACGAATGATAAAACTACCCCCTTCGATGATGTCGGAAGGATGGATGGGAAGCGATTTCTCAAACGATGACCTGCTTAAAGAAACTTCGATTGTCGATGACTACGAACACAATTTAATTGGCAGCGAAAAAGTGAACGGTTTCGACTGTTACAAAATAAAACTTACTCCAAAATCAGAAGCAGCAGTTGTTTGGGGATCTATTGTTAAATGGATTAGTAAAGACAATTATTATCAGTTAAAATCGGAATATTACGACGAGGAAAACGTCCTAATTAAAACTGAATATGCTTCAGAAATTAAAGAAATGGGAGGGAGAATAATACCTACCCAATTTGAATTAATACCTGCCGATAAACCGGGGCACAAAACAATAGTTCGCTTATTAAAGGTAAAATTCAACATCGCACTTAGCGAGAACTTTTTCTCTCAGCAACAGATGAAAAACATCAAATAATTTCTCTATGTGGTCGTTGGCATGGCGAAATATCTGGCGAAATAAAAGAAGAACAGCCATTACAGCAGCTTCCATCATGTTTGCTGTATTCTTCTGTATTCTCATGCGTGGTTTTCAAATAGGAACCTGGCACGACCTTATCGATAGCGTTTTACGTTCATATACCGGTTATGTCCAGATTCATGCAAAAGGCTTCTGGGATAACCACACCCTCGATTACCTAATACCTGAAAACGATCCAAAAATTAGCGCTCTCGACAGTCTACAACTTCCTATTAAACGTTTTATTCCTCGTTTCGAATCCTTTGCCCTGGCTTCGAACACCCAAAAAATCAAAGCGGTTATTGTAACGGGTATTTCCCCATCACTCGAAAAAAATTTCACCCGCATACACGAGAAAATTATCGATGGTGAATACCTCCACGAAAATGAGAAAGCAATATTGGTATCGCAACGATTGGCTAAATTTCTGAATATAGCAGTTGGCGACTCCCTTGTGCTAATGAGTCAGGGATATCAAGGGGCCAGTGCAGCAAGTCTACTAAAAGTTAAAGGTATTGTTAAGCTTCCCTCGCCCGAATTCGACAACCAGATGATTTTTATGCCTTTAGCCACAGCACAGGATTTTTATTCGTCCCCCGATTTGATAACCTCCTGGATTGTCGACCTAAAAAACCCCGATGAGATGAAGAAAGTAGTTAAAATGCTCTCTGCCCATCTCCCTACAGACAGGTACGAGGTTATGTCGTGGCACGAAATGCTGGTAGAACTTTATCAGCAGTATGTCAGCGACGAAGGAGGTTCGGTCATCATGATGATTATTCTATACTTGATTGTAGGTTTTGGAATTTTCGGAACTGCCATGATGATGCTCAACGAACGTCGATATGAACTAGGCATTATGATAGCAATTGGGATGCAACGCTGGCGTGTGAGCTCACTGCTAAGTTTAGAACTTTTTCTTATTTGCATCATGGGACTTATTGCAGGTGTCGCTTTAAGTGTTCCTATCCTAACCTATTACCATTATCATCCTATTACTTTTACGGGCCAAATGGCCGAAGCCTATAAAGCTTTTGGAATGGAACCTGTTATGTCGATAGCTTGGCGTATCGATTATATCTTACACCAGATGCTCAACGTCGCCCTTATCGCTATCATCGTACTTGCTTATCCTGTATACTCGGTATTCAGGCTAAATCTATCTCATGCATTAAAAAGGTAAACCATGATCAGGTTAGCTTGGAAAAATATCTGGCGCAATCCTACCCGTAGCTTAATTATTCTGGTAGCTATTGCTATTGGCGTTATCAGCGGATCAGTTTTCACAGCCTTCTATAATGGTATGATTTATCAACGTATCGATGACGCTATTGCAAACGAAACCTCCAATATCCAAATCCATGCTCCCAGTTACCTCGAAAACAAAGAGATTACAGACACCATTGCCAACATTCATAAAATTTTACCTCTTCTCGACACCATCACCACTCTAAAATCCTACAGCTTACGATTCAAAACCATGTCGATGCTTAGTTCGGCAAATAATAATTCTGGTATAGTCCTTATTGGAATCGACCCCATCCAGGAAAAAAAGACTACAAACATCTGGAAACACATTGTTCAAGGACAATATCTCTCATCAGAAAAGAAAAACACTCTCCTTATCGGGGAAAAACTGGCAAATAAACTAAAAATTAAGCTACGTTCGAAGGTTGTGCTTACATTACAAGATACCAAAGGCAACCTAATTTCGGCTGCTTTCCGTGTTTCGGGTATTTACAATACGGGAAATACAGGTTTCGACGAAAGGGTTGTGTATGCAACTTGGCACGACATAAAGAACCTATTCCCCGACTCGACGCTATTAATTCATGAGATTGCTATTGCACTTCAAAACGACAAACACACTTCGAATTATGCCGAAAAGCTAAAAATTTCATTGCCTTTTGCCGACGTTAAAACATGGAAAGAACTGTATCCCGAAGTAGGTCTTATGGCCGACTACACCCAATACCTACAGCTAATCTATATGACTATTATTTTTCTTGCTCTTAGCTTTGGTATCATCAACACCATGCTCATGGCCGTGATGGAGCGAACTCGCGAACTGGGTATGTTAATGGCTATTGGTATGAAACGGACTAAGATTTTTCAAATGATTACCTACGAAACTATTATGCTGATGGGCAGTGGAACTATTGTTGGACTATTTCTAACTTATATTATTATTCAAATTCTCTCAACTACAGGTATCAACCTGGCTAGTTTTGCGAAGGGATTAAACCAAATGGGTTTAAGTGCAATGGTCTACCCGGTTCTTACCCTACGCGAATATTTGCAAACTATTGAATTAGTCCTTGTAGCCGGCTTTTTGTCATCGCTTATACCCGCACGCCGCGCTTTAAAGTTAACTCCCAGTGAAGCTCTGCGTAAACAATAACTAAAATTAAATGCTATGTCGAGCATTATTGAATTAAAAAACTTAACAAAAATTTACCGCGAAGATGGCAACGAAGTTGTTGCAGTCGATAATGTAAATCTTCAAATACAAAAAGGCGAGTTTACAGCTATAGTTGGCCCCTCTGGCTCGGGTAAGACTACTCTTCTGAACCTGCTGGGAGGCATCGACAAACCAACGAGCGGGCAAATTATTGTCGATGGCACTGATATTACTCGTCTAAGTTTTTCTCAGCTAGTCGACTTTAGATTGCACAATATCGGTTTTGTTTTTCAAAGTTACAACCTGATACCTGTTCTTACAGCCAAAGAAAACGTAGAATTTGTGATGTTTTTGCAGAATAGACCACAATCTGAACGCGAAAAAAGAAGTACTGAATTGCTTACCGCAATTGGTTTGGCCGAGCGTATGAACAGTCGACCCTCCAAATTATCCGGTGGACAGCAACAACGTGTTGCTGTTGCCCGAGCATTAGCCCCTCGCCCTAAATTTGTTTTGGCCGATGAACCAACAGCAAACCTCGACTCCCGTTCGGCCGAAAACTTGCTCGAAATTATGGAAATGCTTAACCGCAACGAAAACATTACCTTTATCTTCTCTACTCATGACCCTCGAGTGATGCGTAAAGCACGACGGATAGTAACACTGCTCGACGGCCATATCGACAATGATACTGTTACAGGATAAAATTTTAATCAAATCATTACCTGAAAAATGAAAACCAAAAGCAAAATAGCTCACAATCTGCTCATGCTTTTTTTTTCAGCTGTTGTAAACTCATTCTCAATTGAGGATAATTTAGCTCAAGATACGACTCAAAACAAAAAATACGAGATCAGCGGATATATCAGTAACTCTCAGTATGCAGTATTCGACAGAATAAATAACCCTTGGTACACATCACAACTTATTTACAATCGTCTAAATGCAAGTGCAATCATCATTTCCGAAAAACTGAAAGTAAATGTAGCCATGCGAAATCGATTCAACTGGGCTAACGAGATTGTTAATTCTCCAATATTTTACAATGCAGAACCTTCTCATACTGGCTGGATCGATGCTAATTTCGACATTGCAAAGGGAAAATCTTATAAAATTAACAGCGAGTTTGATCGCTTTAACGTTACATACGAGTATAATAATATTGCTCTCTCGGCTGGTCGTCAACGAATCAACTGGTCGCAGACTCTTGTCTGGAACCCAAATGATTTGTTCAACGCCTACTCTTTTTTCGATATCGACTACATCGAACGTCCTGGAAGTGATGCTATACGACTACAGGTTTTTCCAACAGAAGTTTCTACAGCCGAAGCTGCTTTTAAAATTGATCAAAATAAAAAAATTACAGCAGCCTTGCTTTACCGGTTCAATACCTATGGATACGATATTCAGTGTTTGGCTGGATTGCTCGAAGAAAACGACTTTGTTGCGGGTGGGGGCTGGTCGGGTAGCATAGCAAACAGGGTCTCGTTCCGTGGTGAAATCACCCTAATCCACCCTAAAAAAAGTCTTAACCTTTCAAATGTAACAATGCTTTCATCTATTTCATTCGATTATACAACATCATCCTCTCTCTCCCTTCAGGGGGAATACTTTTTCAATCAAAATGCACCAAAAAACCTATCTTCAGACTATTTAATTACCTACCTTTCAGCCTCAGGAAATATAAAAAACTTATCGCCTTCGAAACACAATGCAGTGGTACAGTTGTCTTATCCCTTTACTCCTCTTATCAATGGTAGTGTAGCATTTTTATATCTACCTTCGGTTAAAGGTTATTATATGGCCCCTTCTCTATCCTATTCCCTTGCTCAAAATCTCGATGCACACATTTACTGGCAAACCTTTGATATGAAGTTTGATAACTTTAATCCTCATATTAATCTGATAATCCTACGTTTTAAATTGTATTGGTAATTTATTCTTTATTCTTACCTTTCAAGCAAAAAATTACAAAAAAAGATATTAAATTTATATTGCAGTATACGTTATTCGTGTACGATACGTCCATTCAGCCTAAAACAAAACCAACCAAAAACTGTTTGGTGTAAAAAAATTGATATTGAAAACGGGAATTGAGTAATTATGGAAGAAGAAAAAGTGCAGCAGATCAAAATTCTTCAGGAATTAGTAGCCAACTACGAAAACATGCTTTCGAGCATAGTATCCAATTTATTTTTTCCATCATACATAACTAATGCAGAAGGTCGCTTTTTAGTCTGCAACGAACTTTTTTCCAAATCCGTTGGCAGATCTATCTATGAAATCATTGGCCACACTTTCTATGAGTTATTTTCCGATTCGGTAGCCCAAAATATTAGCGAACAAGAAAAGCAAGTATTTCTTAATAAAAGAGCATTTTCTTTTCAAACACAACGCAATGGACAATGGTATCTATCAAGCAAACTGCCTCTACTTTCGGCAAAAAATGAGGTGAATGCCGTTCTCACTATCGAACGTTCTTTAAATGAAAACATTGATCTTTTTAATTCATTGCGAGAAGAACGAGATCTTTTAAGAACACTAATGGAAAATACTCACGATTACATATATTTTAAAGATATAAGGCATGCTTATACAAGGGTCAACAAAGCCATGCTCCATTTGTTAAATATCGACGATGAAATACAGGCAGTTGGCGAAACCGACGAACATTACTTCGATAAGGAATTTGCTCAAAGCCGTCGAAAATATGAAAAAGAGGTTATAGAGTCTGGCAACCCTCTGCTAAACATCGAAGAAAAATTAGTGAAAAATGGCCAAGAAATATGGCTCTCTTCAAATTTCAGTCCTATCTTCAACGAAAAAAAACAAATTACTGGCATTGTGGGCTTCTCACGCGATATTAGCAAATTAAAATACCTCATTCACGAGCTCGACACCGAAAGCGCCTTCTTACGACTGATAATGGACAATATCCCTTATACTATCTACTTCAAAGATACCGACGGACGTTTTACCAAAATAAACAAGGCACAAGCTGAATTATTAGGCATAGACGAGCCCGAAAAAGCAATCGGAAAAACAGACTTCGACTTTTTTGATGCAACTACCGCTGAAATGACCCGTCAGGACGAGTTAAGAATTATGAAACAAGGTGTCCCACTTTTTGAAAAAATAGAACAGCTTACCGATAGCAGAGGTAATAAACGTTGGATGTCGGCCACGAAAATACCCATCAAAGATGAACATGGCAACATTAAGGGGCTGGTTGGTATCTCTATCGATATTACCGAGCGACGTAAAGTAGAAGAAAAGCTAAGGGAAGCAAAAGAGAAAGCCGAGGCAGCAGATCGCTTAAAAACAGCCTTTCTGGCAAATATGAGTCATGAAATCCGAACACCAATGAACGGAATCATTGGTTTTTCAAACTTGCTAAGAACTCCCAATCTTTCGGAAGAAGAAAGGAATGAATACCTCGACCATATCACAAGTTGTGGAAATACGCTTTTGAACCTCATCGATGATATTATCGACATTGCAAAAATTGAAGCAGGACAGCTTAAACTTCGTTTTGCCGAATGTAATTTGAATTCAATCATGGTCGAACTATACGATACCTTCAAAACTATTATGAAAAAAGAAAATAAAGACATGATTGAGCTAAATTTGAGCCAATCTCTCCCCGATCACCAAGCTTTTATATACACCGACCCTATACGACTAAAGCAAATACTATCGAATCTTCTTAGCAACGCAGTGAAATTTACTCTACATGGCAGTATTCACTTTGGATACAAAATCGATGAAAAACACCAACTATTATTTTGGGTAAAAGACACTGGAATTGGTATTCCAGCCGATAAGATATCGATAATTTTTGAACGTTTTGGTCAAATTGCCGATAGTCAGCATATTAACAAAAAAGGCACAGGCCTAGGTTTAACAATATCGCACAACCTGGCCAAAATGTTAGGCGGTGATTTGTGGGTAGATTCTGAGCCTAATAAAGGCTCAACCTTTTATTTTACTTTGCCATACCAAATGATAGAAGCTGGAACAGAACAAAACAATGCAAGCATTAATACCGATGAAGAGCTTCATAAATTTCTTAAAGACAAAACAATTCTCATTGCCGAGGATGAAGATTATAACTTTTTGTATTTTAAATATTTGCTTAAAGAGTTACAACCGAATATCCTATGGGCCAAAACAGGTATTGAGGCATTAGAAATGGTAAAGCAAAATCCCGACATTTGCTTAGTTCTTATGGATTGTAAAATGCCAGTTATGAACGGATTTGAAGCCACTAAAGAAATTAAAAAACTGATGCCACGGTTGCCTGTTATAATGCAAACCGCATATACATCGGGCGACGAACAGGAAAAAGCAAAAGAAGTTGGATGTGATGCATTTATTACTAAGCCCATTGTTCGCAAATCCTTGTTTCAGAACATTAAAAATTTGCTGCTTCACAAATGAATCCTCAAGATTTTTCGGTCGATCTATCACAATACGATAACTCATGGTATCATCCGGGGCGTAACCGAAGTGTTCTAATTTTATGGTATCTAATAAACGAAACCTTTTTCCGCACCGGTATATTCCCCTCTTCGTCATTTAAATGTTGGCTTCTTCGACTTTTTGGTGCCAAAGTAGGCAAAGGCGTTGTCATTAAGCCTCACGTGAATATAAAGTATCCATGGCGGCTAACTATTGGCAATCATTGCTGGATTGGCGAAGGCGTATGGATCGATAATTTAGGCCATGTGACCATTGCCGACAACGTATGTATATCGCAGGGTGCCATGTTGCTAACTGGAAACCATAACTACCGTATTCCAACTTTCGATCTTATAATCAAACCTATTATCATTCACGATGGAGTATGGATTGGTGCCAAAGCAACTGTTTGCCCGGGAGTTACCTGTTTTACCCACTCTATACTAACCGTTGGTTCGGTTGCTACAAAAGATCTTGAAGCTTACGCAATATATTCTGGAAACCCAGCGATAAAAATTAGAAATCGCCTTTGACTTAATATACCATGATGCATCTGCCCAAAATAAGCATTATTACAGCTACCTACAACAATAAAAATACAATTGAAGATACCTTACATTCCCTGCTTACGCAAACCTATAAAAATTTGGAACTAATCATAATCGATGGCGCCTCATCCGATGGCACCCTCGAGATAATCGAACAATATAAAAATCAAGTTGATATCATTGTTTCGGAAAAAGACAAAGGAGTATACGATGCCTTGAACAAGGGGCTAAAACTTGCAAATGGAGAAGTGATTGGATTCCTCCATGCCGACGATACTTTTTACACAACAAACACACTTGCTTTGATTGCCTCTGCATTTACCAGCGATGGAACTATAGCTGTATATGGCGACCTTCTGTATGTCGACAGAAACGAACCTGCGAAAGTTATACGTTACTGGAGAAGCAAATCTTTTGCAGTAAACCTATTGCAGAATGGTTGGATGCCCGCTCATCCCACCCTTTTCTTTCGCAGAAGGGTAATATCCGAAATTGGTCTCTTCGACACACAATATCAAATAGCCGCCGACTACGATTACATGCTACGTATGCTGCTCTTTTATCCTTCCTCGTCCTTTCGCTATATCCCATCGGTTATTACTTGTATGAAGGTAGGAGGCAAAAGCAATCGCTCTATTAAAAATATTCTCCAGAAAATGAAAGAAGACTACCTGATTATTAAAAAACATAATATAGGGGGGATATGTACTCTTTTGCTAAAAAACATTACTAAACTAAGCCAACTTATCCGGAAAAAGCCAATAGCTTAAAAAAAGGCATTTTCTGCAATCATAATCACGATTTTTTACGAACTGATTTTTATTATGCTCTTTTTTAATAATTTTAACAAAACATATTCTTTAAAATATATATTTTTGTATTTACATATTTAAATATATTTATATGATCTTTAAAGGAAATTTAAAAACTTGGAAGTTTTGGAAACCTATAATTTTTGCATCAGTAGGAGCATTATTGGGGTATTTATATTATTTTTACATTGGATGTCAATCGGGTACTTGTCCAATTACAAGTAACCCATATGGTAGTATAGTATTTGGCGGACTTATGGGATTTTTGATAGGCAAATAAATAAAAAACACTTTTGAATAAACTTTGTTATATTTTAAATTCATAAAATTATGAGAAGAGGAAAAAAATTCTGGATAGTGAGCGCAGTGGCTATTTCCGCTTTATTAGTCAACTGCAATGCAGGGGATCCTAAACCAGAAACTAAAGGTAACATCATACACCTTACCAAAGCAACATTTAAAACCAAAATTTTTGATTACGAAAAAAACAAACAGTGGAAATATGAAGGCAACAAGCCAGCAATAATCGATTTTTATGCCGATTGGTGTGGTCCTTGCCGAATGCTTGCACCTGTTATGGATGAAATAGCGAAAGAATATGCGGGTAAAATAATTGTTTACAAAGTAGATACAGAAAAAGAGAAAGAACTAGCTATGAATCTTGGAATCTCGAGTTTGCCGACTCTTGTATTTATCCCTGTAAATGGTAAACCTCAGGCTACCATGGGGGCTTTGCCAAAGGCCGAGCTTGTGAAAATCATCAACCAAGTATTGTTAAATGAATCATCGGCTCAAAAATAATTTACCCCATATTAACCTCTAAAAACATTTATCTATGAAAACAAATGTAGGAAAAACAGATCGAATCGTTAGGATACTGCTGGCATTTATTCTTGCAGCATTATACCTTACCGGAACTATAGGTGGAACAATCGGAATTATAGCCATTGTTTTAGCAGTTATCCTAATTGCTACCGCTCTATTAGGATTTTGTCCCTTATACTTCCCATGCCGAATAGATACCAGTAAAAAAGAGCAAAGCGAATAAATTTATCAGCTACCCCGAGAAGACACAGGATTTCGATCCTGTGTTTTTTTTTCACTGTTTCATAAGCATACAAAACTTCAATGGAATGACTATTTTATTCCCTTTTAGCGCAAGCTTTTTCTACTATCTACAAAATGGGAATTAGTAATTTTCAGCATTATTTTGAAATTGTCTAACTACTAAAAAAATTGCGTATGAAACAGAGCTACTTTTTCAAATTGAGCAAAACAATTTTTACAGCAGTCATAAGTTTTGCATTTTTCACAATCCAAGCCCAGCCAGCACTTACACCAAACGGAGGATTAGAAGAAGCGTCAGCGGGTGCCACCTCAGCCGATCCATGGTACTTGGGTGCATCAAGCGGCAACGCCGAATTTACCGTAATTGATTCAGTTGCTCATTCGGGTAGTAAATGCCTATTCATTAATGTAATTCAAAAATACACTGGCAACTTCTGGGATATTCAAGCAGTGTACGAGCATATTCCTGTAACTCCAGGTATGTACTACCGAGCAACCTTTTACGCAAGAAGTACAAGCGGATTTAAGCTACGTGCAGCTATCGGAACATATAATAATTACGCAGAATTAACCAACTCCACCGTAACAATTGGGAAAGACTGGACACGTGTAGCACTTGTATGTTACAATGCCGACCAGGAAGAACTCAGAGTAACTATTAGCGCTTTTGAAACAGGGCAATATTACATCGACGACATGTCGTTAATCGAATCGCCCATAGCTGGGGCTGTAGTTGTACCTACTGGCGATAGCATTATAATACAAACAATTAGCAGCATAGACCCATCGAGCAACTTCGATCCAGCGTCTTTTACAGTTACAGCTGATGGAACACCTGTGCCTGTTCAAAAAGTTGTAATTGTCCCAAAACAAAACAATAAATTAGCTCTCATCCTGAACAAAACTATTCTTCCAAATCAGAAAGTAGAGCTTAGCCACACAGGTGGTAAGATTTTCTATAGCAATACCAACAACCTACCCGACGATAATTTGATTGCATTTGGCGATGATGTATTCAACCTTTCACAAGCAACTGGAAATGGAGTCGGCAATGCTGTTATTACGAAAGCTACAATATATCCCAACCCTGCTGGCAGATTCGTTCATGTTAAAGCGGCTCGACCCATTTCAAGCATATCCATCTATACCATCACTGGTCAACTCGTAAACCGCATACAAAACCCCTCGAGTACCATTGAAATAGGATACTTGAATAGTGGCAGTTATTTGATAGTAATTGAAGATTCGAACGGAAACCAGTACCGTGCTAAACTATTGAAAAAATAAACGGTCAAATTTCTTACTAATCTAAAAGAGGCTGCCTTTCTCGGCAGCTTCTTTTTTTTATAACTAATATCTAATCAGCACAGAATTGTCTCTTGAAAGACAAAGCTGAACCATTTCATAGAATATTTATAGTATAAAAACCATTCATTGTAAAACCCGCGCAAAGCAATTTCTTTATGTGTACTTTATAGAAACCTAGCTACTTACCATAAGATTTTCTTGGCCAAAACTGCGCTAAATTCCTTTTAAACGCTCTTACTCTTTAATAGTCTCCTTTAGAGATTTTTCCTATTGACAACTATGGATATAATTATCCTATCGAAATTCTTTTTAATAGCATTTGATCTTCATTACAGGCACTGGGAATGATGAAAAATTTAACTTCTTTTCTAGCTTAAGTTAGCCCTTACGGGCAAATATTTGCCCCTTACTATGTACGCTAAGTTTATGAGACATCTTCGAGATTACTTTCAGGCAACTCCAAAATTGACCAAATTTTAAGATTAATTCATTTGCTTGTTCGAACCAAAACCATTTTATAGTCAATTTGAAAAATATTCAACCATTTTGTCGCAGGTTTGTTATAGTAATAAAAATAAAACATCTTTTTTTCCGATTTTTATTTGTAATTAATCTAAATATAAAATATTTTTGTATTGAAATTATGAACCTTTAAAATTATACGACTATGGCATTTGAATTACCCAAATTAGATTATAGCTACAATGCATTAGAGCCCTACATCGATGCACAGACGATGGAAATACATCATACCAAACATCATGGGGCCTATACAACGAATTTAAATAATGCACTTGCTAATATTCCAAATGCTCCAACGAGCATAGAAGATATTTTGAGAGATATCTCGAAATATCCTGTAGCGGTGCGAAATAATGGCGGTGGCTATTATAATCACAACTTATTCTGGAAATTGATGAAACCTAATGGTGGTGGTACTCCACAAGGCGATTTAGCAGATGCAATAAATCGTTACTTTGGCTCTTTCGAAAAATTTAAAGAAATATTCTCTAACGCTGCAGCAACACGATTTGGTAGCGGATGGGCCTGGCTTATTGTAAAATCCGATGGTTCATTGGCAGTAACCTCAACACCCAATCAGGACAATCCATTAATGGATATAGTTGAGGAAAAAGGGAAACCCATCCTTGGTCTCGATGTATGGGAACATGCATATTATCTAAAATACCAAAATCGACGACCCGAATACATTGCGGCTTTCTGGAACATTATTAATTGGGATGAAGTAAGTCGACTTTTAAAATCATAAGTTATCTCCTGAGTTTTATTCATATTCCTCCTTTTCTTGTAAGAGCAGCCTTCGAGGCTGTTCTTTTTTTACCAAAAAACCATGAAATTAACGCATAAATATTTCCCCTGAATAGGAGAAGAAAGCAACTTGCAATTAAAATTTTGCAAAAAAATCAACTTACTACTGCTTTTAAATAATCATTATACACGCGATTAATTCCATCTCTCAAATTGATAGCAAAAGACCATCCGAGCTTTTCAAGCTTACTTACATCTAGTAATTTTTGATATGTGCCATCGGGTTTTGTAGTGTCCCAGAGGATGTTTCCGGAAAAACCGATAATTTTGCCAACCATGTGTGCTAACTCGGAAATGGTTAGGTCGCTACCAGTTCCAATGTTAATGTGTGTATTCCGAATCTCGGCAGAAGGGAGCTGGGCAACGAGGTCGCTAAAATTGATCCGCTGCATAATAAAAACACACGCATCGGCCATATCGTCGGAATGAAGAAATTCGCGACGAGGCTTACCGCTCCCCCAGAGTGTTACACTAACCTCATGGCCGTTCTTTATAATACCATATTTTTTTAAAAGCAGCTCTATATCCGATCTCGAGCTATTACCATTTATGCCCCTAACAGGGCGTTTGTTTAAATCGGAACAAATGAGTTCCCAATTATCCTCCTGTAATGCTTTGGCCAGATGCATTTTACGAATTAAAGCCGGTAATACGTGCGATTTCTCAAGATCGTAATTATCGTTTGGTCCGTATAAATTAGTTGGCATTACCGCTAAAAAGTTAGTACCATACTGCAGATTATACGACTCAATCATTTTAATACCTGCAATCTTGGCTATTGCATAGGGTTCGTTGGTGTATTCGAGTTCGGAAGTTAGAAGATAATCTTCGCGCAGAGGCTGAGGAGCATTTTTGGGGTATATGCAAGAACTCCCAAGAAAAAGTAATTTTTTAACACCTGTTAGATATGCTGCATGTATTACATTGTTCTGAATCTGCAAATTTTCGTATATAAACTGGGCGCGATAGGTATTATTGGCTAAAATTCCTCCGACCTTAGCAGCAGCAAGAAAAACATAGTCGGGTTTTTCTGTTTCGAAAAAGTCGAGCGTTGCGCGAGCATCTGTTAAATCCAGTTCGTCGTGAGTTCGACCTACGATGTGGGTATAACCTTTTTCGCGGAGTTTGCGAACGATAGCACTTCCGACCAATCCGCGATGTCCAGCTACATATATTTTAGCATTTATTTCCATTATCTCATCGTTTTCTGAACACGTTCCCAATCGGCTTGAACCATAATTTTCACAAGATCTTTAAAAGTAGTTTTGGGTTCCCAACCCAGTAATTTTTTTGCCTTCGAATAATCGCCCACGAGCAAATCGACTTCTGTTGGACGGAAGTATGCCGGGT
Source organism: Bacteroidales bacterium (assembly GCA_026416115.1). GTDB lineage: Bacteria > Bacteroidota > Bacteroidia > Bacteroidales > DTGW01 > JAKPGM01. The sequence continues at coordinate 4,014 of JAOAFU010000153.1, read as the reverse complement.
CGATTTTTACGATTGTTTTACCGGTTTTTGTACAAACGCCAATTTCATCGACGCCTTTACCTTTCCATTCGATTTCGATGTCGAGTTCTTTGAAAGCTAATTCGACGAACTCACGTACGGAATGTGTTTCGTTTGTTGCAAGCACAAAATCTTCGGGAGAAGGGTATTGAAGTATGCGCCACATACCCTCTACGTATTCAGGAGCATACCCCCAATCGCGTTTAGCATCGAGATTACCCAAATAGAGCGTTTCTTGTAAGCCTGCTTTAATTCGAGCAGCTGCCATCGTAATTTTGCGAGTTACAAAGGTTTCGCCACGACGAGGCGACTCGTGATTGAATAAAATACCATTGCAGGCAAACAAATTGTATGCTTCGCGATAATTAACAATAATCCAATAACCATATAGTTTGGCAACCGCATAAGGACTACGGGGATAAAAAGGAGTAGTCTCGTTTTGTGGTATAGCCTGAACTTTACCATATAGTTCGCTGGTAGAAGCCTGATAAAATCGAGTTGGAATACCAGTCTCCTTTATAGCATCGAGAAAACGCAGCGTACCAAGAGCATCGACCTCGGCTGTATACTCGGGGACATCGAAAGAAACTTTAACATGGCTTTGGGCGGCTAGGTTATAAATCTCATCGGGTTGGATTTTTTCGAGCAAACGGTTAAGGTTACTCGAGTCGGTCATATCGCCATAATGAAGAAAAAGGCGAACATCTTTATTGTGCCTGTCTTGATATAAATGATCGATACGAGCAGTATTGAACGAAGAAGAACGGCGAATCATTCCATGCACTTCGTACCCTTTGGCAAGGAGTAATTCTGCCAGATATGAACCATCCTGTCCGGTAATACCGGTTATTAAGGCTTTCTTAGTCATTATTGTCCAATTTTGTTATTTCCTGTGTTAACGAATTAAGTTTGTATTTTTGATTCGATTGAGGGCAAATAGCCAAACCCTCGTTGTTGAAAACCAATTTGATTCCAAATTCACTAACCCATCCGGCTTGGCGTGCAGGATTTCCTACAACCAAAGCGTATGGTTTAACATTTTTAGTAACCACAGCTCCTGCTCCAACGAAGGCATATTCGCCAATTACGATACCGCATAGAATTGTAGCATTAGCTCCAATAGTTGCACCCTTTTTTACAATTGTGGATTTAAACTCATGTTTACGTTCAACGACACTTCGAGGATTAATAACATTTGTAAAAACCATTGATGGTCCTAAAAACACATCGTCTTCGCAAATAACGCCTGTATATACCGAGACATTATTTTGAATTTTAACATTATTGCCAATGACCACATCTTTGCCAATAAATACATTTTGACCAACTACGCAGTTGCACCCTATCCGACATGGCATGAGGTGGGAAAAATGCCAGATTTTGGTACCTTCGCCAATCTGACAACCATCGTCGACCACTGCAGTAGGATGAATAAACACATTGGACATGGGTGGAAATTTTCGCAAATCTACAAAAATTTGGACAGGGGATATGGTATTAATCAGCTAAGTTTTTGATCATATCCAAAACCTCATCACGACGAGGAGCTGAGGGCTGTGCTCCGAGGCGTGTTACCGATATTGCAGCTGCTGCATTGGCAAATTCGACAGCTTTTCTGATGGGCATACCTTCGGTATAAGCAATAGCGAGAGCTCCGCAAAAAACATCGCCGGCTCCAGTTGTATCAACCGCCTCCACCTCGAGTCCTCTGACATAAAAGCCTTCAGTTTCTCCAGCCACATATGCCCCCTTGGCACCTAAAGTAATCACAACATTAGGTGTGCCTTTACTTATAAATAGCTTTGCTGCCCTTTCAACGTCGGAAGAGTTTAAAATTTTAATTCCGGTAACCATTTCGGCCTCTGTTTCGTTGACAACAGCAATATGAATTTTGTTAAATAACTCATCGGTGAGCCTACAAGCAGGAGCAATATTAAATATTACTTTTTTCTTGAGTTTTTCGCAGGTATTAAGTACAAAACGAACAGTTGCTTCGGGTATTTCGTTCTGAAGCAAAACAATATCGGCTTGCGAAATAGACGGTAATGCTTTCTCAATTTTATCGGGTGTAAGAAAGTCATTAGCTCCTCCCGCTACACCAATGTAGTTGTTACCTGTTTTATCGGTCATAATTACAGCTGTACCTGTAAAACTGGTTTCCTCGACAAAAACATACTGTGTTTGAATATTATGATTTAGAAAACTTTCAATAAGCAAAGTAGTGAAATGATCATTCCCCAGACAGGTAACAAGCGTAACCTGACCTCCACATCGAGCTGCGGCAACAGCTTGATTAGCACCTTTCCCCCCAAAAGCCTGATAATAATCGCCTCCACTAATAGTTTCACCTTTTTCGGGTAAGCGCGACAATCGCATGGTGATGTCGACGTTGGTGCTTCCAATAACAGTTATTTTCCCTGACATAAAACCTTGTTTTTCTGCTTTCAAATCTAAACTTTTCCCGTCTTTTATACACGTATATTCAAAATCTTTATTTTGATTTATGTTAATAAGAAAGCTATTAAGCGAATTGTGCCTAAAGCAAAACAAAGAAAGAGTAGCAAGTTTAAAATTTCAGTAATTTAGAGTCATTCTAAGTTTGGATAAGTGTAAAGTTATTCAGATAGGATTTATAAATTTGCCTTTTATTTTACAAAACCGAAGCGTATGAAAAGAGTAAAGTCTTTATTAATGGCACTTGCGTTGCCTGTAATGGCCATGGCAAGCGAGGCTGATTTGAAGATTCCTGAATTATCGGGTACACAGAACAGCCTGCTATCATGGGGATTACTTATTTGTGTGCTGGGTATGGTGTTTGGGCTATATCAGTTTTTAAAGGTTAAAAAACTGAAAGCACATCAATCCATGCTGGATGTTTCGAAAGTTATTTTCGAAACCTGCAAAACCTATCTGATCCAACAAGGGAAGTTCCTGATTATACTTTTCCTGTTCATTGCTGCCTGTGTTGCCTTTTATTTTGGATTTTTGCAGCATTCGGGAGTTGGAGGGGTAATAACCATTCTCTTGTGGACAGTAATAGGTATTTTGGGTTCGTATGGTGTAGCATGGTTTGGTATTCGCATGAATACATTAGCCAATAGCCGTATGGCCTTTGCTGCTCTTGAACGTAAACCTTTAAAACTTCTCAACATTCCTCTTAACGCAGGGATGAGTATTGGGGTCTTACTTATCAGCGTTGAGCTGATTATGATGCTCATCATTTTGCTTTTTGTACCCCGCGAGATTGCCGGCGCCTGTTTTGTAGGCTTTGCAATAGGCGAATCGCTTGGTGCTTCTGCTTTACGTATTGCCGGGGGTATCTTTACAAAGATTGCCGACATTGGTTCCGACCTGATGAAGGTAGTTTTCAAAATTGGCGAAGACGATCCACGTAACCCTGGAGTTATAGCCGACTGTACTGGCGACAATGCAGGCGACAGCGTAGGACCCACTGCCGACGGATTCGAAACCTATGGTGTAACTGGTGTTGCCCTTATTTCATTCATCGTCTTGGCTGTAGGTTCTGTTCTCAATGGTTCTTTCATGCCTAATGCCGAATGGCAAGCTACATTCCTCACCTGGATTTTCGTTATGCGTATTTTGATGATCATTACTTCAGTTGTTGCTTTTTACCTTAACCGTGGTTTGAGCAACGCTCTGTATGCCAAAAAAGATGAACTCGATTTTGAACAACCTCTGACAAACTTAGTATGGCTCACCTCACTTCTTTCGATCGTAGTGACATTTGTGGCCAGCTATATAATGATAGGACCTAGCAGCAATGTTGGTGCTATTAATCCTAATCTCTGGATATTGCTTTCGATTATTATCTCGTGTGGTACTATTGGTGGAGCTCTCATCCCCGAATTTACCAAAATATTTACAAGTCCAAAATCGGGTCACGTACAAGAAGTTGTAAACTCGGGACGCGAAGGTGGTTCATCTTTAACCATTCTTTCAGGTTTTGTTTCGGGGAATTTCAGTGGCTTCTGGATG
>JAOAFU010000147.1 GCA_026416115.1 Bacteroidales bacterium | reverse complement strand
TTTCGTAGTTGTAAGCAAACATGAGTGCTTTGCTTTGGAAAAGCTTTTGCTGGTTTCGAATATAGTTGATCTCGGAAAAGTTTGGTCCAGGAATTTCATATTCTGCCAAAGAATCAGGATTTTCCCCAACTAGTATTGGGGATCCTCCGCTACCCATCTGACTAAATGAAACCTGAAAATGGATAAAGTAAAAACAAGAAAGAAATATTATTTTTTTAAAATTAGTACTCATTTTTTGCTTTTTTCCGACTTGCAATTTATGAATTCTTTACTGTAATTGCCTTAACTTGTTAGCTTTTTTTAACTTTTTAAACCCGATGAGATAGGTTGTTTTGCTAAATTTGCAGCAGAGTTTGGGCTATTTTAGTTCCTTAATAAAGCATCTATGAGTAATTTTCGATTCTTTATATTCGTTTTATTTGTTTTGTTTACTATCGGTTGTCGCTTTAAACCTGAAAATGAAGTAGATTTAAGTAAGGTTAATGTCGACTTAAAGATCATGCGTTTCGAGCAGGATTTGTTTGCCCTCGATCCGTCTCACATCAAAGATAGCTTACCGATTATTCGGAAACGTTATGGTGAATTTCTCGATTTATTCAGCTATAAGGTTATACGAATAGGTAGTCCCCAAAATCCTTCCTATCCAGATTATTTGGTGGCTTTTTTAACCGACTATAATATCAATAAGGTTAAGAAAAATACAGACAGCCTCTTTGGTGATTTTGGAAATGTTTATGGTCCAAAACTGGAAGAGATGTTTCGTTATTTTCGCTTTTATTTTCCCAACATTCCAATTCCCATTGTTATAACTTACATTTCTGGATTTAATCAGTCGATTGTCACTACAGATACCATATTAGGGATTGCATTAGATAAATATCTTGGGGGACAAAACCCTTTTTATGGCATGTTAGGTTTACCTCGATATCTTCGCATACGTATGTATCCTCAATATATTACTGCCGACTGTGCCAAGGCGTGGGCTATAACCCATTTTCCACTTAATGATAGCCTCGATCAATCGTTGTTGGCGCATATTATATACGAGGGGAAAATAATTTATGCTGCAAAAAAATTACTTCCCAACGAATCGGATTCCCTTATTTTTGGTATGATGTCGTCACAACTCGAATGGTGTAAAAAATTTGAGGCTCCAATGTGGGAATATCTTTTGGATAAGAAATATCTATTTAGTTCCGATTTTCAAGTCATTAAGCGTTTCGTCGATGAAGCGCCTTTTACTAAGGATTTTGGACAAAATTCTCCAGGCCGTGCTGTGATTTGGATTGGATACAGGATAGTAGATCAATATGTAAGAAATTCGGGCACTTCATTACTCGATTTGATGAATGAGAGCGATATGAATAAAATTTTGCGTACTTCAAAATATAAACCATAAAAAAACCCGCTAAAAAGCGGGTTTATGCTGGTGCCCGATTTGGCTATGCAGGATGAATAGCTCCTACGGGACAAACATCGGCACACGCGCCACAATCGGTGCAAACTTCGGGATCGATCTTGTAAATCTGGCCTTCCGAAATTGCCTCAACAGGGCATTCATTAATACAGGTGCCGCATGCTGTACAATCATTGGTAATTACATGAGCCATTGTCAGAATTTTTTATTCAACATCATTTATTCGTTGCAAAGGTAATTGAATTTGACCTGC
>JAOAFU010000016.1 GCA_026416115.1 Bacteroidales bacterium | reverse complement strand
ATATATAATACCCCAATACCAATTACAACTCTTTTTAAATCGGCAAAGGTAAAAGCTTGGACCAGAGGTACGACCCATGAAAACTATGCAGCAATATGTTGCAATTATGAGTATTGTGGTTTTTGAATTTTTCTATAAACTATTAACTTGCTAAATCATACCCAAATCCAAAAATTATAATAAAAATAATAACCTGTATAAAAATGAGAACCGTATTAATAGTTTTTATTTTATTGCAATTAAAACCAATATACTTGCCAGCTCAACAAATACAAATAATGGCTGGTCCGGGGAAAAACAAGATGATTGTTACACACAACAGTAATACCATAGATGGGTTACTCTATAAACCCTCTATCTATCAAAATCACAGCATAAATTTCCAAATAGAAGTAATAAAAAAATTGTTCCTACATACAGGTTTCGGAGTAGCAAAATATACCTACCCAGCTTATGATGAAGAATATCAAGCAATAAATCATGATGGATATACACAGTACGTTAAGGTAGCCGAAATAAAATTTGACGAAATAAAACTACGTTACTGGACCTTTCCAATAGGCTTGCAATATGAAGTGATTCGAAACTTAAAAATAAGCTTTGGATATCAACTGAATTTCAATCCACATCGTACGGCTAACAGACCAAGAACAGAAACTTTAAATAACAAAAATCATTTGTACTATTATGGGTTAAATTACACTCTATTTAACTTCTTAGAATTAGGTATTGTTAATCAAAAATATTTACATCCTTTCGCTAAAAATACTTTTTTCCCAAATCAAGAAGACTATTATAAACACAAATCGTGGTACACATACCTGGCTTTCACTTATCGTTTTAAAAAGAAAGCAGAAACAACCCATAAGGAAGAGAGTAAAGATTAAAAAGAAAAACTTCGAAAAAATAATAATCAAAGAATGAAAAAGTTTGGTCTAATAGTGATAACAATATGGAATATTATAACCAACCATATCCATGGTCAAATATACACCGTTAGTGGATTGATCAAAAGTCACGCAACAGGCGAGCCCCTTGCCAATGCATATTGTATCAATCTAAAGAATCGACAAACAATTTTTTCGAACGATGAAGGATTTTTCAGCCTTCAATGCGAAGGATTAACTCAGCTACAATTTAGCTATATAGGCTCCCAACCAACAGTTCTCACGTTCAACCAAACTCGTGACACATCAATTACAGTTTTTCTAACGCCAGATACTATTAAAGCGGTATATGTGCAAGCACGAGAAAAGCTATACATGCAAACACTAATGGGCAAGACCACCTTAAATGCCTCATTAATAAACCAATTACCTTCCTTTGTTGGTATACCCGATGCTATAAAGAGTATAGCTACCCTGCCGGGTATAACTACAGGCAAAGAAGGTTTCTCGTATATTCACGTACGTGGGGGAACCATAGGACAAAACCTTATACTGCTCGATGGTACACCCCTATTCCATTACAACCATGTTGCCGGCCTAACATCAGCAATCAATACATATGCCATCGACAATATTGAGCTTTATAAAAGTGGATTTCCCGCACGATATGGAAATTGTTCCTCTTCCATTATCGATTTTCGCATACGTGAAGGAAACAAAAATAGATATCAGGGAAAGATAGAAATAGGAACCCTTACCACACATGCTACTGTTGAAGGACCATTAAACAAAAAACGCTCCGGATCTTTTCTCTTGGCTACAAGAGCAACCTATTTTGATATACTGAACATACCCAAGTATCTTCGATATCTCGACACCCTTGAATATCAGAACGATTTGAAAAGCTACGATGGTGTTTCTTTTGTAAGTTTAAATGCCTACGATATCAATTTGAAACTTACACAAAACCTTGCCAACAGACATAAAATCAATATCCATTCTTTTGTAGCACAGGATTTTCTGAAAACTACTAATGAATGGACCAACTCTAACGATAACGTCGGATATCGTAATAATAGCATATTGATGACGGGGAGTATTAAAAGTCAAGTTTCATCAAAAATTTATACAACCCTTCATTTAGCCTACTCATCAAATTACACCAAGTGCTTCAATGATTACGATTATCGGGGAGAAACGCGCGAAAAAAACGAGAGCTGGACAAAAAATCTTATGCAATATTACCAAATACGTTTATTCGTCGACTACTACTTCAATAATAAATTAACATTCAAGAGTGGTACAGAATTTTATACAACGCAAATTCAACCGTTTATAAACTATCAACAGAACATCCTAAATGACGTAATAACTAAAGATACAACGATGGGCTATTACTTTAAATATAATGCCCACAATATTGCTGTTTTTTTTGAAAATGATTATCGAATTAATTCTAAGCTAAGTACTAATCTAGGAATTCGAGGAACATTCTTTAAATCTACCGACAAACTCACTGGAATCGAACCCCGTATTTCGATTCGATGGTTGGTAGCTAAAGAGCATTCCATAAAGCTTAATTACACTTTTACAAAACAATTCATGCATCAGATATTATTACTTTCATCGGGTCGTTATTTCACTTTCTGGCTACCTGCCAATAAAACCCATCCCACAGAAGAAGTTCATCAGGTCGCAGCAGGATATTTTGGTATCATAAATGAATTTGAGTATGGTGTCGAATTATTCTATAAAAGCATGAACAAACTTGTAGAACTTAAAATAATTGAAGAACAAAACATTACCAGTGCATATGATAGACTTTCTCTGCCCGGCCTTGGTAATGCCTATGGAATGGAAACATATTTTGAAAAAAATATAGGAAAGATAACAGGAAGTATAAACTATACACTCATGTGGAGCTGGCGTAAATTTGATGATATTAATTTTGGACGCCGATACCCTTTTACTTACAATCATCGTCATGTTGTTAACACAAAAATATTTTTCCCTATAAACAATGAATGGTCACTTAGTTCATCCTGGATTTTTATGTCCGGGCAACCCTTCACTATACCTGTAGCCTATTCATCTGGAAATTCTTATTTTACTGAGAACCCTTTATTTAGCGGCGTCAATAACACAAACCTACCCCCATATCATCGCCTCGACATCCAAATCATGCGAAACTGGACATCGAAAAAAGGATATAGTAAATATGCAAAAATAAACGTGTATAATGCATATTTGCGACATAATCCCGCATATGCAAGAGTAAGCGAAGGTAAACTCACAATAATTTCATTATATCAAATAATACCTACTATTAGCTATGGATGGAATTTTTAAAATATTTTTCTTCTGCATATTGACTTTATCTGTCGTTGCATGCGAAATTCAGGAAAAGAAAATTAACCGTCAATTACCTTTTGAAGGAGAACGTCTTGTTGTGTATGGTATAATAACTACCAATAAAGGGGTAGAAGTGACTGTTTTAAAAAGTCTACCTCTTAATTGTTTCTCATGCCCCAATACCGTTAACAACGCCAAAGTCTATCTGTACGAGAACAATGAACTACTCACTGAACTTATATCGTCGGATGGTATAAATTTTTACACTTCCGATGAAATCAAACCTTCCACGCAAAATTCATATTACATCGAAGTTACTGCCCCAAATTTACCAAAAGCTCGTTCAAGTACCATACAACCAATCGAATCACCAACTATCGATACTGCCTATATAAAATTTGAGAATCACTTAACTATCCTTTCTTTCTCTTTCTTCAAGCCATATTCCAAAACCCGATACTATAATTATGCTATCGAGGCTCTTAAAAAAAATGGGCAGAAAGTTGATATCCGAAAAAAGTACTTTCATTATCATAGCACAATGCAAATTAATGAGATGGGAAATATTTTTAGGGAAACTAAGTTTTATATAGAGAAAAACAACATATCAAATATAAAATTTTTCCTATTCCAAATAGATGAACAAATATTTAAGTTCCTAAAAAGCCAATATGATTTTGAATCAACCTACGACGAACCTTATAGCGATATGCCCTTCCCAATTTATTCAAACATATCAGGAGGTTATGGTATTTTTGGTTCGGTAGGTGCCGACAGTATATTATTGGAGATAAAATAATGATTTTCTGAATAAATATTGGACATTACCGTTTGCTACTAAAAACAAGCACGAACGAGAATGGTATAGGAATAAAGTTTTTTTGTATCAAACTTGTCAGTTCTATGGTATAAAATAATAATTCACTATCCATCCTATAATTTTTTTTTGTACTGTTAAAATGTTGAGATAACTTATCTGCTATACAGCGTAAAATAACAGAATTGTTTAAATATCAGCACATTTTGAACTACTATTTTAATGGAGTCTTTCACTGGAGCATGCCAGATTAAATAAAAATATAGCTAATTTTGTTTACTACAAAGCAAAATTCAACTCACACAACACCAAGAACCGCTTAGGGTCAGCCACATCTCGTTCAAAATTCTCAGGTTGAGTTTCTAATGAACTCAGAAAAATTGATTATAAATACCAAATTAAAATGCTTCGATAAAACCATAGGTAGAAAAATTAAAGTTTTTTTTCAAAAAATAGATTATCAAAACATATAACATAATTGAACAATGTTTGAAAAAGTGAGTACAGATTTGTAATTAACTGAAGAAATATGTAACTTTATAATGACGAAAAAATACAACAGCCACAATTAAACCCTTAATAGATAATAGGAATAAAAAATATTAGCTAAAATTTTTGAATATTCTTTTTCATTTTAATAACTTTGCGCCTCACAAAAAATGTATTAACTATGATAATTGTTCCTATTAAAGAAGGAGAAAACCTGGAAAGAGCGTTAAAAAAGTTCAAACGCAAATTTGAAAAAACTGGCGTTATCAAGGAATTACGTGAAAGACAATTTTATACCAAACCTTCAGTTGAACGCCGTCAAGAAATTTTGCGAGCTATTTACCGTCAAAAAATGCAGGTCGACGAAGGATAATTTTCCAGTAGCATAATTGAACATGCAACACTTTGAAGCATTTCAGAATTATCTTAAAAATGAAAAAAGATGCTCGTTGCATACTCAACGTTCTTATGCTACCGATTTACAGCAATTTGAACATTTCGTATCCCTGCGTTATCCTAATACAAACATCGAACAAATAAACAGTGGTATCATCCGACAATGGATGGTTCAGCTCATGAACGATGGGGTTACACCGCGAACTGTAGTACGCAAAATATCGTCATTGAAAGCGTTCTTTAAATTTTTGTTACGTCAGAGGATAATTGACCGAAATCCACTTGACAAAGTTACTACACCCAAGGTAGGTAAACGTATACCCGAGTTTGTAGA
>JAOAFU010000002.1 GCA_026416115.1 Bacteroidales bacterium | reverse complement strand
GACAAATATTGTTCCATAAGTTTAGCAACATATTTTCCGATGATGTCAAATTCGAGATTGACTATTGTCCCTTGTTTAATCTGATGGAAGTTAGTATTATGATAGGTGTAAGGAATAATGGCAACTTGAAAAGAATCTTTTTTTGAATTAACTACGGTAAGGCTAACACCATTTACAGCAATACTTCCTTTTTCTACAGTAATATTTTTTAAAGATGGATCGTAGCGGAATGTGAAATACCAGCTTCCACCAGCTTCAGTTACCTCAATACATTCGGCTGTTTGATCGACATGTCCCTGAACAATATGACCATCAATTCTTCCATTCATGAGCATACTGCGCTCGAGATTGACTTTGTCGCCAATTTTTAATAAACCCAGATTGGATTTGATTAATGTTTCTTTTACAGCAGTAACCTTATAAGTTTTGTTTTTTTTATCGATGTCGACCACGGTAAGACAAACTCCATTGTGTGCAATACTTTGATCAACATGTAGCTCATCGATAAAAGAACATGAAAGAAAGATATGAAGATTTTCATTTTCACGTTCCAGCTTTTCGACTACTGCAGCTTCTTCAACAATTCCCGAGAACATAAGATAGAAGTATTTTAGCTGAAAAAAAGATTATTTGGCAAAAGTAATTAATTCTTATCTTTGTGTGTTCAAAAAATAACAAAAATTATGCAAACTATTGATCAATACAATTTCAAAGGCAAAAGAGCCATCATAAGGGTTGATTTTAACGTACCCCTCGACAAGCAGACATTTGTAGTAACTGATGATACCCGAATTCGTGGAGCAGTTCCAACCATCAAAAAGGTTTTAAATGATGGAGGTTCGGTAATCTTAATGTCGCATTTGGGACGCCCCGATGGGAAAGCTCAAGAAAAATATTCGCTCAAGCACATTGTTTCAACGGTTGAAAAACACATAGGTGTACCTGTGAAATTTGTAGGCGATTGCATGGGCGAAGAAGCTAAACAAGTATGTGCCTCTTTGCAACCTGGTCAAGTTGTATTACTTGAAAATTTGCGTTTTTACGAAGAAGAAGAGGGAAAACCTTATCATTTAGGGGAGAATGCAACTGAAGAAGAAAAAAAAGCTGCCAAGGCTCAGGTGAAAGAAAAACAGAAAGCTTTTGTTAAACAGCTTGCAAGTTATGCCGATTGCTACATTAACGATGCATTTGGTACAGCTCACCGTGCACATGCTTCTACTGCCCTTATAGCTGAATATTTTCCCAACGATAAAATGTTCGGTTATCTTATAGAGAACGAATTAAAAGCTATGGATAAAGTTTTGCATCAGCCCGAAAGACCATTTACGGCTATCATGGGAGGTGCAAAAGTTTCGGATAAGATACTTATTATTGAAAACTTACTTAGCCGAGTTGATAATCTCATTATTGGCGGAGGAATGACCTATACTTTCATTAAGGCTCAGGGAGGAAAAATAGGTAAATCGCTTTGCGAGGACGATAAGCTTGAATTAGCACTTGAGCTTTTAAAGAAAGCCAAAGAGAAAGGGGTTAAGGTATATTTACCTGTTGATGCTGTAAATGCCGATGCTTTCGATGCCAATGCAAACACCCAGATTACCAAAATTGACCAAACACCCGATGGTTGGATGGGCCTTGATATTGCTGAGGAAAGTATTAAAATTTTCAGCGAAGTTATTGCCCAGTCGAAAACTATACTTTGGAATGGACCTATGGGAGTTTTTGAAATGGAAAAATTCTCGAAAGGTACATCTGCTATTGCCAAAGCTATTGCTGATGCAACAACCAAAGGCGCATTTAGCTTAGTAGGTGGAGGAGATTCGGTTGCAGCAGTTAATAAGAACAAGCTCGCTGATAAGATTAGCTATGTATCGACCGGAGGTGGCGCCATGCTCGAGTATCTTGAAGGTAAAGAATTACCTGGAATTAAGGCAATAAGAGGTTAATAAAATCAATCGTTAAAATAAAAAAGCCCCGAAAAAAACGGGGCTTTTTTGTTGTCCTGCTAGGACTCGAACCCAGACTAGCAGAGCCAGAATCTGATGTGCTACCATTACACCACAGGACAATTTGGGATGGCAAATTTATAAAAATTTGAATTTTTTCTGAACAATTTTTTTCATTTACTTTTGTAAAAAGGGAACTTTCATAATTTTTTATAAAAAGAATGTTAAAGAAGTTTTAGACGTGATATATTTTTCAAAAAACGTTAACGAATGAAATTTTTAGTTACAGGTGCAGCTGGTTTTATTGGGTACCATCTTACCAAAAAGTTGATAGAAGAAGGATATAATGTGGTGGGGATTGACAATATTAATGATTATTACGATGTAAATCTAAAATGGGCTCGATTGGCTCAACTGGGTATTATGGATGAAAAGGTTCAATATGCAAAAGAGGTCAGAAGTCGATTTTTTGAGAACTTTACCTTTATTAAGTTAAATCTTGAAGACAATGAACTTATTAGGCTTTTTGAATACTCATCGTTCGACTTTGTCGTAAATTTGGCAGCCCAGGCAGGAGTTAGGTATAGCCTGATTAACCCTATGGCTTATGTTAAAAGCAATATGGAAGGGTTTTTAAACTTGCTGGAATGCTGTCGAAAGTATCCGGTCAAGCACCTGGTTTATGCTAGTAGCTCGAGTGTGTATGGTCTAAACCAAAAATACCCATTTTCTACGCATGCCAATGTTGATCATCCGGTTAGTTTATATGCGGCCTCAAAGAAGTCGAACGAACTGATGGCTCATGTTTATAGTTATTTATATGCACTTCCTGTTACAGGGTTGAGATTTTTCACTGTTTACGGACCTTGGGGTCGACCCGATATGGCTCTTTTTAAATTTACCAAAGCTATACTCGAAGATCAAGCTATCGAAGTTTACAATAACGGAGAAATGGAGCGCGATTTTACCTACATCGATGATATTATAGAAGGAGTATATCGCATTATTTTTCGTATCCCATCGTCTACTTTGTACTGGAATCCGATAATGCCCGATCCAGCTACTAGTTCGGCCTCTTATCGTATTTTCAACATTGGGAATAGTCAGCCAGTTCGTTTGATGGACTTTGTGGAAGCATTGGAAAAAGAATTGAATCGTAAGGCTCAGCTTATTTTTAAACCTCTTCAACCGGGAGATGTTGTTCGTACATATGCCGATACAAGCGATTTATATAGAGAGATTGGATACAAACCTAATACTCCTGTTACTGTCGGGATACGTAATTTTGTAGAATGGTACAGGAATTATTACAAAATATAGTACCTTCGTACCCACATACTTGTATTTATGAAATCATTTGCACTGATTGGAGCTGCTGGTTACATTGCACCTAAGCATTTAAAAGCTATAAAGGATACTGGCAATATTTTAGTTGCTGCTCTCGATAAGAATGACAGTGTAGGCATTCTCGATAGCTATTTTCCTTATGCTGATTTTTTTGTTGAGTTCGAACGTTTTGACCGTCATTTGGATAAACTGCGTCGGCAGGGCAAAGGAGTCGACTATGTAAGCATATGTACACCCAACTATCTACACGATGCCCATATTCGTTTTGCGCTTCGCCAGCATGCCGATGCTATTTGCGAAAAACCCCTTGTACTTAATCCATGGAATGCTGAAGCTCTTCAGTTGATCGAAAAAGAAACTGGAAAAAAAGTAAATACAATTCTTCAACTCCGATTGCACCCTGTAATAAAGGAATTGAAGAATACTATCGAAAAAAATAATTCTGAGATATTTGATATAGAGCTTACCTACATTACTTCACGGGGTAATTGGTATTTTACAAGTTGGAAAGCTCAGGAAGAAAAATCGGGAGGTATTGCAACCAATATCGGAATTCATTTTTTCGATATGCTATTATGGATCTTTGGTAAAGTCGAAAAATCTGTTGTTCATATTCTGGAGCCGAAAAGAGCTGCCGGCTTACTTCATTTAAAAAAAGCTAATATCAGATGGTTTTTAAGCATCGATGAAAAAACTCTTCCCGAAGAAGTAAAAAGAAATGGGAAACGCACCTATCGTTCTATAACCATTAATGGGAAAGAACTTGAGTTCAGTGAGGGTTTTACCGATTTACACACTCTTTCTTACGAAAAAATTCTTGCAGGAGATGGTTTTGGTATTACTGATGCTTTCGAAAGCATAGAACTTGCTCATCAAATTCGCAACGCACGACCCATAGGACTTGAAGGCGATTTTCATCCCTTTGCTTTGAAAGAAATAGATTTTCATCCTTTCTTCAGAAAAAATGTTTAGTAAAAAATGCTCGAACTAGAAGCATATATTAAAAAAGAAAAATCAATTGCAGTAATCGGTCTTGGTTATGTTGGATTACCCCTCTCACTAAGTTTTGCTCGATATTTCAAAGTTTTGGGGTATGATATTAGCGAGGAGCGAATCGAGGCCCTTCGAAAGCATATAGATCCTGACCAGGAAATGACATCAGACGAATTTGATGGTTGTGATATTTTTTTCACCTCGAATCCTGAAAGTCTTGCTAAAGCTACCGTTTTTATAGTTACTGTTCCAACCCCTATCGATGAGTTCAAAAAACCCGAGTTATCAGCACTTTTTTCGGCCACAAAAACAGTTGCAAAATACATAAAAAAAGGAGATGTAATAGTTTACGAATCGACGGTTTATCCAGGTTGTACCGAAGAGGATTGTGTACCAATTCTGGAGCAGGTATCGGGTTTAAAATACGGAATAGATTTTAAGGTTGGCTATTCACCAGAACGAATTAATCCAGGCGATCGCGAACATTCTTTTACTAAAATAAAAAAAGTTGTAGCTGGTTGCGACGAAACTACAACCAATTTTTTAGCCGATTTTTATGGACAAGTTGTAGAAGCTGGTATTTACAAAGCTTCATCGATTAAAGTTGCCGAGGCTGCAAAAATTATAGAAAATACCCAACGTGATGTTAATATAGGGCTCATGAACGAGCTATCTATAATTTTTCATAGTATGGGTATAAATACTTATGAAGTGCTCGAAGCTGCTCGCACGAAATGGAATTTTCTTCCTTTTTATCCAGGGCTTGTTGGAGGGCATTGCATAGGGGTAGATCCCTATTATCTTGCATATAAAGCTGCCAAACTTGGTTATCACCCCCAGCTGATAAGTGCTGGTAGATTTATGAATGACAACATGGCTGCATTTGTTGCAAAAAATATCATCATTTCTTTAATCAATAGCGGGAAAGATTTAAAACAAGCCGAAATTCTGGTTTTGGGATTTACTTTTAAGGAAAATATTTCGGATACACGTAATTCCAAGGTTGCCGATCTGGTTTATGAAATGCAATCGTTTGGAGTAAAAAATATTACTATATTTGATCCTCGTGCAAATGCCTCTAGAGTTGAAGAAACTTATCGACTCAAACTTGCTAATGATTTTATGCAAAAAAAATACGATGTTATTTTACTTGCTGTACCTCATAAAGAATTTCTCAATTTTAGTGAAAAGGATTTAAAAGCCATATTAAGACCACCATATATTTTATTCGATCTTAAATCGGTATATTTTAACATTCGCAAAAGTTTTAGCTATTGGAGTTTATAAAAATTATTGCTTATGAAACGTATTTTCTTCCTCATAATTTATTTGTTTATTGGCTTTATCGCTGTTTTAGCACAGGATTTAAAGACTATCAATGTAGATAAACTAACAGATGAGCAGGTTCAGAAAATACTTACTCGAGCCAAAGAATCGGGATTAAGCCAACAACAGCTCGAGGCAGCAGCATTGGCTAGGGGAATGTCGCCCTCGGAGCTCGAAAAACTCCGTAAAAGGATAGCATTGTTAAATGTGTCTTCTACAAGTGGAAACAAAACGATGGATATAGGCTCATCTTTTTTAAGGTCATACACCGATACAAGCTATCTTAAAGCCAGACCAACAGATTCGCTTAGTATTGAGCAATTGTTATTTGCAGGTATTTTAGATACGGTTCCTAAAAAAATAATTTTTGGTTCTTATCTTTTTACCTCGAAAAAACTAACATTTGAGCCTAGTTTAAATATTGCTACACCCCAAAACTATCAGATTGGCCCGGGGGATGAAATTGTTATAGACATCTGGGGCGCGTCGCAACAAAATTATAGGTTGACTGTAAATCCTGAAGGGTATATTTTTATCGATAATATTGGACCTATTTTTGTAAACGGGTTAACTATCGAAAAAGCTTCAAAACAAATTATTGGACGGCTTTCTTCCATTTACTCGGGACTTACAGGGCCTCAGCCCAATACTTTTGCTCAAGTAAACTTAGGAAATCTTAGAAGCATCAAAGTAAATATTGTGGGAGAGGTAAACTTTCCCGGTACCTACACATTGCCTTCCCTTGCAACTGTTTTCAATGCTTTGTACTTAGCAGGTGGACCTTCCGATAAAGGCACCTATCGCGATATTAAGGTTATAAGAGAAAATAAAACAGTTGCTACCATCGATTTATACGAATTTCTAACCACAGGAGAGCAGAAGTCGAATATTCGTTTACAGGATCAAGATGTCATTCTCATAAAACCATACTTAAGCAGGGTCGATTTAACTGGCGAAGTCAAGATTCAAGCGCTTTTCGAGCTGAAGCAAAATGAAACAATGGCCGATTTGTTACGCTATTGTGGCGGATTTACCGATAAAGCCTATCAAAGCCGTATTAAAGTAATTCGTAAAACCGACAAGGAATTTTCTGTGGCCGAAGTCACAAGAGATTTTTTCCCCTCTTTCTTGCTTCGAGATGGTGACCAGATAAAAGTTGAACCTGTACTAAACAGGTTTGCCAACAGGGTTGAAATTTCTGGTGCAGTTTTTCGTCCTGGTTTTTACGAACTAAAGGATGGTTTGACTTTACGGAAACTCATTGAAAAAGCCGATGGCCTACGCGAAGATGCATTTACCGATAGGGCTATTATTTATCGTTTGTCAAAAGATTTAAAGACCGAAACCTTCCCTGTCGACCTTCAGCGAGTATTGAACGATTCAACCTATGAAATTGAATTACAAAAAGAAGATCTGGTTCATATTTTTTCAATTTTTGATTTAGAAGAGCAGTACACCGTCGATATTTCGGGTGAAATACAAATTCCCGGCACGTATCCTTTTATGAAAAATATGACCTTATCGAACTTAATAGCTTTGGCTGGAGGTTTCAGAGAGTCGGCATCGTTGGCACGAATTGAGGTGGCTCGTAGGGTAAAGAATCAGGATTATACTCATCTGACACCAGAAATAGCAATTATTAAATTATTTAACGTTTCTAAAAATCTTACACTTTCCGATTCGGCTTCGAGTTTTGTGCTGGAACCTTATGATAAAATTTATGTTCGTCGAAGCCCTGGTTATGAAGTGCAAACACAGGCTACTGTTATAGGCGAAGTATTATTTCCTGGCACCTATACGATTCAGTCAAAA
>JAOAFU010000180.1 GCA_026416115.1 Bacteroidales bacterium | reverse complement strand
GTAAAACCGATTCGAAGCCTCGCGAGCCTGAAAATATATGTCAGGATTCTGAGCTGTCCCACGAGTTACAGGATGTTCAGGATTCAGAGCCCGCTTACGAAACTCGTCGAGCGCTTTGTAATCGATAAGTTTGGCAAGTTTTTCCTGATCAGCAGCTTCTACTTTCTGAATTTCGTGTGATGTTCTAAAACCGTCGAAGAAATGAAGAAAAGGAACTCGAGATTTGATTGCAGCTAAATGAGCCACAGGAGCAATATCCATAACTTCCTGGACGCTTCCGGTGGCAAGCATTGCAAAGCCAGTTTGACGCGTACTCATCACATCGCTATGATCGCCAAAAATTGAAAGAGCCTGAGCAGCTAATGCACGCGCAGATACATGAAAAACGCCTGGTAATAATTCGCCCGATATTTTATACATATTGGGGATCATCAACAATAGACCCTGCGATGCCGTAAACGTAGTGGTAAGAGCTCCTGCCTGTAACGAACCATGAACAGCACCTGCGGCTCCAGCCTCACTCTGCATCTCAATTACCCTTACCGGCTGATTAAAAATATTTTTACGTCCTTGTGCCGACCATTCATCAACATACTCCGCCATGGTCGACGATGGTGTAATGGGGTAAATCGCAGCAACCTCACTAAACATATATGCTACATGTGCTGCTGCATAATTACCATCACATGTAACAAATTTCTTATCTGCCATTGTTATTATTTTTAAATGTTTGAAATTTAATAAATTACACAGATGAATTTGAACCGACAAAGGTAGGTAAAAAAATGCTTCAACAGAAAGCATGGCAATAATATATAATGATTTTAAATAACTAAACTAAAACCATATAACTTAATCGACAATAAAACAAAACTTGTGTTTATAAAAAAAACATAACATTTGTTATTCAAAATAAATGTTTTTATTAATTTTGTTTACGTCAAAATTTAGATAAATGGATAAGTTGGAAATTCAAGGCACTAATGATACTCCCTTCATATTCTGTGATGCAGAAAAGAAAGAAATTCTGCTTACAGGCAGAAGTTTACCTGAAAATCCTTTCAAGGTTTACGAGAAAGTATTTAGTTGGGCGGAAAAATACGACCAGGATTCGATCCTTTTAAATTTTAAACTTGAGTATTTCAACACTGCATCTTCAAAACAAATTTTCAATCTTATTAAGCTATTTGTAGAAAATAAGCAGGTAAAAGAAATAAAAGTTAAATGGTATTACGAAGAAGGTGATTATGATAGCAAAGAAACTGGAGAACACTTCGCTAACTTATTTAGGATACCATTTGAATTTATAGAATATACAGAAACACAATACTAACATTTTGTTTTTCAGTTAATTAAATCTTCTTTAAATCCTTAAAAAAAATTTGTTAGATAAATTGTATTTTTTTTAGGAAAACAATTTGTATGTTTGTACCAAATAAATCGATAATTGTTAATTCATAAATACCTGTAAACTATGAAAAAAGTTAATTTCAGCAAGGTACTTATTTTACTCCCATTAACAATTGCATTGGGCAGTTGTAGTGGATTAAAGAAAATGAAAGATTTAGCAAGCACTGCTAAATATGAGGCTACGCCAAAAGTTCTTTAAATGAATAATTGCGAATTAAATCTTACCATGAGGGGCAATTTTCCTCCAAAGTAATTCAATAAGAGTGCTGTGGTAACTGTAACCCCAGTAGTAAAATACGAAGGTGGTCAAATAGAGCTACAATCGAAAAAATTGCAAGGAGAGAAAGTCCAAGCCAACGATCAAGTTATACCCTATGAAGCTGGTGGTAGTTTTTCATACTCCGATAAGTTCGCATATAAGGACGAAATGATGCGTTCGACTGTTGAAGTAAAAGTCTCGGCAACTCTTAAAAACAAAACCGAAGAACTTGGCTCTTACAAAGTA
>JAOAFU010000197.1 GCA_026416115.1 Bacteroidales bacterium | reverse complement strand
TCTTACACCCGCTGTTAATCGCTTATCGATAATTTTTGAAACACCAAAAGCCCATTCGCGAAAATAGGTGGCAAAAAACCTCAGGCCATCCATCCTGTATGTTTCATCAATAGATGAAGTATTCCCTGTAAGTGGTAGGCGAATTAAGTTTATGGGATAAAGTAATCCTAAGTCGATACGATCGCGTATGAAAAAAGAGAAGTAGTACCTTTTTTTAATTTTAAAACCAAAATGAACTAGACTTAACTCAAACTCCGATCGGATAAATTCAATCTTCCCTTTACGCGAGTGTGTGAGAAAAAAATCAAAATTTGGTACAATTGAATCGTCGGCAGTGCGTTTGATTACATTGTTATATGTAAATAGGCTGTTGTCGTAACCGACATGTATTGATGATAAAGCGGGTATTCCTACAAATACTTTACATGGTATCTGGTGAGCAGGATTAAGAAAACTCGATTGAGGTAAGTCTTGCAGAAAATATATTCCCACGTCGTTCTGACCTCTGGAATAAAAATAGGGAATTAATAATATAATAGTAAATCCTAATGCCCTTTTCCAACCACCCATAATTTAGTTCTTCAGAGTTTTTAGGTTATAGTCGAACTGTACCTGAACACCAATTCCTATTTCAATCTTATAATTTCGATAGAATGAATATTGCTCGTTTCTTTTTGTTTTATTTTCAATTGATGCTCGAATTTGAATATACCTTTTGTCCGAGATGTGTTTTATTCGATCTTCTGATAAAATAATGAAGGTTTCAAAGTATCCTTTTTCAGTCGGCACACTGTCTTCTGCAAATTTTGCTTCTGAAATTACGATTCGGATAAGCGAATCGGTCGGAAAAACTGAACGATTTAGGCTGTCAGCAAGTGAAAAATTAAGCTCCGCACGGTCGGGAAATTCATTATATCCTCTAATTTTAATTACAATTTGTTTAATTTTCTCAGAGCCATTGGTCACCCAGTTTTGAGGTTCAAAGGGCA
The DNA here is from genome assembly GCA_026416115.1 of Bacteroidales bacterium. Classification (GTDB taxonomy): domain Bacteria; phylum Bacteroidota; class Bacteroidia; order Bacteroidales; family DTGW01; genus JAKPGM01. Next base: position 27,604 of record JAOAFU010000197.1, on the reverse strand, counting down.
AATTGCTTCGAAGCAACAGCGTATCAGGAAATGCTAATAATAATGGGTTGTCTTCCCATCCAAATGGCAAATTAGTGCCCATTTCATGTAAATTGAGAAAACTAGTTCCTATAGCAAATGAAAAATTAGCACGATAATTATAATCGTACAAAATACGATTGTAATCGTCTTGTTTTTCACAGGAGGAGACTAAAGTGACAATTAGTAATATTGTAAATATTTTCATTGTTTTCATTGGCTATGCCTTAAATGAAGGAATAGAATTGAGAAAGGTTAATGTGAAACCAAAAATGTATTTAATTGAATATCGTCAACAATAATTAAAGTTAAACAAAATTTTTAAATGAGAGTTTTGAGAAATGCTTTTTTTCTACACTCTTAGAAAGGCTTAGAAAGATATTCGTCGAGAAAACCAGCTAATTTTTCCATTTTATTTTTGTTTACTCGATACCAACTTTTTAATTCAGGTTTAGTAATATTTCTGAAAGCAAAGTAGCAATATGGCTCCAATAAATTTTGATTAATTAAAGCTTCGTAAAATCGCCGGTAAATGCTTGGTTGAATCTCTTTCTCAAGCTCTTGGGAGAGAATGGACGATATGGTAGAGGGCGAGAAATTATTAACAAGTCTTGTAAGAGCTTGGTTGTTTTTTTTAAACAAAAAAACTTGTTCGGGAAACTTCAATGATAGTCGATCTTGAAAAAAAGGTATAGGGATAGAATCGTATTCTTTTAAGGCGTAATGTTGAATGTTGTATAGGATAGCCAATGAACGTAGGGTGTCATTATCGGTCATTAATCCAAAAAGAAATGCTTGTACACTACCTCCAATCTGTTTATTCTCGAGCATACTGTATCCAATTAAATAGTGTGCCGATGGCATATAAGGGTTCAATCGTAATGAATTTTCAAGTGCATTCTCAGCTTGGCTGTATTTGCGCAATTTATACAAAAAAAATCCGTAGGAAAACCAGAGCAAAGCTGAGCCTTCGTACCGCCTGACTGAACTGCGAAATATCCGCTCTGCTTTATTATATCTTCCAGTCATTTCTAAAGCTCGGCAATAGAGAACAGTACAGGCAGTATCAAACTCATTGGGTGTTTTTAAATTTTCTTTAGCATAAGTTATACTTCTTTTGTAATCCCCTCTGTTGAAATAAATTGTAGCTAATACATAATTGGCATATGCCATGCTTCTGTGATTTTTAAGCTGAGTAAGAAAAAATTGTTCCAATGTATCGGAGGAATTTATTTGTGCTCGAATATCGTTATGAAAAAGAATTATTCCTCCCAACAACATTATACCCAGCGCTTTTGCATTAAAAAATTTTTCCATTTGATAAAGAAAATACTTATGAATTTTTTGAGACAACTGTTAAGCTTCGTATGTTTAAAATTAAGCCATAGTAGAATATAAATATGATTTCTTTTTTTTAAATTTCTCAGTCAGTAAAACTAATAAATATTAGATAAACATGTTGGTAAAAACTTTCGGAAGCGCAATATCTGGCATAAAAGCTACAGTTATTACTATTGAGGTGGATGTATCACAAGGGATTAACTTTTGTATAGTAGGATTACCCGATAGTGCTGTAAAAGAAAGTCAGCAGCGAATCGACTCAGCTTTACGCACGAATCAGTTTAAAATGCCAGGCCGGAAGGTTACAATCAACATGGCTCCAGCCGATATCAGAAAAGAAGGTTCAGCATACGATTTGCCTATAGCAGTTGGTATTTTGGCTGCATCGGAACAAATTGTAGTCGAAGATCTGGAGAGATTTATGATTATGGGAGAACTCGGGCTCGACGGAACAGTACATCCTGTTAAGGGTATCCTTCCTATTGCAATTAATGCCCAGAGGGAGGGCTTCAAGTGCATGATAGTACCTACTGCCAATGCCCGAGAAGCGGCTGTTGTTGAAGGTTTGGAAGTGTACGGTGTGCAACATCTGAAGGAAGTAACAGACTTTTTGACAGGAACTAGGCCAATTGAGCCAGTAAAAGTCGATATCGATAATGAGTTTTATCGTCAAACTTGCAATTATGAGGTTGATTTTTCCGACGTTAAAGGACAAGAGAATGTCAAACGAGCCCTCGAGGTAGCCGCTGCGGGCGGTCATAATATCATTTTAATTGGTCCCCCCGGAGCAGGGAAAACTATGCTAGCCAAAAGAATACCCACTATATTACCCCCGCTTACCCTTGAGGAATCACTCGAAACTACCAAAATACATTCGGTTGCTGGCAAAATAGGTCAAAACACATCCTTAATAACCATCCGGCCTTTTCGTAGTCCTCATCATACCATTTCCGATGTAGCTCTGGTTGGAGGGGGTACTTTCCCACAGCCCGGCGAGATTTCGCTTGCCCATAATGGAGTGCTGTTTCTCGACGAATTACCCGAGTTTAAACGAACTGTTCTTGAAGTCATGCGTCAACCTCTCGAAGATAGAATAGTTTCGGTCTCGAGGGCTAAATTTAGTGTCGAATACCCTGCGAGCTTTATGCTCGTCGCATCTATGAATCCATGTCCTTGTGGCTACTACAATCACCCCGAAAAGGAATGTTTATGTTCTCCTGGTATAGTGCAAAAATACCTTAATCGTATTTCTGGACCTTTACTCGATCGAATTGATATTCATCTTGAAGTAGTGCCTGTACCCTTTAGTAAATTATCCGAAAATTTATCCACCGAAACAAGTGCCAGCATTCGACAACGGGTTACCGAAGCAAGAAAAATTCAAGACAATAGATTCAAAGACCAAAAGGGTATCCATTGCAATGCTCAGATGAATTCTAAGCTGTTGCGGAAATACTGTGTGCTCGATCAAACTTGTCAGCAGATGCTTAAAAATGCTATGGAAAAGCTTGGGCTTTCTGCTCGCGCATACGACCGAATTCTTAAAGTGAGTCGTACTATTGCCGATCTCGATCGATCTGAAGTTATTAAACCTGCCCATTTGGCCGAAGCAATTCAATATCGAAGTCTCGACCGCGAAGGTTGGGCTGGTTAGCCATTTTGTTTTTTATTTTGTAATTTTGTCATACATATCTCCTGGCAAACATTTTGATTATCCTATTGTTGTTTATGTATATAGAAAAATATATAAGTTAATATAAAATCGAAAGGTATGATTACATTTGGAAAACTTGAAAGTCAGCCAGGTTCTGAAAAAAAGAGTGTTGTTTCGGGTGAAGCCGAGAAAGTAAAATGCCTGATCATTGGGTCGGGTCCAGCAGGATATACAGCAGCAATATATGCAGCACGCGCAAATTTGTCGCCTGTTCTTTATGAGGGTATTCAACCCGGTGGCCAATTAACTACGACTACCGAAGTAGAGAATTTCCCCGGATATCCCGAAGGAGTTCAGGGGCCTCAGATGATGGAGGACTTTAAAAAACAAGCCATGCGGTTTGGAACTGATGTAAGGTTTGGAATTGTTACTTCTGTCGATTTCTCTCAGCGTCCTTTCAAGGTTGTGGTTGATGACGAAAAAACTATTGAAGCTCAGGCGGTTATTATTGCAACTGGGGCAACAGCAAAATATCTCGGACTTGAAAGTGAGGAGAAATTTAAAGGTTCGGGTGTATCGGCCTGTGCTACCTGCGATGGCTTTTTCTATAAAGGACAAGACGTTGCTGTTGTTGGCGGGGGTGATACAGCATGCGAGGAAGCTCTTTATCTATCGGGTATTTGCAGAAAAGTATATATGATTGTTCGTAAAGACTACCTTCGGGCTTCTAAAGCTATGCAACAGAGGGTATTCAATACCCCTAATATCGAGGTATTGTTTGGCCATGTTACTAAAGAAATCGTGGGTTCGAATGTTGTAGAGGGGGTTATTCTCGAGAATTCGAAGGGTGAGTTGGTTAGGAAAGATATTTCTGGATTTTTTGTTGCTATAGGCCATACGCCTAATTCCGATGTTTTTAAACCATGGATAGAAACCGACGAACAGGGTTATATTAAAACTATTCCTGGTAGTTCACGTACTAATATTCCTGGAGTTTTTGCCTGTGGCGATGTGCAGGATAAAATTTATCGTCAAGCTATTACTGCTGCAGGATCGGGTTGTATGGCTGCAATTGACGCTGAACGTTTCTTGAGTGAGCATGGGCTTGCTTAAAAAAGTTGATTGTGGAGTCGATACAAAAAATAGTTATTCTTGGCTCGGGCAATGTGGCAACCCACCTTGCTCGTGCTTTTGTTAGTGCTAATATAAATATTTTACAGATTTATAGCCCTACTTTGGAACATGCTCGCGAATTGTCTGAAACTATCGGTTGCGATTATACTCATACGCTCAATAATCTTGTTAGTAATGCCGATATGTATCTTTTTGCTCTAACCGATTCGGCTGTCGAATCTGTACTCAAACAATCTAATTGGCATGAGCGACTTTGTGTTCATACCGCTGGTTCGTTACCTGTCGATATTTTTAGTCGTTATACTCATACTTTTGGTGTTTTATATCCATTTCAGACTTTTACCAAAGGAGTAGATATTTCGCTCAATCATGTTCCTTTTTTTATTGAAGCTTCCGACGAAACTATAAAAAATAAGCTTACTATTTTAGCTCAAAAGCTTTCCGACAAGATATATTATGCCGATAGTCAGCAAAGATTGAGTTTACACATGGCAGGCGTTTTTGCATGTAATTTTGTGAATCATATGATTGCTATTGCCGAGAGCATACTTCAAGAGAGCAACTTACCTGCCGATGTCTTATTTCCTCTTATTAACGAAACTCTGCGTAAATTTTTACAAATAGGTGCAAAAAATGCTCAAACAGGGCCAGCACTTCGCAATAATCGTGAGGTTATTGACAAGCATCTTGAACTGCTTAAAGAAAAACCCGAATGGCAAAAAATATATACCTTTGTGAGTGAAAGTATTTATAAGATGTATCATTCATGAACTTTAGAAAAAAATTGAAAAATATTAAGGCATTCGTTTTCGATGTCGATGGTGTATTGGGTTCGGACAAAGTTCTTCTTTTCCCCGATGGACAAATGTTACGAACCATGAATATTAAGGATGGCTATGCCCTCCAGTATGCCGTTCGGAAGGGTTTTAAAATTGCCATAATCACAGGAGGAGCCTCCGATGCGGTAAAAAAAAGATTTGAAAATTTGGGCATAAGCAGTGTTTACATTTTGTCCAAAAATAAATTGGAAGATTATCAGCATTTTCTCGATCAGCATGGTCTGACCGATGCTGAAGTGCTATATATGGGTGATGATTTACCCGACTATGAAGTAATGAAACGTGTAGCCATACCTACTTGTCCTGCAAGTGCTGCAGAGGAAATTAAATCAATTGCTGCCTACATCTCAGAAAAGAGTGGAGGCGATGGAGCTGTAAGAGATGTAATACAGCAGGTGCTTAAGGCACAAGGCAAATGGATGGACGCCGATGACTGGCGCTGGTAAAAAATAGTTTTAAGATACAAACCCGTTGAAAGTCGGTTTAATTTTATTGAGCGCTTGACTGTTCCTCCTGTTCTTCAGATACCGATTCTTTTAGTAAACTCAGCTCGTCGGTAGAGAAGATAAGATCCATGTCGAGAATCATAACAAAATCGTCACCAATTTTAGCCACACCTTCAATAAATTCTGACTTATATCGGGTGCCAATGCTTGGGGGGGGCATTATCTGAGCGTCATCTAGTTCAATCACTTCTTGAACCGAGTCGACAAGTGCACCCACATGCACCGATTCGCCATTAATGTTAATATCAAGCACCAAAATACAGGTATTAGGGGTAAATTCGGTGGGTGTCATTTCAAATTTGATACGAGTGTCGACAAGAGGTAACACTGCTCCTCTCAGATTAATCACGCCTTTCATGTAAGGTGGAGCCTTGGGGACCTTAGTTACCTTGGTCATTTCCAAAATATTGAGCACTTTCGATACATTGGCTGCAAAAGTTTCTTCCCCTAGCTTAAATGTAAGATAGGAGTTAATTTTGTGTTGTTTATTGTTGCTCATTTTACTTCCTCCACTTTATATTTTCGTGCAAAATACTTTATGGCTTTGTTAGTGTCAATTACTAGGGCAATGGTTCCGTCACCTAAAATGGTAGCACCCGAGATAATTTCTTGGTTTTTATAATATTTGCCAAGCGGTTTGAGTACAGCTTGGTACTCGCCAACAACGCTGTCGACCACTAAACCAATTCGCTTATCTTCGTAACGGACTACAATGATTTGCTCCATGGGGGCGTTGTTTTCTTCCAACTCGAATTCGTGTCGAAGGTAGAAGAAAGGAATTTGCTGCCCATCCAGAACAATTAACTGGTTGAAAGTACCTACCACCTTATTGTGCTCTGCTGCGTATATTTTATCCACCGATGAGAGTGGGATAATGTAGAAGGTGTCGTGAATTTTTACTAATAATCCATCGATAATAGAGAGCGTTAGAGGGAGTTTAATCGTGGTTGTTGTGCCAAATCCTAATTTCGATTCTACTTCAACTTCTCCTCTGATGTCGGCTATTTTACGCCGAACAACATCCATTCCTACCCCTCTTCCCGAAACTTCTGTTATGTTGTTTGCTGTCGAGAATCCGGGCATGAAAATAAATTCAAGTAGTTCCTTATGCGAAAGGACAGCATCGGGTGTTATGAGTCCTTTGCTTATGGCTTTTTGTCTTATTTTCTCGGTGTCGATACCTGCCCCGTCGTCGGATATTTGGATATGGACATTTGCTCCTGAATAGTATGCTTTTAACATTATAGTCCCCAGACGTGGTTTCCCATGTTTTACTCGAATTGCGGGATCTTCGATGCCGTGATCAAGGCTATTACGAAGAATATGCAACAGCGGATCGGTGAGATTTTCTATTATGGTTTTGTCGAGTTCGGTTTCAGTACCTTCGGCAATAAATTGCACTTCCTTTTTTAATTCCTGCGAAAGATCACGTACCAAACGCTGAAAACGGGTCATCAAATTTTCGATGGGAATTAACACAATACTGAATGCAATATCGCGTAACTGGCGGGATAATTTTTGAACATTTTCCGCAATAGCTATTAGTTCGTTATTGTTACTGTGCTCGGAGAAAAGGCTTAGTCGGGCTTGTGTAGTTACAAGTTCGCTTACCAAATTCATAAGTACATCAAGCTTCTCGGACGATACACGTATGCTCGAAATAGTATTTTCTTTCGATACAGCAAGCCTTTCGTCGGTTTTTTTCTCTTTAACCATTATGGCTGCATTAATACGTGATGCTAATGTTTGTAAATTGTCAATGCCTATATCGGTTTTTCGATCTATTGCTTGTTGAACGAAACTATAGAATTCGTTGTTTTCGAGCAGATTATAGTCACTTAGCTTGTGGATATCAATATGGCAATCGTCTTCGACAAATATAAATACATCTGAAATGGCGTTGAATGGCTGAGAAGTTGAAAGGATAACTTCCCAGTAAGTATAACAGCGTGTTGGGATTAGCTCGTCAAATTCGGGCAAACGATTAAAATGAGGAATTGCAATGGCTTGTCCCAAATTATAGAGCTCGTCGATCAGGTATAAAGGATTTGTTCCGTTATCGAAGATGTTTTCATTGGGTTGAAAAAGTATATAGTAGGTAGCAGTTTTTGTAGTTGCGCTACTAATAGTTTCTGTGTTTTTTTTGTCTTTGGATATATCTTTCGTAATTTTTAAAGCACTTTTGGTCTCGAGAATAGCATCAATTTTTGAAAGTAATTTTGTATGTGTTTCTTGTGTTTGGGGGAGTTCGACCTTTTGGTCATCGATCAGATTTTTCAAATGATCAACTGCTGCAAGGGTAACGTCAAGCAAATCTTTCGAAATATACATTTCTCCATTACGAACTAAATCGTAAATGTTCTCGAGGTTGTGTGTGAACTCCGAAATTAGCTCAAAACCAAACATAGCACCCCCTCCTTTAAGAGAGTGCATTGAACGGAACACTTTTTCGATCAGCTCTTTATTTTCAGGATCTTGTTCAAGCAACAGCAATGTCCCCTCGAGATCGTTTAAATGCTCGAGTGCTTCTTCAATAAATTTGTTCCGAAAGTTATCCATTATCGAATTACTTTATTAATAGCAGCAATTAATTTGGCTGGTACAAAAGGTTTAATAATCCAACCAGTTGCGCCAGCCTCTTTGGCTTCCATTTTTTTTGCAGCTTGAGATTCGGTTGTTAGAAATAATATGGGTATTCGTTGATACTTCTCCATATTACGTATTTCCTTTATTAACTCTATGCCATCCATTACCGGCATATGAAGGTCGGTTATGACCAAGTCTATCTCTGTACCATCTAAGTACTTTAATGCATCCTTGCCATCAACTGCCACCAATACCTTGTAGCCCTCATTTTCGAGGGTGAAACTTACTACTTCCCGGATGCTTTCTGAATCATCGACAATAAGTATTGTTTTTGCCATTTTCCTGAAAATTTACAATTTTTATATATACCTTTTTATACCTGTATGTTCGAGTAGTTCACTTTGGTCTTTTCTAAGATCAAGAGCATACGTGAATTTATCTCCCATTTTGTTTTTTAATGAAAGCAATAATTGTACTCCGCTCAAATCAAGATTTTCAATCTCCTTCAGCTCTAAATGAAAACCTTCCGTTTCATTGGCTAAAAGATTAATTATCTCATTTTTAATGTTTTCAATATTGTTAATAGAAACTTCCTTTTCAATTCTATATACTGGTCGTTTCTTGTTTTTACTTTCCGTTCGGATAATTAGCATAGCAAAATTTTTTATACAAATTTCGAAATAAAATTAATCAAAATAATTCCAAATTTTCTTCATTAGGATCAGAATTTTGATTGGCTATTTCTATAATCTTTTCTGAGTTGGTTGTTAATACCTCGGAAATGTTACTAATTTGGCTTAGCTGATCGTGTATCAAGTGCTCGCTTGCCATGGTATACCGCGATTTAAGAATCTTTAGGTTTTCCTCACGTTCTTTTGCCGATAGATCGTAGCCGTAATTCAAACGTATGTTGAGCGAGTTAAGCTCGTTTATTATTTTTTCGCAGGTCTTTTCAAAAAGTTCGTAATACTTTACTCGGTATACTGTTTGATGAATTTCGTTGCTGATTTTCTGACTTATAGAGGAATTCAAAAACAAAAACTCATCAACATCTTTAATGCTTTTTTGTAGTAAATTGATCAGATCGGGTATTGTTAAGCTTACACTTTGGAATGATTGCAGAAGATTACCCTCTCTTTCAAATTCGGAGATAAGTTGGTATAAGATACTAATTTTATGTTTTAATTCGCCCGATAGGGTAGAAATCTGTTGCTGATGGGAAATGCATTCGCGATTAAGATTTTGCCATTCGTTGTATGTGGGATTTTTTTCTTTTCCTACAATTGTCGAGGATAAAGAAATAAAATAGTCTTGGGCTTTTGAAAATATTTTCTCATTTAGGTTGTCGATGGAATTGACTATATCGTTAAGGGTTTGTGTTTGCTCGTTGATTTGGTGAGTTAATTGCATAAGTTTTTGATTGTATTCTAACGCTCCATGCAAATTCTCCACTATGTTCTCCAGATAATATTTTTTTGATTGTCCCGACTTGCCCACCAGATTTTCGCACATCGAATTAATAGCAATCATATTATTACCAATCTCTTCGAGGCCTTTAAATATTTCTTGTATGGCTACCTGATATTGATTGTTGGCATGAATGAGCTGGGCTGCTTGAAGGCCAGAAATATCGCGAATTTTAATATAGGTTTTTGCTTTGTTATGGATAAATGTGTCGTCGGACTCACCAGATAAAAACTTCTCCAGATCCGACAGAATATCATGATGTGTTCGTTGGATATGCTCTATTTTTTGGCGGATTATATCGTGGTATTGCAGGTTTGTGATAATTGTCGATACGTAAGAGGCATTGTTTTCGGCTTGTGCTTTTAATGCTGCCGAAAACTGGTTTGCTTCTTGATGTTTGCGGTAAAAAAGCTCAAAGCCGATCTCTATATTATCGTTGAGTCGTTGCAGATGAATGTAGTTGTCTTTCTTGATGTCAGATAAAAACAAAGAATTTTCTTGCGCTTTTACTATAAAATCGTTTAGCAAAGTTTCGGTTTGTTGGAGTAATTGTTTTATTGTGCCTATTTCATTATTGTCCGAGTTTGAAGGAGTTGCAGTTTTATGTTCATTCACTAATAGTAGTGGCGATGAAATAATAACTTGCCTAAAATTTTGGTAGGCTATTCTTAGATTTTCGACTTTGTGTATACTTTTCTTTAAATCTATTTCAAAAGATTCAATTCGAGACGAGAAGTGTTCCGAAAGTTTATTAAATCCTTCGACAATAGACTTAAGATGCTGAAAGGTTGTGGTAAGCTGATGGTCGGTGAGTGCACGAATTATTTGAAGAACATTTTCGGAAATATTTTTCGACTCGCGGTGATAAACTTTAAATTGGTTGTTAAGTGCCAGAAAATCTTCTGTCGAGCTCTGTAATATTTCGATAATCCACTTTTCGATTTTTCTGAAAGCTGCAATTGCCTCTTCAACAGTAATAGCGTTGAGAATTGCATCGGCGTTATTTATCGCTTTTTCTTTCCCCTCATCTCTCATATACAAACTTTTTCCCAAAAAATTATGCGTGTATAGTTTGCCCAACTATATCGATTAACTGATTGATATCGACAGGCTTTTTAATAAAAAACTGGGCGCCAAGCTGGTATGTTCTTTGAATGGTTTCCTCGTCGGTTAGTGCCGATACAACGACAACAGGAATATCTTTGTACTGATCGTTGGACTTTAGCTGTTGAAGAAATTCGAAGCCGTTGATTCGTGGCATCAGTAAGTCGAGCAGGATAAGTCTTGGAATTCTTTTATGTATTATTTCGAATGCTTCTTTGGCATTCAAAGCCTTGTCGATGGTGTAGCCTTTATTCATCAGTACTGCTTCGAGCAAAACGACATTAGTGGTTGAGTCGTCAATTACAAGTATTGTATCATTTGTGTTACTCATAGTATTTTGGGTTGTTGTGTGTTCAGAAACACTTTTTTTATCAAACAAAAATACAATTTATCCACAATTACCAGTTATCTTACGTAGTAAAATATTGAAATGTTTTCTTATTGCTTATAAAAAACATCTCAAATGTTTTTCTTCTTTTTTAACTACTGTATTAGCGTATTTATCTTACACAATAGGTAAAATTTGCAAATATTGGAAGTTGATTCTTTTGTTTCAAATATTTGAAAATAAATAATTAAAGTAAAATTATAAAATAATCTGTTAGAATTGTTAAAAAAGATGATATATATCACCTGTATAAAAAAAATGATTAATTTTATAGAGAGAATCCTAATTTTGAAAGCAAATACCTATTATGAGTTTGATGAGCTTATACAGTGATGAAATTCAGAGCGATTATATTTTTTTTCAATATCTGAATGACGAAGAACAAGATTTGATTCGAAAACATTCTAACGTAGTTCATTATCGTAAGAACGACCAGATTTTCATACAAAAAACTCTAACCTCTCACGTGATGTACCTTGTTTCGGGTATGGTTAAAACCTATCGAGAGGGGAGGATGGGTAAAAGAGTCATATTTTCGATTGATACCCCTCAGAGCTTTCTTGGGTTACTGTCGATTTTTGGTAATGATATTCATGAGTATAGCGGATCAGCTATTGATGCAAGCGATGTGTTGTTTATCGATATTAATATTTTTAAACAAGTCATTCACTCAAATGGAAAATTTGCACACTTTCTTTTAAATCAGGTGAGCCGACAGGGGCTTAGTTTGCTTGAACGATTGATGGCTCAAACTCATAAACAGCTTCCTGGGCGCGTGGCCGATTTGTTATTATACTTTGCCGATGTTATATATAAGAGCCATCGTTTTACATTCCCTCTAACTCGGCGCGAGCTTGCAGAGCTTGCAGGTACAACAAAGGAAAGCTTTATTCGTACCCTTACTGAGTTCAAAAACGACAAAATTATCGATATCGACGGGTCGGAGGTAGAAATTAAAAGTATGAAGATTGTTAAAACACTTAGCGAACTTGGATAAGACAATACTCATTGTAGATGATATTTTTGTCAACCGGCGCGTGCTTGCCAAAAATTTACAGAATGCGGGTTATTATGTTTTGGAAGCAGAAAACGGAAAAGAAGCTATTGAGAAACTTACTCAAAATGACGTAGCCTGTGTTCTGATGGACATAGAAATGCCTGTTATGAATGGTATTGAAGCTGCACGTTATATTCGTTATAAACTTCCTTCATCAAAAGCCAGAGTAAAAATTTTAGCTATTACTGCTTACAACGATTCGACAATTAATGAATACCTTGAGTTTTCTCTTTTCGATGGAATCGTTACCAAACCTTTTTCGTTTCAGCAGATCGAAAAAATTTTAAAAGATGCATAGTGGTAAAGGAGAGTTTAAATGTCTTCTTCTATCGCGGCATGCATAATAGAATTTCAGTTTTTTTGTAAGAAAACTGATTTGTGTTGATTGGTTAATTATTAGGTTCTGAATTTATTATTTTTGAAAAGTGATTTATTAATTTTTTTCTATGAATATTCTCGAGCTTAATCAGGTATCGAAAAAATTTGGTCAACATTGTGCGCTAGATCGGGTGAGTTTTACGGTTCCACGCGGAAGTATTTTTGGACTTCTTGGCCCTAATGGTGCTGGAAAAACAACAACTCTTCGAATTATTAATCAAATTATAGCTCCCGATGAAGGTGAGGTTTTTTTTGAAGGTCATAAATTATGTCCCGACGATGTTGCTAAAATGGGTTACTTACCCGAAGAAAGAGGCCTTTATAAAAAAATGGGTGTTGGTGAACAAGCTTTGTATCTTGCGCAACTTAAAGGTTTGTCGCGAAGTGAAGCTTTGAAAAAATTGAAATTTTGGTTTGAAAAACTCGAAATAGCTGGTTGGTGGGACAAAAAAGTCGAACAACTCTCGAAAGGTATGGCCCAAAAAGTTCAGTTTGTTACAACTGTTGTCCACGATCCGGCTTTGCTTATCTTCGATGAACCTTTTAGTGGATTTGACCCGATAAATGCGTTGATGTTGAAGAACGAAATTCTTGAGTTGAAAAATAACGGGGCGACAATAATTTTTTCAACGCATAATATGAATTCGGTCGAAGAATTATGCGACTCTATTGCGCTTATAAATCGATCTAAAGTAATATTGGACGGTGATGTTGATGTAATTAAACAACGCTACAAAAAGCATATTTTCGAGTTAGTCTTTTCTGGCTCCGAAGAGCGATTTCGAGGTTCATTAAACCCATCGTTTTTTGAGCTGATTAGCTTAAAACCTCAACAGTCAATGTTTAGGGCAATGGTAAAAATGAAAGGGAAGCCGGTTGATAACGAGCTTCTAAAGTCGGTTATCGACGAGGTACATGTTATTTCATTCAGAGAAATACTTCCTGGGATGGATGAGATTTTTATAGAAGTAGTCAAAGGTATTTAGTGTTTTTGTTAAACTGTATGCAATGAAAAAAATTAAATATATCATTCAGCGCGAATTTCTGACCCGGATTCAACGCAAATCCTTTTGGGTTATGGCCCTATTAGGTCCATTTCTTATAGCATCTGTAATCATTCTACCTATTTATTTTTCAACTCTCGAGGATAAAGAGGTAAAAGTTATAGCTGTTGTCGACAGTTCGCGTGTATTTGTTGATCGAATACCAGATACGCAAAATTTAAAATTTAGATATGTTGAAAATGTAAATATTGCTCGTTTTATTAAGAACTTTCAAGAAGAGGGTTATTGGGGAGTGCTATTCATTTCGCATGTAGTAACCTATTCGCCTAATTCAGTTATTCTGTACTCGCACGGGCAAGCAGGTTTAACTGTTAAGTATCATATCGAAAATGCATTAAAAAAAGAAATAGAACATCGTATTCTGGCTGCTAATGGTATTGAGGATTTGAATAAGACTCTTGAAGCGTTAAAAGCCAATGTCAACCTACGAATGATTAAGCTTGATGAGAAAGGTAATCAGAAAGAAAGCAATACTATTTTGGCAATGATAGTAGGGTATGCATCCGGTTTTTTGATATATCTTTTTATATTTCTTTTTGGCTCTCAGGTTATGCGGGGAGTAATTGAAGAGAAAGCCAATCGTATAATTGAGGTTATCGTTTCATCTGTGCGCCCTTTCGAACTGATGATGGGTAAAATATTAGGAGTAGCAGGCGTTGCTTTAGTTCAGTTTATTTTATGGATAGTTATTACTTTTTCTTTGGTCTCGGCCGGAAGAGCTTTATTTTTTCCCGAAATATCTAGAGCAAACTCTGAAGAAGTGATAATTCATTCAAATTCTGGAAAAACAGTAAACGAATTTTCTCAGCTTCCACAAAACGAGAGTGAGCTTAAAGCTACCGCTGTTTTCGAAGCTATTAAGAATATCGATTTTTTTGTAATTCTCTCCAGTTTTTTATTCTTCTTTCTTGGTGGATATTTGCTTTACGGAGCGCTTTTTGCCGCAATTGGTTCTTTAGCCGATAATGAAGCCGATACTCAACAGTATATGCTTCCTGTAACCATACCTCTTATCCTGGCTATTTATGTAATGATTAATACTATTAATAATCCCGATAGTGCCCTTTCGTTCTGGTTTTCCATTATTCCCCTTACTTCACCTATTGTAATGATGGTAAGAATACCCTTCGGGGTTCCCTATTGGGAAGTTGCTTTATCGATGATTCTGTTAATAGCTGCGTTTGTTTTCTTTACCTGGTTTTCAGCAAAAATATATCGCACGGCTATTCTTATGTATGGAAAACAGGTGTCGTATAAAGAGATTTGGAAATGGTTTAAATATAGCTAATAGTTTTAAGAATGGTTCCAGAGGACGACGCAAGTGTTTTGTTCAATATTTCACTTTTTGAAAAATTTTTCAGGAACCATTATGTTCGTTTCTGTTTCATCGCTTTGCGGTATCTCAACGACAAGGATTTAGCCGAAGAGGTGGTACAAGAAGTATTTGCAAAAATTTGGGAAAAGCGTAATCAGATTGAAGTAAAAGGTTCTCTTACTGCCTATTTTAGCATGGCTATTAAAAATACTAGTCTTAATTATCTTAAACACAGGAAAGTTGAAATTGAATTTGCACAAAATTATTTTCAGAGCAGAATCGAAGATTCTACAAATATAGAACTAGAGGAGAGATTGATTGAGAGAGTTCGAGAGGCTATTGAGAAACTGCCTCCTCAGAGAAAAAAAATTTTTTTGATGAGTCGCAATGAAGGAATGAAGTATCAGGAAATAGCTGATGCATTGCATTTGTCTGTAAAAACTGTTGAGGCTCAGATGGGTCTAGCACTCAAGTTTTTGAGAGAACAACTTAAGGAATATCTTCAATGAAACTTTTTAAAGGCTAATGTTGAAGGCTATTTTTACTAACAGCAGATAATACAAAACACAAAGTACATTTATTGCAGTGAAGAAAATGTTATATTCGGTTCGTCGGCTAAATTTTCGCCTTAAAAAAATGCCAAGCGTTGGTATAATAAGCGTTAGCATGTAAAGAGTGAAATGAAGTGAAGCTCTGGGATTTTCGATATCCTCGAAAAATGAAACTGAACGAGAATAATTGAAGAGAAATAAATAGGTGACAATCAAAGCAAAAATCAAATAAACCAGAAAGGAAAGCTTTAAAGCAAGTGTTGAGTATGGCCGCTTTCGATGCATTCGGAAAGGCTCAAGAAGAATGTAAGTTAGAAGGAAAACTAAGGCAAAAGCAATTATGTAAATTACTTTTATCATCCCTCTCTATTTTTTCTTAAGCCATTGATCGAGCCATCCAAAAAACTCTCTTTGCCATAGTACGCTATTCTGAGGCTTGAGCACCCAGTGGTTTTCGTCGGGGAAAATCAGCAATTTGCTGGGTATTCCTCTTAACTGAGCAGCATTGAAAGCTTGAAGGCTTTCGGTATATGGAATTCTGAAATCTTTTTCTCCCGAAATAATTAGAATTGGGGTATCCCACTTATCGACAAAAAGATGAGGAGAGAAACTATACCCACGTGGTTTGGGTTTTTCCCAGTATGGGCCACCAATATCGTGGTATTCAAAGAAGTACTCTTCTGTTGAGCCAAACTCGCTTTCGAAGTTAAACATCCCACAATGTGCAATAAAAGCTTTAAAACGTTTTTGATGGTGTCCGGCAAGATAGAATACAGAAAACCCACCATAGCTTGCACCTACTGCACCCAAGCGTTCTTTATCTACATAGGGTTCTTTGCTTATTTCATCAACAGCACTCAAATAGTCTTTAATGTTCTGTCCGCCATAATCCTGAGCAATTTGGTCGTTCCATTCCTGACCAAAAGTAGGCAATCCGCGTCGATTGGGCGCAATAACAATATATCCATTAGCAGCCATTAGCTGGAAGTTCCAACGATACGAAAAAAACTGGCTCACAGCACTCTGTGGCCCCCCCTGACAGTAAAGTAAGGCAGGATAGGTGCGGGTTGAGTCGAAATTGGGGGGAAATATAACCCAAACCAACATTTTTTTGTTATCGGTTGTGGTTACCCATCTCTCTCTTACTTCTCCCATAGAAATGGCATCATATATATTCTGATTGATAAAAGTTAATTGAGTTTCAGTGCCATCTTCACCAATTCGAAATATTTCGGTGGCTCGGCTTATAGACATTTTTTGCCCCACCATAATATTACCTTTTCTAGCTAGCCATGTATAATCGTGCCATCCACGTGTAAGCTGAGTAATATTTTGTGTTTGGACATCGATTTTATAAACCTGATAGGTGGCATGGATGCCGCTTATGAAATAAATATGTTTACTGTCTTCGCTCCACGACATCTGCGACACGCTTTGATCGAAGTTTTTAGTAAGGTCGGTATGTTTTTGGGTTTCGAAATTATAAAGCATTAGGCGATCTTTGTCGGCTTCGTATCCAGGAGTTGCCATACTCGTCCAGCAAATCATCTTACCATCGGGAGAAAAAACAGGGTTACGATCGTATCCCAACATGCCTTCCGAAAGGTTTTTAGTTTGCTGAGTTTCGATATCGTAAATATAAATATCGGAATTGGTGCTAAGCGCTTCAGCTTTACCTTTTAATTTGCGGCTGGTGTAGGCAATTTTCTTTCCATCGGCCGACCAGCAAATTTCTGTTGGTTCGTAAAAAGGTGCTAGAGGGGTATTGTAAGGTTCTCCTTCGTTTATATCTTTTATCGAGGACAATTTTTTTCCGTCGTATGTAGCTACAAAAAGATGACTATTTTTATAATCCCACCAAGTATCCCAGTGTCGATACATGAGATCGGTGTATACTCTACCTGTTGAAAGGGGTAAATCGGGATTTCTATCCTGTGCCGAACTATCGGTTTTTACGCGCATGGTAAAATAGATATTTTTACCAGTAGGCGAGTATGCAAAAATTTCTATATCACCATCGACATGGCTAATTTGTTTTGCCTTTTTATTCTTTCTGTCAATTTCCCAAATTTGACTGGTTCCATTATCAGCTGGCGCCAAATAGCCGATTTTTTTCCCATCAGGGGTCCAATGAATCGACGATTCCGATGCGAGGGTAAAGGTTAATTGCTCTGGTTGTCCTCCTTCTGTCGAAATAACAAAAATTTCGGCATTGCCTTTGTTTTTACTTAAATCGTATCGTTTAACAACAAACGCAATTTCTTTTCCATCGGGCGAAAGTTCCGCTTCTGTAATTCGACCAAATTTCCATAAAATTTCAGGGGTAAGCCTTTTGTTTTGTTTTTCGGCTTCGCTCAAAGGTTGCTCAAAAAAGTAATCGCTATTTTTTTTCTTACAGGAATACGAAATCGTTAAAACGATTAAGCAAAATACTATAAAAATATTTTTCATAACAAAGTAAAATAACAGTCAAAGATATAAATCTTTTTTGCTTACAGCTATATTAAAATGAAAAATGGATTTTGTTATTTAATTTAGTGTTGAAAACAAAATTTTTTATTTTGGATGCAGGGAGTATATAAAAGTAATAAAATATTAGTGATTATCTGATTTTCGTTAAGATTTATTAGGGTTTTATCTACAAAATTAATATTAGATTGCTACAACACTCTTTTTGTGTCAAAGTTTTCGAGAAAATCTTTTAAAAATTTCAAAAACTGTCCGCCCAAACTACCGTCAATAATTCGGTGGTCGTAGGCAAGCGAAAGCATCACAATGTCGCGAAGCCCCATTGCGTAACCTTCCTTTGTTTTAACAGCCCATGGTTTTTTTGTAACTGCTCCTATGCCTAAAATAGCAGCTTCGGGTACATTTATCAGTGGAGTTCCGGTAAGGGAGCCAAAAACACCTATGTTCGTAAACGAGAAGGTGCTTCCTGTTGCTTCATGTGGTTTTAGGCTGTAGTTTCTAGCTCGTTCCGAGAGATCGTTTACAGCCTGAGCAATTCCCGAAAGGTTTAATTTGTCGGCATGTTTAATTACAGGAACAATAAGGTTTCCATCGGGAAGTACTGTAGCCATCCCAATATGAATATGCTTTTTCAGTATTAATGTATCTCCTTCGAGCGAGACATTGACCTGGGGGTAGGCCTTTATTGCCGCTACAATTGCCTCAACAAATAAGTGTGTTAGGGTAAGTTTGGTGTTATATTTACGTTGAAATTCGTCCTTGTTTAATTCTCGCCATTCGGTTAGAGGAGTTGCATCGACCTCGATAAATGAAGTAACATGCGGAATAGTTTTACTCGATAACACCATATGTTCCGCAATTTTTTTCCGGATACGGGGCAATGGTACTTTCTCAATATCTTCGTTCGAAGAATGGGTAGGTTGGCCGTTAAGGGGTAAAGAAGCCTCTATTTGTGTTGTCGGAGAAAAATTTTGTAAGTTTTTGTTTTTTCTACTTCTGCCGAAAGGTAATTGTTCTTCGATATATTTTTCTAGGTCTTCTTTGTTTATAATTTCACCTGCTTTTTTACCGGTAAATTTTATCAGTTCTTCCTCCTCAATTTGCATACGTTGCATAGCCGTCCGAACAAAAGGAGGAATAAAAGGAATAGTTTGAACAAGTTCAGTAATTTCGGTTTTAGTTGAAGGCTTAGGTAAGTGATCGGATTTAACTTTTGGTTGTTGTGTTTCGAGAATAGGCAAAGAAGTCGGAGAAGAAACAGCCTCGGCACCTACCTGAATATAAGCTATAATATCGCCCACTTTGGGTACTTCACCAGGAAGTGCAATAATCTTTTTTAAAATACCATCGTAGGGAGAATATACTTCCGAATCTACTTTGTCAGTTGCTATTTCGGCTAAAGGTTGATCGACCGATACAACATCTCCTTCTTCTACTAACCATCGAATTATGGTAGCATCGGTTATACCTTCTCCTAATGCGGGAAGCACCACTTTGTTTAATGGCATAGTTTTATTTAGTTAACAAATTCTGTCAATGTATAACAGCCCTTTGCGCAAAATGTTAAAATCATTTACAAATTTATAGTCTTTTGCATAGAATACATTGAGTTTGGCCATCATTTCGGGACTTAGTCCCTGCCTTTTGATACCGTCGGCAGGAGAAAGTATCCCCTTTTTAATTGGGGGCAAATCGTCCGCAGCAAAAGGATAGCCTTTTGTGTCTTGCCAGTATCCAACCCACGTACGTTTGCCAAGAAGAACATTTGTTATATTTTTTAATAATTGAATCTTGTTTCTGTATAAAAGAAAAATAAAAGGATATGACAGAAGCAATAAGATAGAAGCAATCAAATCGAAAAGACGCTTTAAACGTCGGGAGGTAGGCATATTTATGGTGTTAATTTGCACCAGATATAGATCGCCTGCAGTATTGATCGAGTTGCTCCCAATAACCGACATGCCTTCTGGAGGCGCAATCTTATACTCCAGTCCCGAAGGCTTTAAATGAATCATGTGATGAATGATTTGCTGTGAGCTTAAATCCTTACCCGAAAAAATTATTTCGTCCACCCCATAAACTTGAACTATATCGCTAAGTTGGTTAACGGTTCCTAGTTCATCCCTATCGTTTTCTAATTCGGAAGAGACAAATCCCAATATCTCGATGTTTATGAGAGTTTGAGACAATAATTGTCGAATACGTTCGTATTCTTCTTTGCTTCCAACAACGATTACTTTTTTTCTTTTTGCATTAAATAGCTGAAAGGCCTTTATACCACTTAGATGAAGTAAGTAACGGAAAAGTGTGAGTGAGAATAAGCTCCAAACGGCACCAGAAACTATTAATAGCCTCGAGTATCGAAGTCCTTCGGGAAGAAGAGCATAAATAGCTAAAATAATAACCGTACCAACTCCTATCCCTCTGACTACTTTGTCGAGTCGATAGGGCTTGTCGTAAACCCCTGCAAATAGCATCGAAAGAAACCAAATCAGAATGTAGCACGGCACTATAATGGTTAGGTAAAATGAGGGATAATGTATTCCTTCTTCAAACTTTATCGATTCGGAAAGAGGTTTAAGAAATAGGTATCCAGCAAAAATTATTAATATATCCATTACAGGCAAAAACATTGCCATTACAATCCTTTTCAGCATCGATAAAAAGGCTCGTAGGTATATAGCCATTCGAATAAAAAAGGTAAGGTATCGATAACTGGAGTTTTGGGTAAAATGCTTTTGGGCAAAAATGATCATTGCCTGATAGAAAACCAATACATAATTCAGACTTCCTTTTTTTGTACTTTCGCCTTTATAATGGATAATTGAAGTTTGAGGAAAATAGTAGTTCTTATAACCAGCTTTTATGATTCGATACGAAAGATCTATATCCTCGCCATACATAAAAAAGGTTTCGTCCAGAAGACCAATTTCGTCTAACACTTTTCGTCTAATTAACATAAAAGCGCCCGAAAGTATTTCGACCTCGTGAATCTGGTTTGGATCGAGATACGTAAGATGGTATTTTCCAAAGGTTCGTGATTTAGGAAACAGACGTGATAAACCAAAAATTTTATAGAAAGCTACCCAGGGAGTCGGTAAGGCTCTTTTCGATTCAGGAAGAAAATGACCTTTGCCATCAATCATTTTTACGCCCAATGCTCCAGCTTCTGGATGTTGATCCATAAAATTAATGCATCGGGTAAATGTATCTTCTTGTACTAAAGTGTCGGGGTTGAGTAGGAGAACGTATTCCCCTTTCGACATCTGTATGGCTTGATTGTTAGCTCTTGAAAATCCAACATTTTCCTGATTTGCAATTAAGTGGACCCAGGGAAACTTTTCCCTTATCATTGTACACGAGCTATCGACCGAATGATTATCGACGACGAAAACCTCGGCTTCTATTCCTCTAATCGCCTCCTTAACGGAATAAAGGCATTGTTCAAGAAAATACTTTACATTGTAATTTACGATAATAATTGAAAGTTTCATGGAAATGCTTTTCTATGCTACAAATTTATATTTATCTTCTAATAAGCTCTCATTTTTATTTATCGTATTTGGTTTTCATTAGGTTTAGAAATGTACATTCTCTATAATTTGCTATTTATCAGCATGTTGCAAGATTCGCTATAGGATTTGCGTATAAAATAAGTATTAGTATAGTATTTAATTGAGTATACCCAATGAGTTAATTTTTGATTTTTCTCAACAGATTTGCCGAAACACTAAAATGTAACGTTATGAGAGAAATAAGCCTATCTAAAATTATCGGCAAATGGCCGACATTGGAATTGCTCAATGATTTAACTTGTCGAATGAGAAAATTTAGTTTCATTATGAGAAAATGTTTTAATTTTTTTCTTGTAATTTCTACGTTTTCTGTCCACATGGTTGCTCAGGATGTGGTTAGTAATTACTACGGCATTTTTAGCGATAACCCGAATATTTTGGCGCGTTTACCAATAGATGATGCTCGAGGTCATGTTTACATTTGGGAAGGAACTTTGTCGGGACTTATTACCGACCCATATGAAGGGGAAGGGTGCTTAGCTTTCCGTTCGACGGGAAAAGGTTGGTGGGGTTTTGGAATTCACGACGATAGTGCTGTGTCATTAACCCATTTTAACAGTGGTTATCTGATTTTTTCAGTCAAAACTTCTGCCAAAGACGAGTTCTCGATACATGTCTATGGGGCTAATAAAACCGAAGCCAAAATAACTTTTGTTCAAAATGGGGGGCCTCAGAATTTCAAGCGCGATGGGACATGGCATAAAATTGTTATCCCAGTTTCCGATTTAGTTGCTCAAGGGCTCGATTTATCGTCGGTATCAATTCCTTTTGCCGCTATTGGTGGTTCTATTTCTAATATTGCTTTCGACGATATCTTTTTTTCTATAGATAATAAGGGACCAACAAATCCAGTAGTTCATCCACAGCCCGATCCAGAGCCCGAAAAACCTTCTGCTGCCAGTATGTTGAACATGAAATTTAGGTTAACTATGTCTTCGGGTTTACTCAATATTGGTTCGCCGCTTGTAGTAAAAAGGCTGATCATCTCCGACGTGACGGGCAAAATTTTTTACCAAGCTTCTCCAAACCAGAAAAGCTATACAGTCAATCTGATGAATTGGCCAAAAGGATTGTATCTGGTTAAAGCATTTACAGAGGACAACCGACAATTTACTGATAAGCTTATTATCCGATAGAAAACTATAAACGAGGGTCCGGTTGCCAGCTAAGTCTGCCGGACCTTTTTTCGTTACTGTGTGAAATAGTTTGGATATCTGCATATGCTTTTTTATTAATTTAATCCTGTCAATTATTTTAAAAAGAGTAAGTCTTCCTCACTGGAATTGGGATTGGTGGGCGATTTTGTATCTTTTATCAAAAGTTAATCCTTACGGGGCTAATATTAGAACTTTCCTATACGTGTTTTGTTCCTTTCGGATCTTTACATGGCTTATCCAAACTGGCTTCTACGAGGCTTTGTTCGGATAATTCTAAAATTGATCAAGGAAATGCAGAATTATTTGGTGTGCGCATAAGCTAAACATAATTGTTTTCTGGGATAATTTTCATTACACCAATGAGAAGCCTATTATATTTTTAAATGCATTCTCTATTTGTCTATATATACAATTATTAATACGTGTTTTTATTAATGGCGGTCATCAGAAATTATTTCTATCTGACAATTTTGGGTTTGCTTAAATGGTTGGCTAGTTTTTTCAAGTAGGGTGTATAAAGAGCAAATTCAAGATAGAAAATACCAAGCCCCACTATTACAAATAGTGGGGCTTTAAGTTTAATTTTTGACTCTGATTATTCTTCTTTTTTCTTTTTCTTAACCAATGCTAGCATAATAAGCCCAAATATGAGCATACCTATGCCCGACCAGAGATTGATGTTAATATTAAAAGATTTTTGGTACATTGTTACGTCCGACATGGTAGCTAAACCATAAATTGTAAGTATAATGCCCATAAGGGTGAACATCAGTCCGATCGGATATTTAATATCTAATCCCATAGTGTTTATTTTTAATAATTACCAGAATAGAATTGTGAGTATAATTACCAGTAAAATAACTAGAATAGCCAAAGAAGAGGAGCGTTTGTACCAGGGTACATTTTCTTCTTTCAGTTTGGGTGTAAGCGAATATACAAGTCCAACTAGTTCCTCATCGGTTTTAACTTTTGGTGTTAGCAAAGAGAGCACTACGGTAATAATGGCACTGGTGCTAAAGGCAAAAATTGCTGTCCAGAAATTCTGGGCCATTTCAACAGGATAAACATGAAGGACGGTTATCCAACCTCCTTTCACTAATGTGTTAGCTCCAGCTGGTGCTGTTAGCCCATGGTGGAGGAGAGCAATAAGAAATCCCGCCAATAGTCCAGTAAAGGCAGCATGCCCTGTAGCTCTTTTCCAGAACATACCTAAGAAAATAACTGCAAATAGCGGTGCGTTAATCATTGAGAATATGGTTTGAAGGAAATCCATAATATTCCCAAACATACTGGCCAGGTATGCAGCTGCAATACTAACCAGGACACCAAAAATAGTTGCCAGACGTCCTACTTTTAGGTAGTGTTTTTCGTCAGCTTCTTTGTCATTGGATGCAGGACGAATGTAACTTTGATAAATGTCGTATGTCCATACCGTGTTGAACGCCGAGATATTTCCAGCCATACCCGACATAAATGAAGCCAAAAGTGCAGTGATACCTAAACCAAGAACACCAGCGGGTAGATATTGTTTTAAAAGAGCAATAATGGTATAGTCGTAAATAGGTTGTCCTGCTTCATTTTTTGGAAGTGCAAAATTGGCCGATGGGTCGTTCATCAATGCAAGCGCAACCATCCCCGGGACAATAATCAGAAAAGGAACAAACATTTTAGGAATAGCACCAATGAGGGGGGTATTACGAGCAGCAACTGTCGACTCAGCGGCCATAGCTCGCTGTACAATTAGGAAGTTTGTACACCAGTAGCCGAATGAGAGAACAAATCCTAATCCTGCAAGTATACCATACCACTCAACTCCTAAGGGATTTCCAGTTGCTGTCCCCGTATACTTCCACATGCTGGTGTATGCATCGGGAGCAAAACCGTTTGATGTTGCTACATTACCTAAGCTTTCTTTCAGCCCCGACCATCCTCCAACATGATGTAAGCTTAAAAAAACCACTGGCAACAAACCTATAACAATGATGAAAAATTGAAGAACCTCGTTATAAATAGCAGATGATAGACCGCCAAGATAGGTATAGGCAAGTACAATCACAGCCGACAATATAAGGCTGATATGGAAATTCCATCCCAAAACCTTTTCCATGAGAATTGCCAGGGCATACATCGAAATACCTGACGAGAGAACTGTCATTACAGCAAAAAGTATGGCATTAAGTCCGCGTGTTTTTTCATCGTACCTGAGTTTAAGGTATTCAGGTACCGAACGGGCCTTCGATCCATAATAAAAAGGCATCATAAAAAGAGCAAGGAAAACCATGGCAGGGATAGCTCCTACCCAGTAAAAGTGGGTTGTGAGCATGCCATATTTGGCACCACTACCAGCCATACCCATTACCTCCAGGGCGCCAAGATTGGTTGAAATAAATGCTAACCCTGCTACCCATGCCGGCATTGATCGACCTGCCTCAAGAAAAGCATTGGCGCCTTTCATAAATTTTTTCAAGGCCCATCCTATGCCCAGAACAAATGCAAAATAGATTATCATTACCAGATAATCTATCCAAGCCAATTGAAATGTCATCTCCATAATTTCCAGTAAGTAAGTTAGTTAAACAAAATTATTATATCTCAAAACTAAAGCCATTGCTCGTTAGTGTCTCGTATTTTTCTCGATTAAAGCGATAAAGGTATGCTCCTTTTTTCGAATTTTCCTTGTCTTTTTCATCGAGCTTATCCAGCAAATTCATCGAAAGAATTTTTTTCCTAAAATTACGCTTGTCGAGCGGTTGCATCAAAATAGCCTCGTATAGGCTTTGGAGTTGAGGAATTGTAAATTTTTCGGGTAATAACTCAAACCCAATTGGTTGTGTTCGGCATTTTCGTCTTAATTTGGAAATAGCGGTTTGTACCATCTGGTCGTGATCAAAAATGAGCCTGGGATAGTTTGATACCTTAAACCACTGGGCCCCATTACGGCGTACAATTTCTCTATCGTAATCATTAATTTTGATTAGTGCATAATACGCAACCGATATAACCCGATCGACTGGATCTCGATGAACATCGCCGAATGTATAAAGTTGTTCTAAATATACATCTGTCAATCCTGTAAGGGTATACAATACACGTTTCGAAGCATCGTCGAGACTCTCACCTTGTTGAACAAAGCCTCCCATTAGCGACCAGTCGCCTTTTTGTGGCTCTATAGGCCTACGTACTAAAAGTATCTTTAGGTCTTCGTTGTCAAAACCAAAAACAATGCAATCGACAGCAACTAAATGTTTCGCAGCAGCGTAGTTAGTAGTATAATCCATGTCCAAACTTTATTGGAATTGCACAAAAATATGCAAAAAAAAGAATGACAAATGTATAGAAAAAAGTTATAGATTTTCTATCGGTTTGTTCAAATAATTGTAATTTCGACAATATCTGACCTGCTTAGTTGGATTCTTATACTATTATTACGAATATTTTTTTTGAATGATATTTATCATCAAAATTATAGTGCTTCAAAAATTTTTCATCTACTTATTGTTCGATAAAAATTTTTTTCCTTCGTGAATTTGATGAATTTTTATCTATGACAACAATTGCAGCTCGTTTTTTTAATACTGATAGTGCTATATGTATAATTAGTATTCTTATTTTTAACCTAAATAGGGTGATTATTTAATACAAATATCCTCCTTTTATTTACGGAATTAAACCCTAGATTTACAATTACCCCTTTGATATTTTCATGATTTTCTGTCATATAGCAAGCTTAGTGTTAGTTTTACACTGCGTTAACTAATACTAACCAATTAAAACTAAAAGCTATGAAAACTAAAATTGTTTTTTCCACATTTTTGTGGAAAAGTACAGGAGTATTACTGCTGCTACTAACCTTGTTGAGCTCTTGCAATCGTTCCGACGATGAAGTCTTAAAATCTTCTGCATCTCATCTAAAGTTAACGAATGGTTGGGGTAATGGTGTAAATATTCAACCCTCGTATTACAACAATGGGTATCCCAACCTGGGGACAAGCTTGATGAAACAACAGACCAAAATCAAAACTGTACGTATCGAGATTGAACCCGATAAGGTCAATCAAGCCAAGTCGTGGATAAAAGAACTTAAATCGGCGGGTTTTAATTTGATCTGTACTTATCATAAAGCTTCAGTTTTGGGTACCGATAGTAAGAGCGAACTGATAGCTGCTGCAAATTGGTGGAAGGCTAATTATGCCTCTTTGGCTGCAAATGGGGCTTTTACAATCAATCTTATGAATGAATGGGGGAGTCATAGTATCAGTGCTGCCAC
Source organism: Bacteroidales bacterium (assembly GCA_026416115.1). GTDB lineage: Bacteria > Bacteroidota > Bacteroidia > Bacteroidales > DTGW01 > JAKPGM01. The sequence goes on along the minus strand of JAOAFU010000197.1, from coordinate 734 downwards.
AGTGGCACAATACTATAACGAGGCCATTGCAATTGTACGGCAAGTTTACAGCGGGTATATAATTATCGATGCTCCCGGCTGGGGACAAGAAAGTGCTACTCTGGCTGCTGCTGTAAAAGGCTACAATACGGGTGGAGTAAAGATAAACGATACAAAAATTGTGCTTTCGCTTCATGTATATCCTTGTGCATGGAATCAGGCTAAAAATCGATGGTTGAATATCTCCGATATCGACGACCTCGCCTCAACGGGCAGGCCTTGTATCATTGGTGAATTTGGAAATGGGGGATGTACTGGAGGATGCGATTGGTCGGCCGTTGTCGATTACGCCAAAAGCAAAGGTTGGACAGTTCTCGGATGGTGTTGGAATGGAGACGGTGGAAATATGAATATGGTAACCCCAAGCTGGGCTCAAAATCCAACGGCTACAAGTTTCTCATTGAGTAGTTATTTCTCTGTAGTTTACAATAAGCTTTAGAATTTTTCGATGATGAAATGTTTTGAGCTTGATCAAGTGCATATCAACCATTAAACTCATCCATAAGAGTCTACTTTAGAAATTTTCGATGTTGTTACATAAGTTGTAGGTTGAGTCCCCCTGTTGTAAATGCAGCAGGGGGTATTTTTATGATATGGGTTCTTGTTGGCTTAGACAATGAAGAGTACCTAAACCGACTACGATTTTTGAACAGTCGATATCATAAATCTTCCTTTCAGGAAAAGCTTGTTCAATA
>JAOAFU010000167.1 GCA_026416115.1 Bacteroidales bacterium | reverse complement strand
ACAATGGATGGCTTTGGTTTTACATTAACAGAGGGAAGTGCAGAAGTAATTAGCAGCTTATCATCGACAACACAAAGCACCTTATTAAATGAACTATTTAGTACAAATGGAATTGGCATCTCGGTGCTTCGTATTAGTATTGGTGCATCGGATTTAAGTTCATCGTCCTACTCGTACCAGGAAATGACAACTTATAGTGGTAACACGGCCCCTGTTGGTGCCTTTATCCGACTCAAAGGTGCAATCAATGGTAAATATGTATGTTCGAACGATGGCACCAGCGCAATGATTTGCGATCGAAGTAGTGCTTCATCGTGGGAAACATTCGAAGTGGTCGATGCTGGCGGCGGACTTATAGCTTTACGTGGCAGCAATGGGAAATATGTATCGGGAACAAGCCCTATGTACTGTAATGCTACGTCAATCGGTTCATTGGAAAAATTTTCGTGGATTGCGCCTACGGCAGGACAGGTGCAGTTAAAGTGCAGCGGTAACAACTTTTTCGTATGCTCGGAGAACGGCACTACCTCTATGAACTGCAATCGGGCGAGTGCTTCGGGGTGGGAAACATTTAGCGTCGAAGCAGCCATATTCAGCCTCAATGGTCCCGATCTTACCTATTTAATTCCAATACTTAAAAAAGCATTGGCAATAAATTCCACGATCAAAATTTTGGCTACACCCTGGACAGCACCTCGATGGATGAAGAGTAATCAAGCCTGGATTGGTGGCGAACTTATGACCTGCTACTATCAGGCTTATGCAAATTACTTCAAACGATATCTCGATGCCATGCAAGCACAAGGAATCAACATATGGGCCATAACTCCGCAAAACGAACCTCTTCATGGAGGTAACGAGCCCAGTATGACCATGACAAAAGAACAACAGGTCACTTTTATCAATTCATATCTTGGCCCAACACTCCGAAATGCTGGCTATTCGACACTTATTATAGCCTACGATCATAACTGCGACAATACCGAATACCCCACTTATGTTTGCAATAATAGTTCATATGTCGATGGTGCTGCTTTTCATCTATACGCGGGTTCGATCAGTGCGCTTACCACAGTAAAAAATGCAACAGGGAAAAATGTATATTTCACCGAACAGTATACCTCATCTACAGGAAGCTTTTCGGGCGATTTTCCATGGCACATGCAAAATGTAATGATTGGAGCTCCGAATAATTGGGCCAAAATAGCACTCGAGTGGAATTTAGCCACCAATACCAGCTATGGTCCGCGCACACCTGGAGGATGCAACGTTTGTCTCGGAGCAATTACAATCAATAATAGCACTTCTTACACGCGAAATGTATCTTACTACATCTGTGCACATCTGTCGAAATTTGTCCGTCCTAATGCTCAAAGAATCCAGTCGACAACCACCGATGGACAGTTGGTAAACGTAGCTTTTGTTAGTGGAAGTAATAAAGTGGTAGTTGTGTACAATACCAGCACATCGGCTAAAACATTTAATATAGTTCATGCAGGAAGCCGTGTAGTAGTTAACCTACCAGCAAATTCGGCAGGCACATTTGTATGGCAATGAAGCTCTTTCAATTATTAACCCATAAATTATTAAACTATGAAAAAATCTATTTTTTTAATCTTAGGAAGTTGTATGTTATACATGACTTCCCTTTATGCTCAGCTTCGGACTATCGAAGCAGAGAGTTATTCGGCCATGAGTGGTGTACAAACCGAGCCCTGTTCGGAGGGAGGGTTAAATGTTGGTTGGATTGATGCAGGCGACTGGATGGCCTATAACGGTATTAATTTTCCAACCACAGGAACATACCGAATCGAGTACCGTGTAGCCAGCATAAATGGAGGGACACTCTCGAGCGACCTAAACGCCGGTAGTATTGTTTTAGGACAAGTAAGCATACCAGCTACTGGTGGTTGGCAAACATGGACTACAGTTAGTCAAACCGTTAGCATTAATGCGGGTACTTACAATTTTGGAATTTTTGCTGTTACCGGAGGTTGGAATATTAACTGGATTAAGATTTATCAACAAACTTCATCCTCTTCATTACTGTGGAGCGACGAATTTAATGGAACTAGCCTCAATACAGCCTTCTGGACCTACGAAATAGGTGGAGGTGGTTGGGGCAACAACGAACTACAATACTACCGCGATGGCACTGCCAATACGACCGTATCTGGCGGCACTCTTAAGATTATTGCTAAACGCGAAAGCTATGGCGGTTATCAATATACTTCAGCTCGCATTAAAACTCAAGGCAAGTACTCTGTACAGTATGGTAATATTCAGGCCAGGTTAAGAGTTCCAATGGGACAGGGTTTATGGCCTGCATTCTGGATGTTGGGAGCAAATTTCTCATCGGTAGGATGGCCTGCCTGCGGCGAAATTGATATTATGGAACACGTAAATTCTGAAAATACTGTACATGGCACTATTCATTGGAATGGACCTAGCGGATATGCGTCGTACACTGGATCGACCTCTACTACACCACAGAACTGGCACGTATATTCCATCAACTGGAGCTCAAACAACATTCGTTGGTATGTCGACGGTGTTCAGTATCATGTGGCTAACATCCAAAATAACATCAACAGTACCGAAGAATTCCACCGTCCCTTCTTCTTTATCCTTAATCTTGCAGTAGGGGGTAACTGGCCTGGGGCTCCCAATGCTTCAACACCATTCCCTGCAACTTACGAAATCGACTATGTAAGGGTATATTCGGCCAATATGAGTCTGAATGAAAAAGTAGAAACTGCGGTTTCAAATCCAGAAACTTCTGCCGAATTTACTGTAAATCTTTATCCAAACCCTTCAAACAGCGGCTTTGTTCAGGTAAAACTTGCTAATCGAATCGACAATTCGACTAAAGTAAGCCTTATCGATATGCAAGGACGGTTGGTCTGGAGTGGTACGTTTAGCAACGAAAATATACAGATTAACACTTCAAGTCTTGCACCTGG
>JAOAFU010000093.1 GCA_026416115.1 Bacteroidales bacterium | reverse complement strand
ATTCCTATTAGTGAAGGAAATATGGGAATACTTTACAGCATTGCTACCTATGGTAATACCGACAACAATGTAACCATGGGCTTGGGTTGGGGATTTATAGGCGAAGAGCTGGCCAAACGACCTGTAATAACTATCTCGGGAATGAAACGCGTATCGAGAAAGGTTGGACTTGTAACAGAAAATTGGATTATTCCTGCAGATGGTTATAAAGCGGTTTTCTCTTATGGTGTTCGTTTTTTTGGCGAAAAAATAGCTATTGACCTTGCCTTTTATAACGAGAAAGAAATTGCTCAATACCTTATCATTGGTATACCTTATGTTGATTTTGTGGTAAAATTCTAAGCTTTATTTACCACAATTATACTTATACTTTTTCTGAGCTTTTTGGGTTTGTTTTATTAATCCTTTAGGAAACATCGACAACCAAACACATACATCTAAGCCCCCTTTTCTAAGGCCTCGGGCTATCCACATATTGCAGGTATTAAATAAATGATATTTATCGACAGAATGATAAAAACAGCTATATGGAACGCAAGTTGATGAGGAGAGGTGTAAAATCGAATTATTGGTGTCGGTTTTAAAGCTTTTTTCGATATACGCTAACAAGAGTCTATAGTCGTTCTCGGAAATTTTAAATTCAAATACGTAACCGAGAGGAAAAATCAAAGACGGATGGGTATTATAGGCTTGAACGAGGATAACCGAATTTGTAGGAAATAAAACAGCTTTAATGCCTTGCCAAACGGTTGGTTTGCTGGCCGTAAAAAAATCAAGATCCCCCCAGCTAATTTCAATGTATTGATAATGAAAAAAATGATTGGGAAGTTTTGATAAATAATTTTTCAAATCATGGCTAGGCATTACTAATGCAGCATGCCAACTTTGTCGAACAAGAAAAATGTTTTTACATCTCGTTTCATCTGCTTTAACTTTATAACCATTAGCGAAGAGAAATAAAACGAGAAGTGTTCCAATCTTATTAATTTTTCTCGCAATTTGCATGTAAAGTTTTAGGTAAAATTAGCTAAAACTCCAGAAACGTTCCTAAAAATGGCGAGTTATTGTTACTTTAAAAAGAATAAATTAACGCAAAACGTATAGAGAGTACCATTGAATTTATTTCAAACAGTTACATTAAAAAAAAGAGGCCATCATCATGATGGCCCCGAAGGGTAATCTCCTGAGACAGCCTCTTTTTACTAAAAACACTGCTACTTCTTCATAAGTTTAATGGTATTGATCGAATTATCGTTCGAATATACCTTAAGGGTGTATAGACCGCTTGGTAAATTCGAGATATCGATAACACCAGATTGTATTTTGTTCAATGACATTATCAAGCGTCCATCGATAGCGACGAAATCGATCTTCGATACTTTTTGATGGTTAGCAATGGTAATGTAATTCATTGCAGGATTAGGATATATAGCAAATTCTTTAACACCCGTTGTTGGGATAGCTGTAGGTTGATTTATAATATGAATTGTAATGCTAGCACTTACATTGCTTCCATCGTTGGCTGTAGCGGTTATCACCACGCTTCCATTAGCACGGGCAAAAACAAATCCATACTGATTAACTATTGCAACTGTTGTATCGGAAGAAGACCATGTAACAGTCTTATCGGTAGCATCGGCAGGATTGACAGTAGCAACAATCTTCAACGAACCATTCTTCTTGGTTATTGAATCGATTCCAGTAGCTGAGCTCAAGGCTATTTGCTCTACCAGTACTATCTGGTTGCTTGTAATGAGTTGTACCGAATCCTTCAATCCATTAACATTTACAGTAACCCATACAGTGCCATTGCTCCGAGCTGTAAATAAACCAGTGCTATTGATAGAACCGACAGCAGAATTGCTTACCGACCAGCTAACAGAGGTAACTTCGGCATCGGCTGGAGTTAAATCGTAGCTACATTGCAAAGTACCTTTATTGACTGAAACAGAAGTACTGTTACCATCAGTTTTAATCTTAACCTTAACTAACTCAACCACCTGATTGACAATTACGATAGTTTTTTCGGCAAAGACATTAGGATCGGCTTCGGCAGTTGCTTTTACAACAACAGTACCATTTCTCAATGCTGTAACAATACCATTCTTAATCGATGCAAGATTTGGTTTATCAATACTCCAAATAACATCCTTATTCGATGCAGAATCGGGTAATACCTCGGCCGTTAATGTGATAGATCCATCGTTAACCTTGATACTATCGGGCCCTGAAATAATAATTGACGTAGGTTTAACCTGATTCGTGATATATATACGGAACGAATCGACGGCCATACCACCATCGTTTGCAGTAGCAATGGCATATACTATACCATCGGAGACGGCCTTAACCACTCCACTCTGATTAATGTTAGCTTTACCATCTAAGTTATATACCGACCAGGTTACCGTAGTATCGGGAGCGTCGGAAGGAGTAACCGTATAACTCAATTGTAGTGTACCAGCGACAACATTGATAGAATCACTGCCGTTAACACTATATATATTGATATTCGATACTGTTGGTCCAACAGTAATTATTTTAGAACCTTTAACTCCACTTCCATCATTGGCAGTAGCAACTACCTCAACAGTACCAACAGAAGTACCTTTTAACAAACCGCTTGCCGGGTCAATAACGGCCGATCCTGTTATGTTATTAACACTCCAGGTTACACTATTATCATATACATCATCGGGGCCAACGCTTGCGGTCATTTGTAAAGTTTTATTTACTGTAACCTTATCGCTTGGAGAAGAAACAGTAATCGACTCAGCTTTGACATAATTACTTGAAATGGTAAGGTCGTCGAACATGAAACGAACACCATCGTTAGTAGTTAGACAGTGAACCAACACATCGAGCTTATTACCTTTAACACTTGTCGGAAAGTCGGCAGTTACCCACATCCACTTGCCAGTATTACCAGCAGGGTTGAAATTTCGGTATGTCGAGGTATCGATTTTGACCCAATTGCCACCATCGACCCTATATACTACGAATAGGTTCCTTGCACCCTTCCAATTATCTCTGAATAAGAGACCGAATCCGAGTTTTAGATTTTTGCAGCCACGAATGTCGATATTATCGAGTCTCAAAGAGTCCCATCCGAAAGTATACCTGCCGGTAGGAGCAATAAGAATAGCGTTGCTTTGTTTGTTGGGATTTGATGTATATGTAACCGTAGGATTAGGATAAGTATTTACAAAAGCAGCATTTTGATGTAATACAGAACTTGCCCAGAATGAAAAACGATCTGCCCATCGACCATTCTGAGTGGTAAATACATATTGTCCGGCGGGTAAATTGTCGTACAATGTTTTTGCATACCAGGTATCATTTCCGTATACACCTGCAGCATCGTTACTTGGATGGACTACTGTAAAGGTATCGACGGGATAATTTAAAGGAGGATTTAGTCCACCTGCTCCACGTTGACGACAATCGGCAATACCAAAAGTTTCGGAGGTAACCACAATGGAATCGGTATTGGACAGTTGGCTTAAACGGATATCGTCGATGTAAACAGTTGCTTCGGCATTATCGCCTTTTCCAATGTAAAATTTAAGCGCTTTATATCGTTGAACTTTGAGATACTTTGTAAGATCAAGCACATACTCAACCCAGCTATTTTCTTGTCCAGCCAAGACACCATCGCCACGTGTGTATGGAATTTCCTGCTCCACTCCGCTCGAAGTTATTAAGTAAGGTTGAACCTTTACTGCTGTTGCCGAAAGATACTTCACCTTTAAAACAGGATACAACTGAAGTTTTAAAGAATCAAACACAACCTGATATCCTAAAGAGGCACTTCCCAAACCAGATGGCTTATAAATTTTTACCACCTTTGAAGAATTGTTGATGCCGCCCTGAGAAGGGTTAGTGAAA
>JAOAFU010000023.1 GCA_026416115.1 Bacteroidales bacterium | reverse complement strand
GATTTTTCCCTGACCAATAAATGTGCGAGGATTAGGTGTTTCGATACGTTGTACAAACTGTTTTTTTACAATAGCACCAGCAGTATCGGCAAGGAAAGCCAATTCGTCCAGATGTTCCTGGACTTGTTGTTCGGTTTGGTCGGGAGTAATAACTCCAACCAGAACTGCTGTCTCGGGTTCGTATTGATAAGATGGCATATTTTAGCATTTAAACAACAAAAGGCCGCTCGGGAACCGAACAGCCTTTATATGTTTGCTGTAAGTGGTTACTATGCTTTGTGCTTGTGTTCGTCAGAAACGGTAAGTTTATAACGGCCTTTAGCTCTGCGACGTGATAATACTTTTCTCCCATTGGCAGTCGACATACGTTCACGAAAACCGTGTTTATTTTTTCTTTTTCTGTTCGATGGTTGATAGGTACGCTTCATCGGTATTGTTTTTTTCTGTTATAAATTGAACCTGCTTTTATTGCGAGCGCAAAGATAAATTATTTTTGTAAAACCAAAAATTTTGTCTGTCAAAAAATAGTACAATCCGATAATTTTATCGGATTGTACTCAACCTACTAACCAACCTAACTAAAAACTACTAACCATTGCATACTACTCACTCCTGCCAGGAAGTTCTAGTAACTGATAAAATACTGCCTTAGGTTTCATTTGACGATCAAAAAGTAATGGATAATTTCTGCGGTGCAACACCGGATAGTTGTTTAGCCAACTATATTTATCACTTATACCCCAAAAAGTCACGCTTTTTATTACGTCTCTGTATTTAAGAAATTGTTCAAACACCATTAGGTATTGCTCATTGAATCGTTGCTCAAGCTCTGCTGTAAGTGAATCATTTTCACCAGGAAACATTTTTCTGGGCATTTTTTCCCACGGATATAGCGAAATATCAAGTTCGGTTATATGAATGATGAGTCCTAAAGAAGCAAATCGTTGTATTGCATCTTCAAGGTTCTTTTTTGAAGGTTCATATATTGACCAATGTCCTTGTAGCCCAACGCCGTGAATTGGCACGTTTTTCTCTTTAAGATTTTTGAGGAGTGTGTAAATGCGTTCCCTTTTTTCAGGTCGTTCCGAATTGTAGTCGTTATAAAAAAGCAATGCGTCAGGATCGGCCTCATGGGCGTATTCGAAGGCTTTTTCTATAAACTCCTCTCCTGCAATCTGATACCATAAAGTAGGTCTATACAAACGTGTGCTATCATCGTCAACTGCTTCATTTATTACATCCCAACAATAAACTAATCCTTTATAATGCGAGACCACTGTTGTAATGTGTTCTTTCATTCGTTTTAAAAGTAAACTCTTCGATGCTGGCTTCCCCTCATCTTCAAAAAACCATTGAGGCACTTGTTCATGCCAAACGAGGCAATGGCCTCTTATTTTTTTGCCTGTTCGTATGGCATAGTTTACAATCGAGTCGGCTCGCTCAAAGCGGTATACATTTTCTTTAGGATGTATTTCGGCTGGTTTCATCTCGTTTTCGCAGGTAATACTATTAAAATGCATTCTTAAGATTGGTTCAGTCTCATTCGTCAATCCCCTAATCGAAACAGCTGTTCCAATATCAAAATACTGTTTATAAATTTCTGCAATAGAGACCTGATCTGATTGGAACTTGTCTCGTTCCGATCTGGGCATACATGAATTTAATAAAAACAAAATACTCAAAAGTAATAGTTCAAACCTTCTTCTCTTGCATTTAATCATTGTTACAAATCTTCTCATATTTTTTCATTCAAAAGTTTACCAAAGTAAATAATGAAATAGTCACTTTCCATTGTTTGGATAATGCTAAGAAGTAGAAATTTCTGTCAAAATAATTAAAATGATATATGGCTGTATCTTAGCGTATAAAATACGCTTAAGGTAGAATTAAAGTGTTGAATTTTCTCGATTTTTACGAAATTTATGACAGAATTTTCTCCCTAAATGGAAAAAATAGCACATAGTTTTGAATTTGCATTTTAAGCTTTAGTTTATTGCAACTACTAGCACTATTAATCATTAAAAACCATTAATGTATGAAACAAAAAACTTACAAGGAGAATTGGCTCAGCAGGGCTACAAAACGTATGCTACTCATGTTTTGTGGGCTACTGATTGTTTCTGCCAGTTTTGGGCAGGAACGGACGGTTACGGGTACAGTTACCGACAAAAATGGAGAAACTCTGCCGGGAGTTAATGTGGTAGTTAAAGGTTCCACAACGGGTGTAGTTACCGACCTGACTGGTAAATTTACCATAAAGGTGGCCGGTCCCGAAACAGTCCTCGTTTTTTCTTATGTAGGGTATGCTACACAGGAATTAAAAGTTGGAGACTTAACGAGCCTTAATGTTACAATGTTCGAAGAGGTTAGAGAGCTCGATCAGGTGGTAGTTATCGGGTATGGAACACTGAAAAAGAGCGACCTTACGGGTGCAGTTGCTTCGGTGTCGGGCTCGAGCTTTCAGGGTGTAGCTACTACAAACCTTAACCAGGCACTTCAAGGACGTGCAGCGGGGGTTAATGTGGTTTCCAATACGGGTATGCCTGGTGGTTCTGTTACAATCCAGATTCGTGGTATGAGCTCTGTGAACGGAGGTAGTCCATTGGTTGTAATTGATGGTATACCAGGAGGCGACCTCAATGCGCTCAATCCCGCCGACATAGAATCGGTAGAAGTATTAAAAGATGCAGCTTCGCAGGCAATCTATGGTTCGAATGGTGGTAATGGGGTTATTATTGTTACAACAAAAAAAGGGAAAGAAGGCAAAGTTCAGACAACCTTCAATGCTTCGTATGGCTGGCAAAATGCTGCTAGCAAAATACCTATGATGGGTCTGACCGATTATAACAGAGTTTTAGGTGAACTAAAATTATGGAATTATTTCCGTAAAAATCTCGATACTTTACAATATTATGATTATAACGATCTAATTTTTGAAGATAATGTTCCAATGCAACAATACGATTTCTCGACTGGTGGAGGAACCGAAAGATCCAACTTTTATATTAGTGGTGGCTACCTCAATCAGGACGGGATTATTCGTAAATCGGCATACGAAAAACTCAACTTCCGTATCAAATCTGAGCAAAAAATTACAGAAAGGGTCAAGTTTGATCAGAATGTAAGCTTCATGAATACCAAAACCGAAGGCTTTGAAGAATGGATGTATACCAATATATATTTTACACCCGTTTTTCCTGCTTTGGTTTATCCTCCATATATGCCTCCTTATAAAAATGGAAAATGGAATGGCGATACTGTAACAGTCGATAACCCATTTGTCGATATCGACAATCGTAATTACTGGTCGAAAAATCTCGATGTAAGTGGTAATGCTGGTCTTACTATCCAATTCATTAAAGGCTTAACCTATTCTCCTCGTATTGCAGGGTCGGTTGGGTTAAACGATATGCAGAACTTCACTCCTAAATATACCTTTAGTGCAACGAACATGAATACCATTGCCAAGCTTGAGAAGAATATGCAACGTAATTTTGGCTGGGTAGTTCAAAACGTTGTTAATTACAACTTTAGCTTAGGAAAAAATAATATTGGCTTGATGGTTGGACAAGAGGCCAAGCGGGGATGGGGCTATAATATTCAGGGTATGCGTCAGAACTTCAAGAGCACCTTGCCCAACATGTTATATTTTAATAAATCGCTCGACGACACAACTAATTCTCAAACAGTGCGAGGAGGTGGTTACGAAAGTAGATCATCGTCTTATTTTGGTCGTTTAACTTATGATTTCTCTGGTTTATTATTGTTACAGTTTAATGCTCGTAGAGACGGTCATTCAGACTTTGGTCCCAACTATCGATTTGGGAATTTCTACTCAGCATCAGGAGGTTTTAAATTTAGTGAACTCCAAGTAGTTAAAGATGCAAATATCATAAGCTTTGGTAAACTTCGTGCTTCGTTTGGAGAAACAGGACAGTTTCCTCGTAGTAGTTGGCCATATTTAGCCAAGATAGTGACGCCAAATAACGTATATAATTACTCCTTCAACAACAGCGCATCTTCTATAGGAGCAGGCCCTGTTCAAATTCCTAACCCCGATATCCGTTGGGAAACTGTTCGTAGTTCTGGTATTGGGTTAGATCTTGGATTTTTCAGAGATCGTTTAATGGTTAATATCGATTACTTCAACAAGAAAAATATCGGAATGCTCAATTACCAAGATGTAACCTACATTGCAGGTACATTCCAAACCCTAAGCAGTGCTGAAGGAGGAAATACCAAACCTGAGGTAAATTTTGGAAGTGTTCGTAACAGAGGAGTTGAGCTTGCCGTATCTTACAAACAAGTGATGGGCGACTTTAAGTTAAATCTCGATGCTAGCTTAACCTATGTAAAGAACGAAATTACTGAACTTGCTACCGACTCGGTCGTTAAGGGTAGTGTTCACAACGAACTAACGGGTGTTACTATTCAGAAAATTGGTCATCCTATTGGTAGCTTCTGGGGATATCAGGTCGAGAGCATTATTCGAAAAGATGATCCTAAGGCATATTATACTAAATCGAAAAAAGAAGTATATTTCCAAATTGGTGGAAATGGTGATACTATTTGGTTACCAACTGCTCAACCTGGTGACGTTCGCTGGAGGGATAATAATAAAGATGGAAAAATTACCGATGCCGACCGTACTTTCATCGGCGATCCCAATCCACCCTTTATTTTCAGCTTCTCGATAAACCTAACCTACAAACAATTCGATTTCTCTGCTTTCTTCAATGGAGTTTATGGAAACGAAATACTCTTTGGTGCAGGACGTTTTATGTACGACTGGAATACTATTCCTGCAAACAGAATGGCAGATTTTGCTAATCGTTACCGTGACCCACTTAAAGACAAGCAGGGTAATCTGATTCTCGACAATAACGGAAATCCGATCGATCCAGGAAACGAAAGTTACGATCGTCCTCGAATGGGAGCACAAAACTATGCTCGTGTTTCCGACCTATATATTCAGGATGGTTCATATTTACGGTTAAAAAATATTCAGTTGGGATATACTTTACCAGCTTCGGTGAGCAAAGCAATTAAGGTCGAAAAGTTTAGAATTTATGCCTCTGTAACCAATGTATTTACTATTACGAAATATAAAGGTTTTGATCCCGAAGTTGCACGGTACGACTTTAGCGATCCTTCAATCTTGGGTATTGATATTGGTGGATATCCTAAAGCAAGGGTACTAACAGTAGGTGCTAATTTAGTTTTTTAACCTTAAAACCAATTTTCTATGAAAACATACATAAATAAATTCATAATTATTTCCATGCTGATAGGATTTACCTTTAGTTGTAAGGACGAATGGGTGGATGTAGCTCCTATCGCAACCGAAAATGAAGCTTCCTTTTACCTGACACAAAGCGATGCCGAGCAAGCAGTTACTGCAGTATATGCTCAGCTTGCTTATATGACTACTTGGGACAGACAAATTCAAATGCTTCTTGGTAGCATTGCATCCGATGATGCCGATGCAGGGGGTGAAGACCAGACAGATGTTGTAATCTATCAGGATCTTGATCGTTTAACTCATTTGCCAACTAGCGATGTATTTCCTAATCCTTTTGGTATTCTTTACAAAGCAATAATGTTGGCCAACAAGGCATTGGATAAGTTACCTAATATTCCAAATGTCGATCCTCAGGCAAATCCTGCTCTCATCAACCAACGTATTGCAGAACTTAAGTTTTTAAGAGCACTCAATTATTTCTACCTTACCATTATTTTTGGCGAAGTTCCGCTAGTCGATCATGTATTAGGTGCAAGCGAGTATCAACAGTCACGTTCTCCTATGCGTAATTTGTTCGATTTTATGGAGAAGGACTTAAAAGAAGCAATACCCGTATTACCCTTAACAAGAGACGCCCAGAATATTGGACGGGCAACCAAGGGCGCTGCACAAGCTCTTCTGGCTAAAATATATCTTTTCGAGTCCTCTTATGCGAAAAATTATCCTTCCGATCCACGCTTTGCTAATCTTCGCGAACGTTGGGGTGAAGCTTTGAGTACAGCAGAAGAAGTCATTAATTCGGGTGTTTATAAACTGGTAGGTATCGACGGTGAACGTTACAACACTTTTATGGGCCCAGTCGATGGTTTCCGGTTCATCTTCACCACCTCGGGTGATAATTCGGCCGAATCGGTTTTTGAAGTTCAGAACATTAACGATGGTATGAACTGGCTGCAATCGAGAGGTTCTTCTATTATTAACTGGTCGGCAGCTCGTTATTATTACGATAAAAATGGGGCAAAAACCAAAACCAGCTATTGGGGCTTTAATACACCTCGCGAAGAATTGGCCAAGGAGTTTGAAACTGGCGATCCACGTTTTTTTACTACTATTCACATTTCTCGTAACGATCCACGCTTAACCAATGGTACCATTAATCAACCTGTTGCTAAGGTTAATGACTCTATCAATATGGCCGATGGTTGGTATCGTATTAATTACGAAAATTCTCCAACGGGTATGTATCAGGCCAAATTTGAAGTTGCATGGTCCGAATTTAAAGGAAGCGGTACTGGTGCATGGGACGAAGCTCCTATAAATACTAAAATCATTAGATATGCCGATGTAGTACTCATTGCTGCCGAGGCAGCTGTAATGGCAGGCAATAACGCTAAAGCTTTACAGTATATTAACATGATTCGTAAACGCGCCCGCATGTGTGGAGACCCAGGCAATACTGTTCCTGCCGATTTGACTGGAACTGTAACGCTGGATCAGGTTAAGCGCGAACGTCGCGTCGAACTAGCTCTTGAAGGACATCGCTTCTTCGATTTAGTTCGCTGGCGCGATGCCGAAGCTAAACTCGACGGCATGGTTCGTGCCGCTGACGGTTATGTTATAGATTACATTCCTGGAAAGCATGAATTCTTCCCCATACCTCAGCGCGAAATTGATCTTAGCAAAGGTAAGCTCAAGCAGTATGAAGGCTGGTAATAGTTAGTTAGTAAGTAAGTTAGTAGTTTTTTGGCCATGCACCTCAATTATCGAGGTGCATGGTTTTTTATAGTTGTTATGATAAAATAAAAAAAAAGAGGAAGGTTTTTATTGCCCTCCTCTATTTTTATCAATATTTGGCAACATCATTCGTCACCTGTAGCTGCATCGTAGCCTTTCATAATCCCTCTTTTTGATCCTCTAATAAAGCTGACAATCTCATCTCGTTCGGGGATTGGGGCTATGTGGGTTTCGATGTATTCTAGAGCCTGTGATATGTTCATGTCTTTTTGAAATATGTATCGATAAATTTCTTGTATTGTGTTAATAGTTTCGTTTGAGAAACCACGACGGCGAAGGCCTAGACTATTTAAACCTACGTATGAAAGTGGTTCTCGTGCAGCTTTAACATAGGGGGGAACGTCTTTTCGAACTAGTGAACCGCCGCTAATAAAGGCATGACATCCAATATGGACAAACTGATGTACCATTGTTGAGCCTCCTGTAATTACCCAGTCGTCGATTACAACCTCGCCTGCAAGCCCTGTATAGCCTGCTAGAATTACGTTATTTCCTATTTGGCAGTCGTGAGCAATATGCACGTACGACATGATAAGACAATTATTCCCAACAACTGTTTTTTGCTTAGCAGCAGTTCCTTTATTAATGGTAACGTACTCGCGAATTACAGTGTTATCACCAATTTCTACAGTCGTGTATTCGCCCTTGTATTTCAAATCCTGAGGAAGCCCAGCTATTGAGGCACAGGAGTCGATTTTACAATTTTTACCAATTCTACTTCCATTTCGAATGACTGCGCCAGCTGCAATATATGTCCCATCTCCAATTACAACATCTTTCTCAATAGTTACAAAGGGTTCGATAGTTACGTTCTGACCAATCTGAGCTTCAGGATGAACATTACTTAAGGGATGAATATTCATAGTTCTTCAATAATAAGGTTAAACTATAATACTATTTTACTTTTACAATTTGTGCACATAATTCGGCTTCTGTTACAAGTGTTTCTCCTACAAAGGCTTGTCCCCACATAGTTACAATTCCACGTCGGATGGGTTCAATCAATTGTAGTTTAAAAATGAGTGTATCTCCTGGAACAACTTTCTTTTTGAATTTCACTTTATCTATTTTTAGAAAATAGGTAAGGTAGTTTTCTGGATCGGTAACAGTATTTAGTGCCAGTAGTCCGCCGCACTGAGCCATGGCTTCTACAATGAGAACGCCAGGCATAACAGGTTCACCCGGGAAGTGGCCTACAAAGAAAGGCTCGTTCATGGTGACATTTTTTACACCTGCTATAGTATTCTCATCTCTATAGATAATTTTATCAACCAATAAAAATGGAGGCCGATGGGGCAAAACTTTCATTATCTGGTTGATGTCGAGCACAGGTTGAGCATTAGGATTATATTCTGGAACAGCAGGTTTTAGGCTCTCTTTTTTTATAATTTTTCTGAGCAATTTGGCAAATTCGGTATTTGCATGATGCCCCGGACGAGAGGCAATAATTCGAGCCTTAATGGGCATACCTACAAGGGTAAGATCGCCTATAAGATCGAGTAGCTTATGACGAGCCGGTTCGTTTCTGAAGCGTAATTCTATGTTGTTCAACACTCCTTCGGGCTGAACTTGTACTTTGGGTTTGTTAAACAATGCAGAAAGCCTGTCGAGCTCTTCTTGCGAGACTTGGCGATCTACTATTACAATTGCATTATCAACGTCGCCTCCCTTTATCAGATTATGTTTAACCAATTGTTCCAGTTCGTGTAGGAAAACAAATGTTCTGCAAGGAGCAATTTCTTTCCCAAAATCGCTGATAGCATTTAAAGATGCATATTGATTTCCTAGTACTTTTGAATTGTAGTCGATTTGAACCGTTAGGCTAAGATGATCGTCGGGAAAGGCTACAATTTCAATTCCTTTATCAACATCAACAAACTCCACTCGTTCCTTAAGTTCGAAATATTTCTTATCTGCATCAAGTTCTTTGATACCTGCTTCGGCAATTGCGTCGTATATTACCTTTGAACTTCCATCGAAAATGGGTATTTCGGGACCGTCGAGTTCAATAAGCACATTATCAATCCCATGCCCGGTTAACGCGGCAAGTAAATGTTCTATTGTAGCAACTCTTACTCCGTTTTCGTCGAGTGTTGTACCACGCGAGGTGTCGATAACGTTGTCAACAATGGCATGAACTACAGGGTTTTCTTCCAAATCAATACGCATAAACCTTATTCCATGGTTTGCTTCGGCTGGTTTTAGTACCATGTTTACAAACAAACCTGTATGAAGCCCTTTACCCGACAGGGTGATATCTTTGGCAATTGTTTTTTGTTTTTCTACGTTCTCTTTTTTCATCTGTTATACATTTTTATAACGACGGAAGTAACCAAACTGCGTCCATGAACTGTTTTGTTCATGATATATGCTTTTCTCCGTCAATTCGTTAAACATTATCCTATACCTATGGGGAACTTACATAAGATAATTATTACTTTATCTGCTCTTTTAGTTCTTTTAGTTCTTTTTCTAAAACACCAATCTGCTGATGTAGTTTAGTGAAATTACGGAAAAGTACGAAACTTTTCATAAATTCCTTGTAATCCATGGCAGGAGAACCTATAAGGGTGGCATTTTCTTGCATAATAGAAGAATTAACTCCGCATTGAGCCCCTAGTTTAACACCGTTAGCAACACTAATATGACCTGCAACACCCACTTGTCCACCAAACATGCAATTACTCCCAATTTTTGTCGAACCTGCAATTCCTGTTTGTGCAGCCATTACTGTGTTTTCTCCTACCTCAACGTTATGGGCAATTTGTATAAGATTATCTAACTTAACTCCTTTACGAACAATAGTTGAACCCATAGTGGCTCTGTCGATACATGTATTGGCTCCAATTTCCACGTAGTCTTCAAGGATAACAATCCCTATCTGTGGAATTTTCTTGTAGTTATTCTCACTGCTGGGTGCAAATCCAAATCCATCTGCTCCAATTACAGCTCCCGCATGAATAACACATTCCTTCCCAATCCGACAGTCGGCATAGATTTTTACACCTGCATAAATTATTGTGTTGTCGCCTATTGTTACATTGTCGCCAATATAAGTATTGGGATATATTTTAACTCCATTTCCAATTTTAGCACCATCGGCTATATAGGCAAAGGCACCGATATAAACATTTTCTCCCAAAGTGGCTTTTGGGCTTATATACGACATTTCTTCAATCCCCGTTTTGATAGGTTTGGATTGTTGGTACATTTCCAGCAACATAGCCAGAGCCTGATAGGCGTCTTCAACTTTAATCAGGGTAGCCGATACTTCTTTTTCGGGGATAAAGCTTTTATTTACAAGCACAATAGAGGCCTGTGTTTCGTACAGGTATTTAGTATACTTGGGATTCGCCAGAAAAGAAAGGGTTCCTGGTTTCCCTTCCTCTATTTTTGAAATATCCGATACTTCTACATCGGGGTTGCCCACAATTTCTCCATTGAGAAATGCTGCAATAGTTCGAGCACTGAATTTCATCCTAAGGTTTGTTTTTTTGTTTAAATTGGGCAAAGATAATCATTGTTAGAAAACAATATATTTTTTAGGAATCATTTAAGTGCTTTTTTAATTGTATCAGTTTGTTTGATCATTTTGGCTTATTACTACTATTGTTATTAGATGTCAATATTGAAATATGTTTTAACAAGAGCGCTAAATGCAAATGTTATTAACGATACAGAAACACTAATAACAGCCATTTCTGCAAACCTTTTTTTGAAGGGAAGATCTTTTGCAACAGATATGTAATAATTGAAAATAAGAATAATTAACAAGGCAATGATAATTGTACTAGCTAAACATACCAAATAATGACTAAAGAACAGATATGGTGCAATTAGTAGAATTACCGTTGTAATATATGCCGATCCCGTATAAAATGCCGAACGAATAGGCGCTTCAGCTCCTTCGTGACGTTGAGAGAGAAATTCTGCTGCAGCCATCGAAAGAGCAGCAGCAATACCTGTAATAAATCCAGCAAAAGCGATAACTCGTGTATTTTGTAAAGCAAATGACAAACCTGCCAGGGCCCCTGTTAGTTCTACTAAAGCATCATTCAACCCTAAAACAATAGAACCAATGTAATTGAGTTTTTCTTCCTGAATTAAATTGATTAATCTGTTTTCATGTGCGTTTTCTTCGTCGATTAGTGTCTGAACTTCAGGAATTTCTGATAAAACTTTGTTGTAATTGTCCTGCGCTTTGGTTTCACCTTTTTCCATCAATTTAATACCAAATGTGAGTCCAAATAAGCGAACAATCCAATAATACCACCATATCCTTTTATGAACAGGAGAGACATCTTCACCAGTGTAGCGCTTCCAAAATTCATAATGTGCCTTCTCTTCCAATGCAATTTGTTTCAAAATTTCTTTGTTCTCAGCATTTTTTTCAATAGCTGATAACTTATTGTAAATGTGGTATTCTGTTATTTCATTTTCCTGAAACTTTTTGATAAGTTTTAACGTTTCCTGAGTAATTGGTTTTGTTGAGTCCATAATGGTATTGATTTATTGTTTGCAACAAAATTAGCAAAATATTATTTTTTCATTTCGGAAAGGATTATTTTTGAAAATTAATAATACAAATACGTTAGCATATATCTCTATATGTAAAATATTGTGATTTATAACTTTACCGTAGTTGGTGTTATCGCTAAGTCCATGGGAGTGAGGCTCCTGTCATATAGGGTTTATTTCTTGTGTTTGATTGTCGTATTATGCTCTTTGAGAGCTAATGCTCAGAAGGCTAATGATTTGGTGTTTGAACAAATAAGAGGTATGACCGATCCTTCGGCTATCTCTATTTTTCAGGATTCGCGGGGCTTTTTATGGGTTGGTTCGTGGGGTGGACTTTTTCGATACGATGGATACAAATTTAAACATTATCCCTCTATTAGTTACGATTCAAGTACTATATCTGGTCAGGGAGTGCTGGCCATAGTCGAAGACAAATATAACCGTCTATGGGTAGCCTGTAATAATGGATTAAACTGTTACGATCGTTTTCTCGACCGGTTTTATCAGTTTCATCATAACTCTGTCGATAAAACATCGTTGGTGGGAGATGATATCAGTTGTATGATCATTGACTCCAAAGAGCGTTTATGGGTGGGTACCTATCGAAATGGATTGTGCTATGCTCACTTAGATTTAATATATAATGTAGCCAGTCAAGCCCCTATATTTCATAGATTTGAAAGTACCAATAACTCCAATGGACTAACGGATAATTTTATCCAGTCGATATTTGAAGATAAGAATGGATTTATTTGGATTGTAACAGGTGATGCAAAATTACACCGATGGGTTGAGAAAGAAAATCGGTTCGAACATTTCATTTTCCCCGATTACATAGCACGAAAGGCCGGTTTTATTGAGCTTTGGTATGAGGATACTACCACTAATAATTTTTGGTTTACTACTAGAGGGGTTGGTATTATTTCGTGGAATAAGCAAACGGGACGAATCAACTGGTATACCACTTCTCAAAAGCAAAAATATCTATCCTTTGACCTAGTACGTCATATTTGGAAATCTCCAAATGGAGTATTCTGGGTAGGAACCGATGGAGGGGGGCTTTCGTTACTCGACGAAAATATGGGTGAAATTGCTAATTATAAATTTCAAACAACTAATCCATATAGCATATCCAGCGATGCGATATATCGAATCTTTCGGGATAGGTCACAAAATATTTGGTTAGCTACATTTAACGGACAACTCACTAAGCTTAATGCATATCGTACAGCCTTCAAATTATTTCAATCTCAAAAAGGAATAGGTATTGGTGGGCTCAATCATAAATCGATTCTCTCATTTCTCGAAGATAAAAAGGGCAATCTTTGGATTGGAACAGACGGGGGAGGAGTTAATATTTTTAATAGAAAAACTGGTCAATTTACTTATCTCACAACCGAAAGCCAACCTAGCTTATCATCAAATGCAGTTATTTGCATGTCTCGTGATGATAACAACGATATCTGGATGGGGACTTACGGTGGTGGTTTGATGTGTTATCATACTTCGAACGGAAAAATTGATAGATATATTTACAACCCTAATGACTCAAATACTATAAGAGAGAACAATATCTGGACAATTACTACCGATCGTCAGCAAAATATCTGGTGTGTTACCCTTACAGGTATTCTCGAATATTACAATCCTCGAACTCGTAAGTTTATCCATTTTGATAACGATCCAATGGTGCCCCACAATTATTTGATCGCTTATCCTACTCAAATGCATGTTGATTCAAGAAACTGGCTATGGATTACAACCTCACAAGGAGTTACTATGCTTGATTTAAATAAATATAATTTCGACACTCTTAGCCAGAAAGTTGAATTTAATATTTTTCAGTATATTGAAGGTAAACCAAACACGCTTCCTGGGAATGAGATCTATGCTATGGCCGAAGATCTTTATGGCAATATGTGGTTTGGCACCAACGATGGTCGAATCTTTATGTTGGATGTTAGACGTATGCAATTTGGTTCTCCCATAACTCAACCAAACCTTGAAAATAAATCAATCCGTTCAATGATCTTTGATTCCCATAACAGGCTTTGGATGGGAACTTCTAATGGGTTGTGGCTGTATAATCCTCGTTCTCGACATTTTATCCATTACGATGAAACTGACGGTTTACAAGGTGATATTTTTTCCCGAGCAATTCTTCGCTTAAGTGATGGTGCAATTGTTGCGGGCGGTACAAATGGTTTTAATCTTTTTTATCCCGAGAAAGTTCCTGTTAATCTTTATCCACCAAGGGTAATAATAACTGAATTTAAAATTTTTAACCAACCCATTAAAATTGGTGAAAAATGGAATGGTAGTGTTATTCTTAGCCAATCAATTGAAGAAACAAAAGAGATATTTTTAAGCCATAACTTAAATTACTTTTCTTTTGTTTTTACTGCACTTGATTATACAAATCCTAGCAAAAACAAATATGCATACATACTCGAAGGTTTTGATCGGGAATGGCAATTTACTTCAGCTGACAGAAGAGAGGCAATTTATTCGAATTTGCCACCTGGCGAGTATGTCTTTAGGGTTAAGGCTTCGAATAACGATGGTATTTGGAGCCCTAACCCTGTGATGGTACGCATACATATTATTCCTCCCTGGTGGCAGCGCTGGTGGTTTAAGGTTTTTGCAGTACTTTTGGCTGCATTTATTGTTTGGGCATACATTTATCGTAAAAATGTTTTAGCTCGAATTAGAAACGAAGAATTGAACGCTCTTGTAATTCAGAAAACCCAGGAATTACTTGAGAAGAATAATATGTTGCAACAGCAACAGGAACAACTCGAAAAACAGGCCAACGAACTTCGAAAATATAGCGAAGCTCTTGCCGAGACAAATAGGCAGCTTATTGAGAAACAAAAAATAATTATGGATCAGGCTGCTCAACTCGAACAGTCGAATGAACAGCTTAGGCTCATCAATGCTTCTAAAGACAAATTCTTCTCAATTATTGCCCACGATTTACGCAATCCTTTTAATGTACTCATTGGGCTTTCCGATATTATGTATAGAAATTACGACACTTTACCCCCCGAAAAAATTAAGAGGTATGCTGAAATCATTTCCCTGTCGGCCAAAAGTGGTTATAATCTTCTTGAAAATCTTTTGCAATGGTCGCGCACTCAAACGGGATCAATGCCTTTTACTCCAGTAATGTTGCAGTTGGTTACGTTGGTAGAAGAGACTTTGGATTTAATGACTGGCGATGCAGAAAGAAAAAATATTAGTCTTAGTTATAATATCGATTCGGGTATTGTGGTTTGGGCAGACGAAAGCATGTTATTAACAGTTTTTCGAAATTTAATTTCAAATGCTATTAAATTTACTCCCGAAGGCGGAAGTGTTAAATTGTCGGCCAAACTATTGGATAATAAAATGGTCCAGATTAGCATATCCGATACAGGGGTAGGAATACCTCAGCATGTTATTCCTAATTTGTTCCGAATAGATGTTTCTCATTCTACAAAGGGAACTTCTAATGAACCTGGGACTGGATTAGGCCTTGTTCTATGCAAAGAATTTGTTGAAAAACATGGTGGGAGTATTTGGGTCGAGAGTGTCGAAAATAAGGGTAGTACATTTCATTTCACTATTCCTGTCGAGCCTAATTAGTTTTTCAAAACACATTTATTTGAATACTATGCTCCTGTATGCTGACATAAAGTTGAAATCTTTATCAGTACTTTTTCGTTTTATGCATACGACCTTTATATGTTTATTGCTTACGAGAGCAATAGTCATTTCTGAAGGAAAATTGGAGATATTTGGAAATATAATTTTTGATCTAGCTTTAATCAACCTCAATCCCCACAACCTTCATTTCTTTACCACTGATAATTGTTATTGAGTAGCTACCACATGTCGGGCAAGCAAAGCCAAACGATTTATATTTGAAAATTGTACTGCAATTCTTACACTTTCCCTGAGCCTCAATTATCTCAATAGATAGCTTTGCCGAAGGGTAAGCAGTTCTTTCTTTCAGGATATCGAACGAAAAGGTGAGCGCATCTATCTCAATACCACTCAAGGAGCCTATTTGAAGGTAAATTGTTTTTATCTTTTTCAAATGTTCCGATGGAATAGCTTCATTTACAATGGTAAGTATCGATTGGGCTATAGAAAGTTCGTGCATGGTTCAATAAATGAGTAAATACCGAAAACTTTTATCAGATAAAATCTAAATATGGCAAGAGAGCCGCAAAGTTTATATTGCGGCTCTGGTACAGCTAAAAATTAAAAGTAAATCTTTGTTAGTCCTGTATAATTTTTTTAAGTTTTCCCACCGTTTTGGCAATTTCCTGGTCGGATATGCTGTAATCTTCGAGCTTTCCAGAGAAGTACTGATCATAGGCTCCAAGATCAAAGAATCCATGGCCAGATAAATTGAAAAGTATGGTTTTACTTCTACCTTCTTCTTTTGCTTTTTTTGCTTCTTGAATAGCAACAGCAATAGCATGGTTCGACTCAGGAGCGGGTATTATTCCTTCTACTCTTGCAAAGAGACTACCTGCTTCGAAAGTTTCGAGTTGTCCGACTGCTTTTGCTTCGATAAGTTTATCCTTAAGAAGTTGACTTACAATGGCTCCTGCTCCATGATATCTTAACCCGCCAGCATGTATTGCAGCGGGTGTAAACTCGTGTCCTAAAGTGTACATAGGAATTAGGGGAGTAAAACCAGCTACATCGCCAAAATCATATTGAAATGCTCCTCTAGTTAGTTTTGGACATGAGGCAGGTTCAACAGCAACAATTCGGGTGTGCTTATTCTCCATAAAATTGAGATGAAGGAAAGGGAATGCAATACCTCCAAAATTAGATCCTCCACCAAAGCAACCTATCACCACATCGGGATAATCGCCAGTTTTTTCGAGTTGTTTGAGTGCCTCTAATCCTATTATTGTTTGATGGAGCAGAACATGGTTCAAAACGCTACCCAGCGAGTAATGTGTATTAGGATCTTTCATGGCCATTTCGACAGCTTCGGAGATGGCAATGCCTAAGCTCCCTGGTGAGTTGGGATCGGCTTCCAAAATTTTTCGTCCCGATTCAGTTAGCTCACTTGGCGAAGGAATTACATCTGCACCCCAGGTGTTCATCATGAATTTACGATAGGGTTTCTGCATGTAACTTATCTTTACCATAAATACCTGTAGCTGGATACCAAAAAGTTGTGTAGCAAATGATAGTGCGCTTCCCCATTGGCCAGCCCCCGTTTCTGTAGTAATACGTTTGATTCCTTCTTTCCAGTTGTAGTATGCCTGAGCAACAGCTGTGTTGGGCTTATGCGATCCTGCAGGGCTTACTCCCTCGTACTTATAGTATATTTTTGCTGGTGTATCTAATTGTTTTTCAAGATTGTATGCACGGTACAATGGTGTTGGACGCCAGATACGATAAATATCATAAACTTCCTCCGGGATTTCAATCCATCTTTCGCTCGATACTTCTTGTTTAATGAGTTCCATAGGGAACAATGGAGCTAAATCCTCGGGGCCAACAGGCTGTAAAGTTAAAGGGTGTAGAGGAGGTAATGGTTTATTAGGCATGTCGGCCAAAATATTATACCAGTGGGTGGGCATTTCGTGCCCTTCAAGGTTGATACGATTGATCTTGTGCATATTCAGCAGTTTAAGTCGGTTAATATTTCATTTTATTCATTATCTGTGTTACTAACAAAAGCAACTTTTTTACCATCAGGCGACCACGAGGGTACATTGATAGTTCCTTGCCCTCCATATAGATAGGCTACTACATGCTTATCTTTACCTTCTAAACTCATGACATGAAGCATCACTTCTTTGTAGTAAGGATGTTCCCATGAATCGACCTGAGGAAGGTACGACAAATATATAACATGTTTTCCATTGGGAGAAAAATGAGGAAACCAGTTTTGATACTCGTCATAAGTTACCTGTTCCTGTTCTGTGCCATCTGGTTGCATCTTCCAAATTTGCATACGACCACTTCGGTTCGAATTAAACCAGATGTATTTTCCGTCGGGCGAGAACTCGGGTCCATCGTTAAGATATTCATTATTTGTAAGCTGGACTTCTTCTCCTCCATCGACAGAAATTTTAAAAATATTCCACTTTTTATCTCGTTTAGCAGTATATACTAGCCACTTACCATCGGGCGACCATCCATGCCAGTACGAGGGGGCAAGATTAGTTATTTTTCTAGGGATACCTCCTTCTAAGGGTAAAATATAAATCAGCGAATTCTCGCCTTGTGGTAAATTAGGGTCGTGATGACTTATGGCTATCCATTTTCCATCGGGCGAAATTCCATGGTCGTTATTGTTAGAAGTTGCAAAATGAGTAGGTATCTGAATGGGTTTAGTTTTTCCCTTATCGAGACGAAAAAGTAATCCGCGACTATTGAAAATAAACGCTTGACCGTCGGGTGTCCAATTTGGTGCTTCTATTGGCTCGGTTGTTTTATAAATAATTTCTCTCTTTCCTGTTGTGATATCAAGTACTTCGAGTTGTGAACCAATGTAGTCGCGATAGGGTACGAAGTTATTGGGTGCTTTGATGTATGATCTAAAGTTGATAAAACTTGCGGTTACTTCTTCGACTCTATTGCCCGAAAATATATATGCTCCGTAATATAAAGTATCTGAAGCAAAATCAATGATTTCAATTTCTTGAAGTGGCTCTCCATAAGGGGCAAGTTTTATAATTATTTTGCTTTGTTCTTTCTCTAACCAAAAGACTGGTCTGCTTAAAGTATCGATATACTTTTCTATAACCGAACTATCGCACAATGTACGTATGATAAGAAGAATACGGTTTTCTCCATCTTTTGCAAGAGCAACGAAACGACTATTGGGTGACAAGTTTTCTCGGAGCATTATTCCAGCTCTTTGAATTAAACTACCTGACCCACTAAGCCAGATTGGCTCGCCGCTCAATATTAGATCTTTTGCAGTTTTTTTATAAACAAAAAATAAATTATCCAGCTCTTTTTTAAAACCATTTCCGCAAGAGGTAAGCCTTATTTCGTTATTTTCTTCTACCCAGCTACTACTGTAATTTTGAGCATTGCCTATATTAGTACCAGTCATCTGGGAGGAAGCAAGAAAAGACATACATAAAAGTTGAATTATTAACGTATATTTTAAAACTGTATTAATACAGCAGCACTTTCTGTACTGTGACATTAGATTTTGTTTGAATCTGCATGTAATATATTCCTTTTTTTATTCTTGAAGAAAGATCCAAATCAATTTTGTATGATGTAACAGTTTGAGAAAATAACATTCTTCCATTCATATCGAAAAATGTGATTAATGCCAATGTATTTTCTTCTGGAAGTTGAATAGTAATCTTTCCATGGGTTGGATTAGGAAAAACCTGAACCTTGATGTTTTCAGGATACGATAATTTTTTTGTACCAGTATAGAAATCGGCTTGAACTTTGACTAACCCTTTATTAGTTGCTAACCAACCATTACCTAAAGTGTCGAAAGCAATGTCGAAAATAACATCGGCAACAAGTCCTTTGGCTTTATTCAGACTATATAGATTATCGTTGCTGATTACGTTGAGTCCGCCATTTGTTCCTATCCATAACGTTTTCTGTGGCGATTCGGCAATTGCATAAATGGTATCCCCACAAAGGCCCTCTTCTCGGGAGAGAAAACGCAACCATCCTTCTCCTTTAAATATCTGTCCTTGGTGCTCAAAAAGGCCACCTTCTGTTCCAAACCATTGACGGGCTTTACTGTCGATATATATCGACCGAACCGCATTGTTGAGGTTGCCGCAATAGGGTCCTTGAATGATAGAAGCTCCACTTACTCCGTCCACTTTCATCTGGATCCGTCCAACTCCTCCATGGGCCATTCCATATCCTTTTGTTCCTATGAAAAGGCTATCGTTATGTGCAAAAAGGGTAAGGATAGGGTCGCTTGGAATTGAGTTAGGCATTGAATCGTGAGTAATTATACCCCATTTGTTTCCTTTAAACCAGGTTATCCCGTTTACAGAGGCAAAATATCGGGTACCTGTCGAATCTACAGCAACTGCCACAATCGAATCCGAAAGCATTGGGAATGCGCTTTTAGTGTAATTGGTTGCTGCCGAAATCCCATCGATACCAAAAGCAGCCACTGAGGCTCCTTTACTGGTGGCTATCCATAATTCGTCGCCATAAAATTTTGTTCGTTGTAAGGCAAGATCGTTGATTG
Organism: Bacteroidales bacterium; assembly: GCA_026416115.1. GTDB lineage: Bacteria > Bacteroidota > Bacteroidia > Bacteroidales > DTGW01 > JAKPGM01. The sequence goes on along the minus strand of JAOAFU010000023.1, from coordinate 4,129 downwards.
GGCCATCTCCTATTTTATTGGCAGTTGTGTATATTGTCCATGTGTTCCCATCGAATCGACAAAGTCCTTTGTCAGTGGCTACCCATTTAGCATTGTACGAATCGATAAATATTGCACGAACTACATTATCGGCAATTCCGCTATTAGATGTATTAAAGACTTGTATTGTCTGAGAATTTACGATTACAGATAAGGCGCAAAAGAACAAACTGGAAAGACTGAGTCTTCTGATAAGATTGGCAACTGTTCTCATTTGTATATTTTTTTGTGTTATATAGGAGATTATACTAGTGATTTCTTTAAACATTCATACATGTAGGAATATCATCAAGTATCAAACTCTAATACAAATGAATAAAAAACTTCGAACAACTGCAAATTTTTCAGCGTAAATATATTTTACTCGAATCGTCCCATTTTTAGAAGGTTTATCTCCTGCTGTGTTAAAAAACGCCATTTACCTCGTGGTAGCCCCTTCTTAGTTAATCCACAAAAATATACTCTATCGAGCTTAATTACTTTATAGTTCAGAGCTTCAAATATTTTTCTAACAATATGATTTTGTCCACTATGGATGGTTATTCCAACCTGTTTTTTGTCGTCGGGGTCGACATAGCTAACTTCGTCTGCAGCAAATTTTTTTCCGTCTATGTCAATGCCCTCGACGATTGCTTGCATATCGTTGGATTTTAAATTTTTATCCAGGGTAACATGGTATATTTTCTTGTGACGGTATGAGGGGTGGGTAAGTTTTTTGGCTAGTTCTCCATCGTTGGTTAGCAAGAGTACACCTGTAGTATTTCGGTCGAGACGTCCAACAGGAAAAACCCTTTCTTTACATGCCCCGGAAATTAAATCCATAACCGTCTTTTTAGCATGGGGATCATCTGTTGTAGTAATATAATCTTTTGGTTTATTAAGCAAAATATATACAGGTTTTTCACGTCTCAGCCTTTCACCATTGTAACGTACATCATCGTCGGGGCGAACTTTTGTTCCGAGCTCCGTTACAATTTTTCCATTTACCGTTATTAAGCCCGCTTGTATTAGTTCATCGGCTTCTCGACGCGAACAGATGCCACTCGATGCTATGAGTTTGTTTAAACGTATAAGTTCTGTTTCTTTAGTCTCATTTGTAACCTGCTTTTTCCGAATATGGATTACTGTCTTTTTTTTTCCTTTTGTTGGAGCATGATCTGCTTGTTTGTTCATTGCGGTTTTCCTATTAAGTTCTAACATTTTATTCCTTGCAGGTTGCTGATCTTTATAGTAGATAAATTATTAACCTGAAAAGTAATCTGCAAAGTTAAGAATAAAAGCCGCATATGCACATTTTAATAAAATTTAATAGCACTAACATATACAGTCCCGTTGTTGAATTCAGAAATGACAAATTGGTTGTCGTTTTGTTTCCATTCAGTAGTGCTACAACATAGTTGTCGTGTTAGTTAATTAAAACATGCGCTATAAATTCTCTTATTTTTTTAAGATATTTAAGATTTTATATAATCCTGAAAAATGTGAATAACAAAAAATCCTATTTTTGCGAAAACTTTCAGTATGGCTCTCATAAAATCTATATCAGGTATAAGAGGTACAATTGGTGGATTTCCTGGGGAAAATTTAACACCTATTGATATTGTAAAATATACTGCGGCTTATGGTGTATTTGTAAAGCAAAAAGCTGGTAATAAAAAGTGTAAAGTTGTGTTAGGCCGCGATGCACGTATTTCGGGTTCGATGGTCGAACAACTTGTGTGTGCAACATTAATTGGACTTGGAATAGATGTAGTAAATGCTGGTTTAGCTACTACCCCAACCGTTGAGATAGCAGTAGAGGAGGCTCAAGCCGATGGAGGTATTATTTTAACAGCCAGTCATAATCCCAAGCAATGGAATGCTTTGAAATTGCTTAATGCCAAAGGCGAATTTGTCAATGCTGAAGAAGGACAACAAATTCTTGAGATTGCTTCTAACGATACAATAAATTTTGCCGATGTAGAGAATCTTGGAAAGGTAAGCTTTGTCAGTTACGACGATATTCATATTAGCAGAATTTTATCCCTGCCATTAGTCAATGTAGAGGCGATTAAAGCAGCTAATTTTAAGGTAGCTATCGACGCTGTTAATTCAGTTGGGGGTATTATTCTGCCTAAATTATTAGTTGCGTTAGGAGTTAAAGAAATTATTCCATTATACTGCACACCCGATGGAAATTTCCCTCATAATCCTGAACCTCTGCCCGAACATCTTACCGATATTACGAAATTAGTCATAGATCAGAAGGCCGATGTGGGTTTTGTGGTCGACCCCGATGTCGATCGTTTGGCTATCATCTGCGAGGATGGTAATTTTTTTGGTGAAGAATATACGCTTGTTGCTGTTGCCGACTATGTACTGAGTAAAACACCAGGAAATACGGTATCGAATTTATCATCGAGTCGTGCTTTAAAGGATATTACAGAAAAGTACGGTATGCAATATTTTGCTTCGGCAGTAGGGGAGGTGAATGTAGTAGAAAAAATGAAGCAAGTGCAAGCTATTATTGGAGGCGAAGGCAATGGTGGTGTAATTTATCCTGCATTGCATTATGGTCGAGATGCATTGGTTGGTATTGCTCTTTTTCTTTCCCATTTGGCCGAGTCAAAGCTTTCGTGCTCGCAACTCAGAAAGAAATACCCTACCTATGTCATCTCGAAAAATAAAATTGAACTTACTCCTGACATTAACCTTGAAAATATCTTGGTTGCTGTTAAAGAAGCATATAAGCAATACCCCATCAATGATATTGACGGAATCAGGATTGATTTCGATCACGAATGGGTTCACTTACGTAAATCTAATACCGAACCTATTATCCGTATTTATGCCGAGAGTACTACGGCCGACTCAGCTAATAGGCTTGCAAATGCTATTATCGAAAAAATAAAGAATCTGGCAGGCTTGTAATTATCGTTTTTTTTGCCCTCACAAGGATGTTTTCTTAGAAATGGAATTGAGTTTTAGAGATTAAATCTGCTATATTGTTATAGAATGGATTTCTATTATGATATGGTGAGTTTTTTATGTACTATTACAAAAAAAAACTACAAATGAAATGTATTAAATGTGTGTATAAGTGTAGCATGTCTGAAATAATAGTGCCCAGCTTTTTTGCTACTCAGGTTATCTTTTAATAGCAAATCCATTACTAATTTGCTTATATTGTTGAACTGTCAGTTTAAGATCGTAAAGGCTCAGAGGATATTTTTCTAATATGCCATGTGCAAGTTGATTTATGAGTTGAACTAATCGATTTTCGGTCTTTATTCTTAATTGTTCTGGCAATCTTTTTTCATCCATTTTTATTTGCATACCTAAAAGGTCGATGCTGGCAGTTTTTTTAAAACCTATTACATCGAAGGTAAAAATCTTATCCTCGGCATGTGGTTGATAATATATAGCTGCCGAACCAGATAGAAAAGAGAAATGAAAATAAGTTGGAGAGATGACCGAGTTGCAAAAAAAAGATTCGGTTTGAACACGTTTGATTGTATTCTTAAAAAGCAAAGTAAGTAAAATTAACAAAGAAAAAGAAGGAACATTGGCATGAAGTAGATCCGATTGCCCTTTGATAACTCCATGTATAAAGCATATTCCATCGGGAAAATAATTAGTTATACTTTCGCTATAAGCAAGAAGGCTATCTTGTATAAGCGGCACAACAGGTATTGAGGCCTCCAAAGATAGTTTGGCAATTGAATCAATAACTTCGCTAGTAAATATATGTAAATTGTCCAAAACAACTGGTTTTAAAGCCATAATACTTTCAACTATCAATCCATAACTGCCATCATCCTCGCCAGCAATAACTAAAACGTCTGATTCGGCAATTACAGCGAATGGATTACTTGTCCACTTTACTTCTTCACAACTCGTGAGGCTCCCATTCATTAAACCAACAACTTCGTAATTTGCAGAAATTAGATGCTTTATTATTCGCTCAGTTTTTTCGGATTTACCAATAATTCCAACTTTAGGCATACCTTTTATGTAGGTTTGAATACAAACTTAATTCTTCTTATACAAAAGGAAAGTTTGTAAACCATAAATTTATCAACATGTTTGTAAGTTTATGTTGAATAAGTTT
>JAOAFU010000060.1 GCA_026416115.1 Bacteroidales bacterium | reverse complement strand
TTAAAGTCGATTTTAAAAAAGGGATCGTATTGTTTTTCGTATATCGAGCTTTCGTCGTAACGAGTTTCATTAGCGGCAATTGATTTTTGTAAATCGATGGGTACAAATCGTTTTCCACCGGCAGTACATAGTTTACTGTCGAAAGAAATAGTCCATCTGCTATTAAGAGGTTTCTCATAACCCGTTAAAAAGTTAAAGATATAATTTCCATCGAAAGCTGTATGGTGCCATTTTCCGGTGTAATCGCGGTAAAACGACTGATATAGCGAAAGGGTAGTAAGAAAGTAAAAGTTCCTGTATTGTACTCGTTCGAATGTGAATTCAATTCCATAGTTTTTCCCCTTACCTTTGTTTACAAGGCTATCGGTAGCAGCAACTCCCCAGTTTGCTCCCGAATTTAGAATGCTATACCACCAAGTTACTGGCGAAACAGGTACATTAAAAAGATATTGGTAATAGATTTCAGTTTTAAAACGAAGATAAGGAGTTATCTGCTGGTTGTATCCAGCTACCCAGTGATGCGAACGGGTAAATCCTAAGTTTTTATTGGTCTCGACGTACCCAAAGCCTTTATATTGTTTGCCAAAATAGTAAACCGATAAGGGTTGTGTTCGAGAGTGCAACCCATAGCCAATAGCAAGAGCGCTATTTTGCCCTATATGGTAGGCTAATGATATCCGAGGTTCGATAGCTTGTGATTGGTTTAAAGAAAAATATAGGTAATGTAGGCCTGCTGTAACTTCTAACGGAACTTTAAATTTCCAGTTAAACTGGTAAAATGCTCGCCATAGCCTAGGCCCCGAAAATAAGGGGAGTGATTGTTTAAGGTAAGGGATTAGCCTTAGTGAGTCGCGATTGTATATTTTTGAATTGAGTTTATAACCCATTTGATCGATTTGTAATCCTACTTTTGAAGAGAGAGCAGCACTGTGTTTGTAGCTATAGTAGCTGTTTACTGTTGCACGGTATTCATCAATATTATGTTCAATTACACGAAAAGGGTTACTATTTGAGGTATCGAGTGTGTCAACGTCGCTTCCTCCATTTTGAAATAAGGTAGAGAGAATAATTTTATATCGGCTTTTTTCATTAATAAAATGGGTATAGGATAATGCTGATGCAGCCATCATTGAGCGGTTGTATATATCTTGTCCTTCACTCAGATAGATGTCGTTACTGTCGAGTTGGCTACTTCGCATAGCAATTTCGCTTTTTCCTGCTAAAATGAATCCTTGAATTGCACCATTTTTAACTGGCGTATGGGTCTTGATTATTAGATCCTGATATTTTGGTACGCCAGCTGTACCAAAGTAAAAGCCCAGTTTGTCCATAATATCGAGAAAAGAATATCGATAATAAGCTAAATACGAGCTGTTGGAGCCTTTTTTAAATGGGCCTTCGGCACCAAATTCAAGTCCGTTGAATCCCGATTGTACAGTAAATTCGTTTCGGTTGATGTTACCATTCCGCATTTTAAGGTCGAATACACCTGAGAGTGCATTGCCAAACTCCGCAGGGAAAGCTCCAGTATAGAAATCAGAATTTCTTAGGACATTATTATTGAGCATGCTTACCGGGCCACCAGTTGTTCCATTTTCGGCAAAGTGATTTGGGTTTGGAATTTCAACATCGTCGAGTCGCCAAAGTAAACCAGATGGGGAATTACCCCGAATGATGATATCATTTCGTTGGTCGTTAGCAAAAGCAACTCCTGCAAAGTTGGAGGCCATACGAGCCACATCGCCTCGGCTACCTGCATATCGTTCAGTTTCTTCTACAGCAAAAGCTCGAGCACTAATTAGTGCCATTTCGTTGGTAGGTCGTAGTTTCTGCTTCGAAGCCGAAACTACTACTTCTTCGTAGGCATATACGGTTTCTTCCATTTCTGCCTCAATTTGTAGCTCTTTACCCGAGGTGAGCAGAAGATTTTCCAACTTTAACGGTTCGTATCCTACATACGAAATATGAATGTTTATTCTTCCTACCGGTACCGATGTTATACGGAAATACCCGTTATCATCGGTTATTGTTGCATAAGTTTGGGTTGATGATGAGATTAATACATGTGCTCCTGGTAAAGGTTGCTGCGTAATTTTTTCGATAACACGTCCACTGACAGTTTGAGAAATTTCTTGTGCCGAAATGCCTGAACAAAAGAATACTAACGTTAAAAAATTTATGTTTTTTAACGGCTTTAAAAATTTATACATGGAAATTCCTAAATTTTAGTTTACAACAAATTGCCTGATCTGGGCAATTTTTTCCTTTATCTCCTTAAAAGTTGCGGGAGGAATATGGAATTGGATTTTACGTGCTTTAATATATTTGTTAATGGTATCGATCGAGATATCATCGGGGGTGTAGTATATTTCGAATTTATCGTACGAACGGCTTAACGCTTTGAACATAAGGTATAAGCTGTTGATATCAGGATCTGATTGATAGTTTGCCAATAAAGCCAAAAGTGAACGTAACGAGTATTTTTGGAAGGCAATTCTTTCCATTATTTCTCTGCTATCGTTTAGCTCGTCAGCTATACGCGATGCAACATACATTGCCTCAATCCATCCGCCAGCCAATACAAGTGCTGCAGTCGATCCGCGGTCGTTCTCTCTTAGATATTCTTGTGCCATTACATAAATATCTGTAGCGTACTTTACAATAGAATCGCGGTTCGACATATTTTTTTCCATGCTTTGCACAGCATGGGCAAACATGATATCTGGAATTCCTAATTGTTGCGAGAGCTTATGAATTACGGTAAAATATAATAGCGATTTTTGATTCTGTCCAAACATCTTATTATAGCCCATATCTACCCCATAAACACCTAAATTTAATGCAGCTTTAAAACTGGTTTCGTATAAATTAACATTCTCTGCTGGATTTA
>JAOAFU010000225.1 GCA_026416115.1 Bacteroidales bacterium | reverse complement strand
CCGATAAACAAAAACTCGAATCTCAGAAGAGTCATGCTTCAATAAACATACTTAAATGTCTCGAAAATCCCGAAAAATTACTTGCTACCATACTCATTCTTAACAATACAGTTAATATTGGCATAGTCATTCTATCGACATACATTACCAGTGGTTTGCTCGATCATCAAACCTACCCTGTTTTAAGTTTTGTGGTGGAGGTAGTTGTAATCACATTTATTATAGTACTCATTGGCGAAATAATGCCTAAAATTATAGCTACTCGAAATACCTTTAAAGTGTTGCACTTGATGGCAGCTCCTTTACGTTTTTTCATGTTTTTCTTAAATCCTGTAATTTATCCTCTTACCCGTTCCTCGCAAATAGTTCGCAAAAGAATACAGCGAGTGGGTACTGCAATATCGGTCGACGATTTATCGAATGCACTTGAAATTACATCGGCTTCGTTAAATGAAGAGCGTAAAATGCTTGAGGGCATTGTTAAATTTGGAAATATTGAAGTTTGCCAGATTATGAAACCAAGGCTCGATATTGTTGCTATAAACTGGAACGATAATTTTAGTAAAGTTCTATCGAAAGTAATTGAGTCGGGTTATTCTCGACTTCCAGTATACGAAGATACCCTCGATAACATAAAAGGGATTCTTATTGCAAAAGATCTTTTTCCTTACATAGGCGAGAAAGCCGAGTTTCATTGGCAAGGTCTTATTAAGCCAGCTTACTTTGTTCCTGAAACAAAAAAAATAGATGATCTACTTACCGACTTCCAACGGAATAAAATACATCTTGCTATTGTTGTCGACGAACATGGTGGAACTAGCGGATTGGTTACTATGGAAGATATTCTTGAAGAGATTGTGGGCGAAATTGAGGATGAATCGGACATTGAAGAAGAACAGTTGTATAAAAAACTCTCGCCCGACTGTTGGTTGTTTGAGGCTAAAATTTCAATGAACGATTTTTGTAAAGTCGCCCAGTTACCTAACGATTTTTTTGAAGATATATCCGGCAACTATGAAACCTTAGCCGGATTTATTCTTGAACTAACAGGTGAAATCCCCCCTAAAGGTTCCAAAATAAACTTCAAAACCCTTACCTTTGAAATTGAAAATGCCGATAAAAAACGCATCAGACAAATAAAAGTTTGTTTGAATAATAAAAGGAATGAGAAAAAAGTGTTGAAGAGGGGTTAATCATAATCATCAGTAAACTGTAAATTTAAAATAATCATTTTTGTAATGTTTATGAACAAAATAATTGCGAGTGTACTTTTTGTTCTCTTAATATCTTGTAGGCATACAGAGGTGCCTCGGCCGGTTGGTTACTTCCGTATCGATTTCCCCGAAAAAAAATACAAGCTTTGCGATAGTAGTATGCCCTACCGTTTCGAATATCCCGTATATGGAGTTATCCGACCCGATACATCCAAGGGCGCAGAACCTTACTGGATTAACATCGAATTTCCCGCATACAAGGGAAAATTGCATCTAAGCTACAAAAAAGTAAATGGAAATCTTGCGCAATACATCGAGGATGCTCGAAAATTGGCCTATAAACATACCATTAAAGCCGATGCGATTGACGAGATTCTTATCAAGAATGACACTACTGGGGTATACGGTCTGCTCTACGATATTAAGGGGAATGCAGCTTCGTCGGTACAGTTCTTTCTAACCGATAGTACTCATCACTTTTTGAGAGGAGCATTATATTTTTCATCTCAGCCTAACAAAGACTCCCTCATGCCTGTGATTGAGTTTTTTAAAGCCGACGTAAAACATTTTATCCACTCGTTTCGATGGAAAAAGTAAGACGATAGTATGGGTTTAATATACAACAGAATAGTTGAAGATGATTGTATCCTAGGGATCTGGGAGATTGAAGAATCGTACGAAGAGCTTTTATCGCAATTACAGCTCAATGGGGAGGATTTAGAAACAGTCGAAAGATTTGGTAACTACCAAAGGAAGCTCGAATGGCTCAGTGTAAGAGTTTTGGTCAACCAAATTCTAAATAAACCATGTCGAATAGTTTACAACGAAACACGCAAACCTTTTCTCGATTGCAATACCTTTCGTATCAGTATCTCTCACTCGCATAAACTTACGTCCATATTGTTAAGTCGGAACTATAAAGTAGGCATAGATCTCGAGTACATGTCGCATCAGATTCACCGGGTTGCTCATAAGTTTATTAACGAAAAGGAATACATTACATCCGATAATGCTTTGCAACGTCTGCATCTATATATACATTGGTGTGCAAAGGAAGCATTGTACAAAATATGCGACAAGCAGGATATTAATTTTAAGCAAAACCTTACAATTTTGCCTTTTAATGTTGAAAAAGAAGGGATTATTGTAGGTCATGTCGATAATCGCTTTGGCCACGATGAGTATCTCTTACACTATACCACTTACGATGATTATGTAATAGTATGGTGCAAAAAATAATTATATGTCAGTCTACAGTAGAATTCAATCGACTACAAATCCGCAGGTTGTAGTGCTGGTTGATCCGGCTAAACTCGATGCTAACTCGGTTAGCGAGGTGATAGACATATGCAATGAATTGCCAATACCTTTTTTGTTCATTGGGGGTAGTTTGGTTAACGATTTTCTGGATAGCTATATAATAACTTTACGTAAGTACACATCTAAACCTCTTGTTCTGTTTCCTGGAAATCTGATGCAACTTAGCCGGCATGCCGATGCACTGCTCTTATTGTCACTTATTTCGGGTCGAAATCCCGATTTTCTTATTGGGAATCATGTGCACGCTTCGTTATATATCAAGCAAACAGGAGTGGAAGTAATACCGACAGGTTACATGCTTATTGACGGTGGTAGTTTTACTTCTGTTCAGTATATGAGTCAAACGTTACCAATTCCTTCCGACAAAACCGATATCGTTGTTGCAACAGCGGTTGCTGCCGAGTTATTAGGTCTAAAACTTATTTACCTTGAGGCGGGAAGTGGGGCTAAAAACCCTGTTTCACCTGCTTTGGTAGCCGAAGTTCGAAAAAATGTAGGATTACCCATAGTGGTAGGGGGAGGTATTAGACAGGTTCATGAAATAGAAAACCTTGCTAAGGCAGGTGCTCAGCTTATTGTTCTGGGAAATTCTATAGAGAATAATCCTAATCGATTGAAGGAGATTTTTTCCGAGCTCCGCTGGTAATAGATTGTTATATATAGAAAATTATAGGGTTATTTTTCTCTTGAATAACCATACATTAAGCCTTACTTATACCCATAAACTATGTTGGTTTAACAGACTTTAACGTACTGAAGCTTAAAAAAGTGTTACTTTTGGGATGATGAAAAAGTTGTACTTTTGGATATTATTTATAATAGTTGCAATAAGTTTAATTGGCCTTATTGTACTACAGGCAATTTGGATAAAAAATACCATTACCCAAAACAGGCTATATTTCGAAAATCAGGTTAATATAGCCCTAATCGATGTAGCTGCTTCATTAGAGAAAGAGGAAACAGTACTTTACATTTCAAACGAAATGCAAAGCCTCAATAGGGAAGAAAACCAGTCGATTTCACATCAAACCCCTAATTTGAAAGTTAATAAGGAAATACTGTTGCATCCTAAATCGCACACAAAATCAAAGGTTACTGCTAAAATTTCCGTACTTCCGAGCGAAAAGAAGCAAGACGATTCGCTTAGATTAAAGAGCAATGGTACCACTTCGGAGTATGTTATCTCCATTTATCAGAAAGCGAAGCTAGTTGAAAGAATTGTGAATAGGATGATTAATAGCCAATATGTTATAGAGGAAAGAGTCCCCAAAAGGTTACTCGAACATACATTAACAGCCGAACTTTTACTTAAAGGAATTAATTTACCATACGAGTATGCTATAAAAGACGATAATGGTGAAATTCACATGAATTCTGAGAATTATAACGATTCTGGTAAATTTCACAAATTTATTGTACGTCTTTTTCCCAATGATATTTTCAACCGACCCTATTTTTTGTATGTGTATTTTCCTTTGGCTAATCAGTATATATATAAATCTAATTCGTTTATTGTTATCTCATCAATAGCACTCACGCTTATCATTACATTGGTAATTGCATATGCCATATATATTATTCTTAAACAGAAAAAACTTTCGGAAATTAAAACCGATTTTATCAATAACATGACTCACGAACTTAAAACCCCAATTTCGACTATCTCTCTTGCTTCTCAATTGCTTGCCGACCCTAATGTTCCGCTTGAAAATAAAAATATCGATCATCTTGCCCGATTGTTGCTCGACGAAAGCAAGCGACTGAGTTCGCATGTGGAAAAAGTATTACATATTGCTGTATTTGAAAAGAATAGTTTACGTTTACGAATAAAAAATATTAACTTGCATGAGCTCATAGAGCAGGCTACCAAAAATTTTTCGATACAGGTTAAAAATAAAAATGGAAAACTTTTTACAAACTTAGAGGCTCAGAATCCGTTTATCGAAGCCGACGAAGCCCATCTTACCAACATCATTGTGAATCTTTTGGATAATGCAATTAAATACTCCGATAAAGATCCCATCATCCATATTTCTACCCAAAATTTTAATCAGGGAGTAGTAATATCGGTAAAAGATAATGGGGTAGGGATCAGTAAGGAACACTTGAATAAGATTTTCGATCAATTTTATCGCGTACCTACCGGAAATGTTCACAATGTAAAAGGTTTTGGATTGGGACTGAGTTATGTAAAAAAAATGGTTGAAGCGCACCATGGAAAAATTTGGGTAGAAAGTTCATTGGGTATAGGGAGTACTTTCAATGTATATCTTCCATTTTATCAAAGAAACATACAATAAACAGTAACAAAAAAAATAGAGCTATGAATACTATTAAAACCAGAGTTTTATTAGCCGAGGACGATGAAAATCTGGGAAATTTATTAAAAGAATATTTGAAGGCCCGAAATTACGAGGCTGAACTATGTATCGACGGTGAAAAAGCGCTGAAAAACCTCCAACGTAATCATTATGATATTTGCGTTTTGGATGTCATGATGCCCAATATGGATGGTTTTACTGTAGCCAAAGAAATTAGAAAAATGCAAAACGACATACCCATAATTTTTCTTACTGCCAAGTCGATGAAAGATGATGTATTGGAAGGTTTTGCCAGTGGAGCTGACGATTATCTCACCAAACCTTTCAGTATGGAAGAGCTTATTTTTCGTATTGAAGCAATTTTACGTCGAACGCAAGGAAAAAATAATCAGGAGCAAAAAATCTTCCAGCTAGCAGGTTATGTTTTCGATAGCGAAAAACAAACCCTAACATACAACGATCGGGTTCAGAAGCTTACAACAAAAGAGTCGGATTTACTTCGACTTCTTTGCCTGAATAAAAACAGCGTACTTGAACGAAATTTTGCACTAAAAACTATCTGGACCGATGACAATTATTACAATGCACGCAGCATGGATGTGTACATTACCAAATTAAGAAAATATCTGAAAGATGAACCCTCGATTCAAATTTTGAATATTCATGGAAAAGGATTTAAGCTTATTGTACCCGAAAATATGTAGTTTTTTCAACTAGCTTTTGTCATGTAGGTCCTTTTTTTATTCTCGATCTTGCATTAAGATGCAAGAGAAAATTATTTTTGGTTTCTCAATTTCATACATCGAGGTTTTTTTTCCCGACAGAAATGATTAATTTTGTTTTTGTAAGTAAGGGACAATATGGGTAAGATCAAATTAAATGTTTTAGGCATATCATATAGTCAAACGCAATCCGGAGCTTATGCTTTGGTTTTAACTGAAGAGAATGGCGATCGGCGTATACCTATTATTGTAGGAGGTTTTGAAGCGCAAGCTATTGCAATTCAACTCGAAGGATTAACGCCACCCCGTCCTCTTACACACGATCTATTTTATAATTTTGCTGTTGCATTCAAGATCGACATACTAGAAGTTAATATTTACAAGCTCGAGGAAGGTATTTTTTATTCTAAACTCACCTGCTACGATGGGAAAAATACGATTAATATCGACTCTAGAACCTCCGATGCAATTGCGCTTGCATTGCGTTTTAAATGTCCGATATACACCAACGAAGATATATTAGAACGGGCAGGTATTGTGCTCGAGGTTGAAAAAGAAACACATTCGGCTAGAGTCCATTCCGTTCGCCATTCCGAACCAGAAGAATCGGAAGTTGAAGAATTGCGTAGTATGTCGCTCGAAGAATTGAAAGAAAGTCTCGAAGAAGCTATTAGAACTGAGAATTACGAAAGAGCATCTCACATCCGTGATGAAATTAATCGTAGAAATAAGAAAAAATTCAGCCCATGATAAACGTCAATGACATTCTCAAAGAAAAAGGGAATCAGTTTTATGCTGTTTCACCTTCTGCTTACGTAATTGATGCATTACGTTTGATGGCAGAAAAAAATATTGGTGCTGTACTAGTGATGAACGAGGATAATTTAGTTGGTATTTTCTCCGAACGAGATTATGCAAGAAAAGTAGAACTCTTAGGTAAATCTTCTCTTAACATTCCGGTTTCCGAAATAATGTCGGAGGATGTTATCACTGTCTCAAAAGAAACCAGTTTGAACGAATGTATGCAAATAATGACCGATAAACACTTTCGGCACCTGCCCGTGATTGAAGAAGGTAAAGTAATAGGTGTTGTCTCTATTGGCGATATCGTAAGTCGTATTATTCGTGAGCAAAGTAACACTATCCAACAGCTCGAAAATTACATTATTCGGGGATAATTGATCTTATTGCTATTTTGTTAAAAACGAACCAAAATTGAGGGATGGGTAAGCAAAGCACACTTTTATATATTTTGCTTATAATTTTTTTTTCTCTATTTAATAGCCAAAGTCTTGTTAAAGCCCAGATAGATACCACAGTTTTTGTTAAAGGAACAAGGGTCGACATTATTTTTCCCAGAGATAATTCCAGAGGAAAAAATATTTTAGTACTTCCAGGATGGAATTTTCCATGCGACGATATTTGTAGAAAATCTAACTTTTGTTCGCTGGCAATCGAACAGGGTTATACAATTGTATTACCCGATATGAAAAAGAGCGTTTATGCCACCAGAATTTATCCCGAGACACGACCCGATTGGCTTCAATACCACACGCGAAGTTGGGTTACCGATACATTAATCCCATATCTTCAAAGTAAGTTCCAGATATTTCTTTTCGAACATAAAAATTACCTATTTGGCATTTCAACAGGTGGTAGGGGGGTGGCTCTTATAGCCTGTTTCGATAGTTTAAAACTTTTTAGGGCTGGCGCTGCTTTATCGGGCGATTTTGACCAAACGTTAATGCTCAACGATAATTTGATGAAAGGTTATTACGGTTCTTATCAGAAGTTTCCAAAACGTTGGGAGGGGGAGGATAACCCTACAAAAAATGCAGATAAAATTCGTATTCCTATATATCTTGCACATGGCACCGACGATTCGATTGTACCTTATTCCCAGTCTGTTGTCTTTTATGACCAGTTAAAAAAAATTTCATCTCTACCACATCAATTACACATTGTATCTGGTGCCAAACATAGCTATGAGTTCTGGTCGACTCAATACAGTTATGTTCTGACATTTTTTGATCAATACTAAAAATACCCAAAAATTGGTAAGTTATATTATTATTTTTGCATATAAAAGTGCAACATTGTTAATTAGTTTTGGATTCATAATAGAGTAAGAATAGTCATTTTTGAACAATTGAAAGAAAATACTGTTTAAGAAAAGAATGGGTATAGCAGATGGATCAGCTATTTGAAAGTACTTAAGAAAATGAAAAAAACCATCATCATAACCGGCGCAGGAAAAGGACTGGGGCGAGCTATTACACTTCGTCTTGCCCGTATGGAACACAAGTTTTTGTTGGTTGGAAGAAACGAAGCCGATCTTTCACAATTGTGCGAGGAAGCTATAGCTCTAAACAGTGAAGCTAAATATGTAGTTGCCGACTTAGCCCGTCCCGAATCGGCTAGTTTAATCGTAAACACGTGTATAGAGACCTACTCATCACTCGATGTGCTCATCAACAATGCTGGAGTAGCTAACCCCTTCAGTATAGAAAATACCCCAGTCGAACAATGGGATTTAATGATGGCAGTGAATGCTCGCGCACCTTTTCTTTTGTGTAAAAAAGCTATTCCCTTCTTACGCGAGTCTTCTGAGGCAACCATAATTAACATCTCGTCGGTTGTTGGTCGAAAAGGCTATGTTAATCAGGCTGCTTATACTGCTTCCAAGCATGCACTTACAGGTTTTACCAAAGCTCTCGCCAAAGAAGTGCAACCAATGGGCATAAGAGTTCATCTAATATCGCCTGGAGGTGTAGCAACAGAAACGTTAGCACGTACTCGCCCCGACCTATCTCAAAACGGACTTATGCAACCCGAAGAAATAGCCGAAGTTGTAGCTTTTCTTTTATCGATGAAAGGCAATGCTATGATTGATGAAATTAACCTTCGACGTTTAAATTCAACACCTTTTGATTAGTAAGCTCTAAATTCTTTAAATAGTTAGTTTCTACTTGATAATT
Organism: Bacteroidales bacterium; assembly: GCA_026416115.1. Taxonomy (GTDB): domain Bacteria; phylum Bacteroidota; class Bacteroidia; order Bacteroidales; family DTGW01; genus JAKPGM01. Next base: position 12,316 of record JAOAFU010000225.1, on the reverse strand, counting down.
AAAATACAAAAAAGCTAATTTTGAATTTTGATTGATATATGATTAATGATTTGGATTATTTTATCGATACTTTCCGCTATTTTGTTGGGTATATACGATATTTTCAAAAAAATATCTTTAACTCGTAATGCCGTTTTACCAGTTTTATTCTTCTCTTCGCTTATTAATGCATTACTTTTTATTCCAGTTCTTTACATTGCCTATTTTACTGAGCTACCAATTCAATATCCACTTTTTCAGTTCTCGACGCTAACTTTCTCCGATCATCTTTTTTTTGCACTCAAGTCGGTTATCGTAGGTAGTTCATGGACTTTGGCGTACTATGCCATGAAGTATTTACCAATTACTATTGTTTCGCCTATACGTTCATCGGGTCCTTTATGGACTTTATTGGGGGCAGTTCTTATTTTCGGCGAAAAACTTACTTTTTGGCAATGGATGGGTTTAACAATCACTCTGATTTTTTACTACCTATTTAGTCTATCTGGTAAGAAAGAAGGAATTTCTTTCCGACAAAACCGGTGGATATTTTTTATGACACTCTCTACTATTATAGGCTCCATAAGTTCTCTTTACGATAAATTTCTGGTTGCTCATTACAATCGTTTAGCAATGCAGGCCTGGTACCATGTATATATGGTTCCGTTGATGCTATTATTACTTGTTTTAATATGGTATCCAACTCGTCATAGGTTCGAAAAATTCGAATGGCGATGGTCTATACCTCTCATTAGTCTCTGTTTAACTTTTGGCGACTTTATATATTTTTGGGCTCTATCTTATTCCGATTCTTTGATAGCAATAGTAAGCACTATACGAAGGGGGAGCGTAGTGGTCTCTTTTACGATTGGAGCCATGCTTTTTAAAGAAAAAAATATTTTATTAAAAGGATTGATATTACTAGGGATTTTAGCTGGTATTGCTATAATTGTATTGTCCTCTAATTAAATCGTGACGTTTTTTTGAGGTGGTTTTTTGTATTTTTGTACACGCAACTAAAAGGAGTCATGGAAAATCTATCATACGGAAAATTAAAGTTGGGTATTATTGCGGGTGGTCAATTGGCTAAAATGCTTATACAAGAAGCAAGTAAATGGGATATTGCAACCTATGTTCTGGATCAGGAAGAAGACTGTCCGGCAGGGCAAATTGCGACATGCTTCATACGTGGAAGCCGCTTCGATTATAATGCAGTATATCAGTTTGGTAAACAAGTCGACATACTTACATACGAAATAGAAAGTATCAATGTCGATGCTCTATACCAATTGCAGTCCGAAGGTCTACAACTTTACCCCGATCCGTCGATTCTCGAGCTTATTCAGGATAAAGGCAAGCAGAAAGATTATTATTGGCAACACTCTTTTCCAACCGCTCCCTACACGCATTATAGTTCTAAAGCCGAGATTCTTATGGCTATTGAGCAACGTAAACTCAAATATCCATTTGTGCAAAAACAATGTAAGGAAGGTTACGATGGTCGAGGGGTTGCTGTGATAAATTCGCAGTCCGATCTTCAAAAATTGCTCGATTCACCTTCCATTGTTGAACAGAAAGTTGATATTGACAAAGAAATTTCAGTTATCGTTGCTCGGAATGTAGTAGGTGAAGTAAAATGTTTCCCCGCAGTAGAAATGGTTTTTGAACCTAATGCCAATTTGGTCGACAAGCTCATTTGTCCAGCAAATATTCCCGACAAAATTGCTCTCGAAGCCGAAAATATTGCAAAAAAACTTATCGAATCGCTCGATATGGTTGGTCTTTTGGCTATCGAGTTTTTTCTTGATAAAAATCAGCAACTTTACATCAACGAATGTGCTCCTCGTCCACACAATAGCGGACATCATACAATTGAGAGCACTTTAACATCGCAGTACGAACAGCATTTACGTGCTATTTTAAATTTACCTTTGGGCAGCACGCGAATTCTTAAACCAGCTGTGATGGTTAATTTACTCGGTGAGCCAGGAGTACAAGGTCCTGTAAAATATGAAGGTCTGAAGGAGGCACTAGCAATCGAGGGAGTTAAAATACATCTATACGGAAAAAAGCAAACCCGCGGCTATCGTAAAATGGGGCATGTTACTATTGTGGCAGATACCGTCGATGAAGCAAATACAAAGGCCGAACAGGTTAAAAAACTTTTAAAAGTAACGTCATGCAGCAAAATTTAGTAAGCATTGTTATGGGGTCGGACTCCGACCTGGAAGTTATGAAACAAGCAGCAGAAATGCTTGAATTTTTTAGTATACCTTATGAACTCGATATTGTTTCGGCTCATCGTACACCCGATAAAATGTTTCAATTTGCTTCCGAAGCTCATACACGAGGCATTAAAGTGATAATTGCTGGCGCGGGTGGGGCAGCTCATTTACCAGGTATGATAGCAGCAATTTCACCACTTCCAGTGATAGGAGTGCCTATCAAATCTAGTAACTCAATCGACGGTTGGGATTCTATTTTGTCTATTCTGCAAATGCCTAATGGTGTCCCTGTTGCAACAGTTGCACTCAATGCAGCGAAAAATGCCGGAATTCTCGCCGCTCAAATCATTGCTTCGTCCAATAATGTTGTGCTTCAAAAAATTATCGATTATAAAAATTCTCTCAAACAACAGGTTATTGAGAAATCAAATAAAATAAAAAAAAGTTAGTCCTTTAGATTTGAAAGAATAATGAAAAAATGATTATTGAAAATATTTTAAAGGAGGGTGTTTTTGTTGTACACGCTCTAACTGGGTATGAAAAGCATGAAAAAAGAATAATTGATTTATTTAAAAAATTAAATATCAATTTCGAGTTTGTAACTGATGGCGACCCAACTCTTTTTGAAGGCATCCTTTCCATGTATATCGATGAAGACTTAAAGTACAATTTAAATAAGGGGGCACTTTCGTGCACTTTAAATCACATATTAGCATACGAACGGATTGTCGCGCGTGAAATTAAATATAGTTTAGTATTTGAAAATGATATTTTTTTTATTGGAGACTTTAAAGGAAATTTAAAAAAAATTGAACAAGAGTTGGTTAATTTAAAACCTGGATTTATCATTTCACTCGAAAATAGTACATTAAGATTTCCTTCATTTTGGCAAGTAAAAAAAGGAAAATTTTTATATCCTGCTAAAGCAGGCAGAATGGCTGGAGCGTATTTAATTGATTTGGTAGCAGCAAAAAATATTCTGGAAGATTTAAAAGATAATAAGTGCAATGCAGTAATTGATTGGTGGCATAATAGCTTAATACAACGTGAAATTATTAAAATGTATTGGGTTCATCCACCAATGGTCGAACAAGGGTCGCATAATGGCCGACTGAGTTCCACAATATCATCACATCCGGCATGTTTATTCCGTCGTTTTGCCTGGATATTGCAAAAGAACTACAAATATTATATTCGCCGCCTTTTAAATGATAATAATTTAATTTTAAAATAGTTTAAAAGTATTGACTATTTGAAAAATTGATAAGCAGAATATGATAATTCTAGAATTGTTATTAGCATACAAAGATTAACTCATCTCGAGGAATATTTGTAGAATTAACTATACAAAACAATACCCTTGCAAAGCTTTTTTTTGATATAGATGAACTAAATTTACCATTTTACCTTAAGGATATCTAACTCAATACTGCACAAAATATCAATTACAAATATTTTCAGTCTACGCCATAATCGTCAATTTTGTGTTTAAATATCGAGTCGATGTTTTTTTCAACAAGAAAAGAATTTCGACATACGAATTGGGATTGGTGATCTATATTCCTCCTGTTCTACCATAAGTTAGCCACTACGGGACTAATATTTGCTACTCACTACGCGAGTTTTGTTTCTGAAGTAATTACTCATGTAAAACCCTAATTGACCACTATGAGGTTTTATACGAATAATACCACAATTGTCATTGAAAACTAAAATGAACAATTTCATATAATATCTTGCTGAGAAATTGTTTTATATGATTAATTCTCATACATAAAGTTCAACATATCATTTATAAAAATACATCATTTATTTGTCTTTTTTATATCATAACTTTAAAGCGTTTTTTTCTAATGAGCGCAATTAGAGATTTTTCCTATTGACAATTTGGATTTAATATTCCAGATACTTTGTACTTCACATTGAAAACTAACTATTAATAAACGTATTTCTGAAATTAATGTATTAATCATGTTGTCTTCTTGTTAACAAATCATCATTCAAAAATAAAAAAAGTGTCCAGTTAATTAATTTATTTTTGAGGCTGAAAAATAATGCATTTAAATTGTACTCTTATGAAAAGGTTATTTTTATTAATTTTACTTTTCAGCTTTTTTATTGCTTATCCACAACAGCAAAATATAAATTTATTACAAAGTACTTCAACCATTGTAAATCCTATTTTTTCTGGCGATTATCCCGATCCAAGCCTATTAGTCGATGGAGAAAATTATTACTTAGTACATTCTTCTTTTGAATATTACCCTGGTCTTACCATATGGCACTCGAAAGATCTGATAAACTGGAGACCTTTGGTCAGTGCTTTAAAACAATATGTGGGTTCGGTTTGGGCACCCGATTTGGTTAAGTACCATGACCGTTATTACATATACTTTCCCGCTAATGGTACCAATTATGTTATTGTGGCCGATTCAATAAAAGGTCCTTGGAGTGAACCTATTGATCTGAAAATTGGTAACATCGATCCTGGGCATGTGGTAGACGATAAGGGCAATAGATATTTGTATTTCAGTAGTGGTGGATATGTACCCTTGACCGATGATGGATTGAAAATTGCAGGCGAGTTTTCCCACGTATACAATGGTTGGCCTATCCCTCGTGAGTGGAGTATCGAGTGTTTCTGTATGGAGGGTCCCAAGTTGTTTAAATATGGGAATTATTATTATCTTACTGTTGCTGAAGGAGGTACAGCTGGCCCTGCTACTGGTCATATGGTAATTTCGGCACGCTCTAAATCGCCTTTAGGCCCTTGGGAAAATTCACCTTACAACCCGATAATTAGAGCTAAAAGCGACAGTGAAAAATGGTGGTCTGTTGGACATGCTACTATTTTTGAGGGAAATGATAATAAATGGTGGATGATTTTTCATGGATACGAAAAAGGATATTATAATATGGGACGTCAAACTTTATTGGCTCCCATCGAATGGACAAATGAGGGGTGGTTTAAGCTTCCCGATAATTTCAAAATAGATCAGCCAATTGAATTTAACAGTAAAATGCCTCAAGTACGTCAGTTTTCATTAAACGACGATTTTAAAGGTCCAACATTAAATCTTCAATGGAAATTTTTCGGCGAGTATGATACTTCTCGCTTTTTCTTTACAGAAAACGGACTGGTTCTCAAAACTAAAGGAAATTCTGTAGCTAATTCATCACCACTACTCTGTATGCCATCCGACCATTCTTACGAAGTTACTGTCGAGCTATTGATCGAGAATGATGCAATTGGAGGATTAGTGCTGTTTTATAACCCTAAAGCCTATTCTGGAATTCTTGCTGATAGTAAAAACATAATGGCTAATCTTAGAGGCTGGCAGTTTGTAACCGAAAAGAATGTGATCGATAAACACGTGTTTTTAAAGCTAAGAAACCATAATCATACAGTTGACATGTTTTATAGCCTTAACGAAAAGGATTGGATTAAAATTGAAAATTCAACTGAAGTATCTGGATATCACCATAATGTCCTAAGTGATTTTTTAAGTTTGCGAATAGGATTAGTGTCCATTGGAAATGGGAAAGTAATTTATAGAAAATTCAGATACCAATCATTAAATTAGCTATTAATCATAACAGCGAAGCCATCGTAAAATTCGATGGCTTCGACTGCAAATCACAACAACTACTACCACTATGAATAATTTCTTGCTAAGGGAGAACTTTAAAACTACCTTTTAGGCCATCTTTGCTATTTGGTCCTATCCATACATCAAAATCGCCAGGTTCAGTAACTTTCTTCATATCAGCATTCCAAAATGCTAAATCTTCTGTTTTAAGTGTAAAGGTTACAGTTTTGCTTTCTTGAGGTTTAAGCCTAATACGTTGAAAACCTTTCAATTCCTTTACAGGTCGAGTCAATGATCCAACTCTATCTCTTACATAAAGCTGTACAATCTCATCAGCTTCGTACTTGCCGGTATTCTTCAGCTGACAGGTAACTGTAATTTCATCAGGATTATTAAGTTCAGTTTTAGAAAGTTGAAGGTTTGTATATTCAAAAGTTGTATAGCTAAGTCCGTAACCAAAGGGGAACAAAGGATCTGCTCCTGCGTCGAGATAATAGCTTACATAACCCATTGTAAGTTGCTTAGCACCAGGAGGAATACTACCAATTAGCTGCAGATTCTCATGGGGAGGACGGCCTGTATTTTTATGGTTGTAATAAATGGGTATTTGTCCAACTGTTTTAGGAAAGGTAACAGGAAGCTTACCGGAAGGGACTGCTTTCCCAAAAAGAAGATCAGCAATAGCTGGTCCACCCATAGTACCAGGATGCCAGGCATACAAAACGGCATCGGCTAAAATACATTCTTTTTCAATGGTCAGAGGTCGACCTGCCATGATGATTAATACAATAGGTTTACCTGCTTTTTTTACTTCTTCAACTAGTTGACTTTGAATTCCCGGTAGATTAATTTCGGCACGACAACGAGCTTCGCCCGAAAGGATCGACTCTTCACCTAAAAACATTAAAACTACATCGGCACGTCGAGCAGCAGCTACTGCTTTGCTAAAGTTCGACCCATCTATATCTCGGCTATAACCTAATGTTGGCTCATAAATTATATTTAGCTTGTTGCTATACTCAGCTTGAATAGCTTTAAGAGGAGTTTGTGTATAATTTTTATCTCCATCCAGAGTCCATGTTCCCAGTTGATCCGAAGGTGCATCGGCAAGAGGTCCTATTATTGCAATGCTCTTAACCTGATTACCTAAAGGTAAAAGGTTTTTTTCATTTTTAAGTAGAACAGCACTCTGAATAGCAGCCTCTTTTGCTGCTGCTAAATGCGACTTGGAATATATCTTACTGGTTTGTGGAATTTTAACATAAGGATTATCGAATAATCCAAGTTTAAATTTAATGCGTAAGATGTTTCTTACAGCTTCGTCGATGGTCTTCATCGAGACTTTGCCCTCTTTTACTAACGAATCGAGATGTTTTGCATACAAAGGTGTCACCATCTCCATATCAAGTCCTGCATTTGCAGCTTTCATGGCTGCTTCTTTTTCATCAGCACAGTAACCATGAACAATCATTTCGGCTACCGATGCCCAATCGCTTACTACAAAACCTTTAAAGTTCCATTCTTCACGCAATACTTTTCTAAGCAAAAAACTATTTCCTGTTGATGGTACTCCGTTTATTTCGTTAAACGAACTCATAGCAGTTGCAACTCCAGCATCGACGGCAGCCTTAAAAGGAGGGAGGACTACTTCGCGAAGTACAACTTCTGGTATCATAGTGGTATTGTAATCTCGTCCGCCTTCTACAAACCCATAGCCAGCAAAATGTTTCATACAGGCTGCCATACTGGTAGGTTCGGCAAGGTCGTTACCCTGAAATCCTCTCACCATTGCTGCTCCTAGGACCGAGGCAAGGTAAGGATCCTCACCCAATGACTCGGCTATACGACCCCATCTTGGGTCTCTTGTAATATCTAGCATCGGTGCAAAAGTCCAACGTATACCTACTTCGGTAGCCTCAACAGCAGCAACTCTTCCACCTTCCTCAACAATTAAAGGATTCCATGTTGCTGCTTGAGCTAATGGGATGGGAAAAATAGTTTTAAAACCATGGATTACATCTCGGGCAAATAAAATAGGTATTTTAAGCCTACTCTCTTCCATGGCAATACGTTGCATCTCATTTATAGTTGCCGGATTTATCTCATTTAAAAACGAACCTATTTTGCCTGCTTTAATTAATTCTTTATAATCGGCCACATTACCATTTGAGTTTAACTGGCTCATTTGGCCTATTTTCTCTTCAAAAGTCATTTGTTTAAGCAAGGCATCAATCTTCTCTTCTATTTTTGCTTCTTTTTCTTGCTGACGCGTGCATCCAATCGTCAGGATTGAAAAAGTTCCAATGGCAATAATTAAGTTTGCTTTCATAACAATGTTTTTATTTCAAATTTAGTATAAAGTTTATCCATTCCAGTTTTTTGAACTACTACTTTTATATGATATTTCTACGACAAACATACTACATAGAGGTTGAATCTTAATTCTTAAATTCTTTTGGCTGTCAAAATGCATAAATGAAAAACGAATAAAGTAATCATTGATTATTAGCTTATTCGGTTAAAAAAAAGTAATTAAATGAGTTTTTATAAATAAATAACTCTAGAAAGAGAGGCAAGTTGTTATTTATCCTTCTTTTTGAGGAAAATATTTAACCACACATAACCCAAGATCCCTGATAGAAGTGATCCGATAAGCACTGCAATTTTGGAGTAATCGAGTTGAATTGATTTTTCGAACGACAATATTGCTATAAAAATCGACATGGTAAAGCCAATCCCTGCCAGCATGGATACCCCTAATATCTGGTTGGTTTTAACTCCTTGTGGAAAACTGCACAATTTTAATTTAGTCGCAAGGACTGAGAATCCAAGAATACCTATAGGTTTTCCAATAAAAAGCCCAAGCATAATTCCTATGGTGTTCGGGTTAACAAAACCTAAAAACATTTCATGGCTTATTTCAATACTGGTATTGGCCAAAGCAAAAAGTGGTAGAATAACAAAATTAACTGGTTTGATCAGTATATGCTCCCACTTATTCGATAAAGAAACAGTAGACGATTGTGAGGGTAATAGAAAGGCTAAAATAACACCTGCAAGAGTTGCATGAATACCCGAATTAAACATAAAGAACCAAAGAATTATGCCTCCAGCCATATATATAGGAGCAAATTCAATTTTTTTGAAACTTAACCATAGTAAAAGCAGCGATACGATGATAACTCCTAAAAGGTAGTATAGTTTAAGGGATTCGGTATAAAAAAAAGCTATAACTAAAATTGCTCCTAAATCGTCGGCAACGGCAAGGGCAGTTAAGAATATTTTGAGCGACAAAGGAACTCGTTTGCCTAACAATGACAAAACACCCAACGAAAAGGCAATATCGGTTGCAACAGGAATACCAGCGCCTCTTATTGAACCAGTGTGAATATTAATTCCAATATATATAAGCGCAGGTAAAATCATTCCTCCAAGCGCTCCAACAACTGGTAGCATAGCCTTTTTAACACTCGAGAGCTCTCCTTCCCTTATTTCTCTTTTAAGTTCTAGGCCAATTAGTAGAAAAAAAACTGCCATTAAGGCATCGTTGATGAAATGAAGCACGCTAAAACCACCAATTTCTTTATGCCATAGTTTTACATAGGTGTGTGGAAAAATAAAATTCGTGGCTAGCAATGAAAAAACTGTACATGAAAGCAGGAGAAGGCCTCCTGATTTTTCATTTTGTGTAAATTCCTGAAATAGTTTAATGGTTTTCTTTCTCATGTTGTTCAATTAACTTTTTTATCGTAGCGGTAAAATCTAATACATGTTCTTTTTGTGTATTAAATGAACACATCCATCTTACTAATTGATCGTTATTATAATGTGTATGTTTTTCTTCCCACTTATAAAAGTAAGAAAAGTTTTGTAAAGGTTCTACAATTGTATTGGGTATACGAGCAAAAACACTGTTCGACTGTACTTTTTGAGCAATATCAATATGGGGTATACCATATACATTTTTTTCGAGCAATCGTGCCATTTGGTTAGCATGGTTTGCATTTTTTAACCAAAGATCGTCTTGCAAGTATGCAATGTATTGTGCACCAATGTAGCGCATTTTAGATAGAAGTTGCATGCCTTGTTTTTGAAAGTACTTAATTCGACCTTCTAAATTTCTATTTAAAATTATAATAGCCTCACCAAAAAGCATACCATTCTTGCTTCCTCCAAAAGTTACAACATCTACCCCTATATGGGTAGTAAAATTGGAAATAGGAGTAGCCAGACTGACAGTAGCATTTGCAATTCGTGCACCGTCGATATGAATATACATGTCGTGTTTATGTACCCATGAGGTGAGTTCTTTTATTTCTTCGACAGTATATATTGTTCCTAATTCAGTGGGCTGAGAAATAGAGATTACACGTGGCTGATTATGATGAACATTACCTTTCATAAACAAAAATTGCTCTAAGTCTTTAATAGAAATTTTACCATCGGTTGTATTAATAGGTATTATTTTACAGCCAACAAATTTTTCCAAGGCCCCACATTCGTCAGTATTTATATGAGCTGTTTCAGCGCATAAAACGGCTTCGAACGATTGACAACACAGTGCAATCGAAAGTACGTTTGATGCAGTTCCATTATAAGTAAATATTATTTCCCCATTAGTCTCAAAAATTTCCTGTAGCAGCGTTATTGCCTTTTGTGTGTATTCATCGTCTCCATATGCCTTAACATGGCCATTGTTGCATTGTGCAATAGCCTCAAGAATATTGGGATGACATCCTGCATGATTATCACTGGCGAAATTGTGTATAAAACTCATTATTTAGTTAGTTTAACCCGATAAATATAGTGTTTTTTATTATTATTCAATGGTCAAGATGCACGTAGTTACCAGATATATTTATCTGATTTTCATAAATGTTTTCTAAATTTTTTATTTCAACAATCAATGAAAGAAAATCATTGATTTCTTTTCGTCAAAATTTTTTAATTGTTTGTCAAAAATAAAAGTCCTTTTGTCAAAGAAAAACTGTTATTAATGGAAAAAATTGGTTTAATGATATACAAAAAGTTATTTACATGCGTAAAACATGAAAAAAAATTATAATATTTGTCATCAAAATTGGTGATAAGCATTATCTAAACGACTCAAAACAAGTGATAGTGTTGACTGTGGGGAGAAACAAAATAACGGACATGTATAAAACTATAGTGAAAAAGGCATCTTTATTTCACATCAATGTCGCTCGTTTGTTCAAAAGAGTGGGGGTGTTGTTTTTTGCTTTTTTCAGTATTTTAACCTATGGTCAGAAAACATGGGATGGTGGTGCGGGAACCAATAACTGGGGAGATGCCAACAACTGGAACCCTGATGGTGTACCTACTGCTGCTCAGACTGTTACTATAACTCAGGCAGTAACCATTAATGTAAATGTTAATGCAAATTGTGCAAGCCTTACTTTTAATGCAAATCTTAATAATATTACAATTAATATTCAAGGGACAAACAGCCTTAATGTCACAGGTAATATCCAATATGCAAATCCTAATGCTAATCAAACATATCTTATAAGTGTTGATAATGGTTCTCTTACTGCCAATAATATAATTTTAAGTAATACTGCTGCAGCTACTAGAGTAAATCGGATTACGGTTAATAACGGAACTATTACTGTTTCTGGTAATATCAATGCGCAGGGTGATGCAAATGGTGAAAATTTAGTTCAGATTACCGGTACAGGGATTATCAATATTGGAGGAACTTTACAAGGTAACGCATACAGCTATTCGTTAAATAGTGGTACTGTTAATTATACCAGTTCAGCAGCAGTTAATCTTCTTGGTGGAGTTACATACAACAATCTTACTATTTCGGGTGGAGGAACAAAAACACTTAGCGGTGGAAATGTTACAGTTAATGGTGTTTTGAATTTAGCTAATGGTAATATTAGTCTTGGTTCTGGTGCCCTGAATCTTATATTGAATAGTGGGGCATCAATAACTGGAACTTTCGATAATACCCGTATGATTGTTTGTGATGGCTCAGGTTCTTTGATACGAAATAGCAATTCAACAGCCGGTTTTGTGATGACCTATCCGGTAGGAACGGGTACCCGTTATACACCTATGATTATTTCTTCGCTAACAGGTACACTTGCTGGCACTGAGAGTATTTCGGTTCGAACTGTTGCTTCAACTGCTCCTGGTGCAAACAGTACCGATCTGAACCGATACTGGAATGTCTCGCTCAGTAGCGGATTAACAATAACATCGGTCGATGTTTCTTTTACCTATATAAATCCCGATGATGTTGGAACTGGTGGAGATCAGGCAACTTATCAGCCATATATATACAATGGAACTAGTTGGCAAATAGCTCCGGGTGCTAGCGCTCAAGGTGTTGTGCCAATGTCGGCTTCAAGTACTCCCGTATTGTCGGGAATTTGGACAGCTCGTGAAGCCCATACTACTTTTTATTCTTATCAGTCGGGCAATTGGCAGTCGGCTGCAACTTGGACACTCGATCCTTCGGGTACGCTCTATGTCTGTCTCTTATACACATCT
>JAOAFU010000201.1 GCA_026416115.1 Bacteroidales bacterium | reverse complement strand
TACCTGGCTAAACGCCAGCAGGCTGCCCAATTGTACAATGAACAGCTTGCAAAAATTACAAGTTTAAAACTACCCCACTTAAACTCTTCTCACACCTTTAACCAGTATACCATTACCCTCTTAAAAGGTAATCGAACCGAATTACAGGAACATCTCAAAAAAGTAGGTATTCCATCGACTATTTATTATCCCCTGCCCTTACACTTGCAACCTGCCTTTAAATATCTTAACTACAAACGAGGTTCGCTCCCAATCTCGGAACAACTCTCTGAAAAAGTATTATCGCTTCCCATGCATAGCGAACTCGATGAGGAACAAATAACCTTTATCGTAAATCAAATTATCAACTATTATAATCGATAGGTTTTTGTAAAATAAGTCTGGCACTTAAAGTATTTAAGCTGCTATTAGGCAGGGTCGTTTTTACAATATCTTTTATAAGCCTCTTCCAATTCTTGCTTAAATGCTTGTCTTAAATGAGGGGGCGAAATTATTTCAATATTTTTCCCGTACGATAACACAACATTCATAAATTCCCTATTAGGTATAAGCTTTAACCTAACACGAAGTTGTTCTCCTTCAAATTCAGCTTTTTGAGATGGATGAATAGGCTTGTGATAAATATACTTGGCACTTTCGGGATAAACGATAAGTTCAATCTTTTCAGGTTTTTCATCTTCGTAACGTGTAACTCCTATAATATCGTAGAAATAATCTTCCCAGTCGAATTCGAAAGGTTTATATTCAATATTTGTATGTTTAACCTCGATAATGCGGTCGAGAGCAAGATTCCAGGTATGCTTATTTACCTCCTCATTTAATCCATAAACAAACCAGCGATTATTATACTCTTTAAGATAATATGGATGGAAAATAAATGTATCGGGTTTGGGGTCGTGAAAGCTTTGGTAGGTTACCTGCAAAACTGCACGGTTGATAATTGCTTGATAAAAAACCTCGATATAATTTAAACCTGTAAAATCTTTATTAGAATGTAGTTCTATTACTGGTCGTGAAGGTACTATTTTGAGCTTATGATTCAATATAGGTAAAATCTCGTATACCCATTCGAATTGTGGCAATCCCACGAAACGGGTAAGCACTTCGATAGCAGCCTTTACCTTAAGAAGCTCATCGGG
>JAOAFU010000195.1 GCA_026416115.1 Bacteroidales bacterium | reverse complement strand
CCTGTGTAATCGATATATAAACTATCAAAGGTCAAGGTTCCCAAGTTTCCTTTTACGGCTATATCGAGCCTCATGATTAGAGCATTATCAATTCCCCGTCCAATGTTAGTATTGAATGGTGAAGTCGCTGAAATAGAATTAACAGTTTTTGGAATAGTATCTGTTTCAATAATTGAAATATCATCTATACAAGTACCCCATCCCGGCATTGAACGGCCCTCGAAAGCAATATACAAGGTGTTGCTTTTGGCCGCAGGAGGTAATAAAATATTACGTTCAGTCCAGCTGTCAGAGGGATTGGTATATTCGGCTAATAAGGTCCACGGAGCAGTAGTGCTTGTACGATAAAAAACCCTTAATTCGTCGTTGGTCCAGTTATTAAAAAAGTATCGGGAGGCCTGAGCATGCCAAAAAATAAGCATAGGTTTACTCGAATGTGAAACGTTGATTGGTGGAGTTATAAGCCTTGTTGCTGGCCGTGAGAAAGTTTCCTTTTGAAATAGGGCATTATATGAGCCACTTTTGGCAGGATAAGGTTTTCGGGTATAAGGATATTGAGGATATTTAGTATGGCCACCATTCTGGAATTCCCAGTTGTTATTACCCGAAACATACGATTGTGTCCAGCCCTGTGGTAGTGTGGTATTATCAGGTGGGTATATTCGGTTTTCAAATCCTTCGAAAAAATAAGTCTGCGAAAGCAAGGTAACACTTCTTAAAAATACCCCTGCACAGAAGATGAATAAAAGTTTACTTTTCATAAGCAAATATTATTGGTTAGGCAAAATTATTCTTGTTGTCTGTCATTCAAATCAAATCAATTAACTTCCTAAATCGATGACCTACTTTTCAAAATTCAACTTTATCTTCTTGTTATATGAATAACCTTCCTATTTTTTTTTGTAAAATTCGAAAAAACAAAAACTTATGTAGCCTATTTAATACTTTTTACGTATAAAATCATAAAACAGTTTCTGACCATTGATAAAACATTTATTTACAAAAAATTGTTGAAACAAATAAACACAAGTAAAATTACAAAAATGCAACGGTATAATCCAAAAAAACAAACTTTTTAAATTTTATCTAACATAAATTGGTATGCAATATACTGATTAACAAGGTGATTAAAATTAATAAAAAATGACTAACAGCTATTATCTAACAACGTATAAATAAACAAAACGCTGAATTACAGACATTTGAAAAAAAATTTTCAAAATTTAAAACTAAGTAATATTTTTAACGCGCCAATATACACCAGAACAATGAAACGGCTGATAACAAATATAATTGTTATACTAACACTAATTGGAAGCGTTAATTCTCAAACAGATACAGCATTTTGGTTTGCCATACCACGTATGACTCCAAACCATCCTTCATCGGGTACCTACCATCCAGGTGGAAAACCAGTGTATTTGGTAATAGCTGCCTTGGGTCCAACAACTGTAACTATTTCTATGCCTGCAAATCCAAGTTTTACTCCTATAACCTATACATTTACTGCTGCAGGTTCAACAAGGATTAACATGAGTGGATATATCAATACTACAAATCCTGTAGCCAGTATTGAAAATGCACCGGAAAATACTGTTCTTAATAAAGGTTTGTACATTCGTTCCGATAGAAACTTTATTACGGTATACTATGAGGTAGATAATTATTATAACCGAGATATTTTTGCACTTAAAGGGGCAAATGCATTAGGAACAGAATTTATAGTTCCATTTCAGCGCGACACCTGGAATGCCAGCGATGGAAATAATGGAACCTACAACACACCCTATCCCGATGGAACCTATACCATGTCTCCTTACTCCACGATAGATATAGTAGCTACGGAAAATAACACACAGGTAACTATAACTCCGTCGGTAAACGTATTAGGACGTCCGGCAGGAGTTCCTTTTACTATTACCTTACAACGAGGACAAACCTATTCGATACGCTCAATCGACAAAACAACCGCCAACCATATGGGAGGTACCAAAATAGTAGCCAACAAAAAAATCGCTATCACCATTAAAGACGACTCGGTTAAGAAAAATAACAGTTACGACCTCCAAGGGGATCAAAATATACCCAAGAACATTACAGGTAAAAATTACATCGTCATGCGCGGCAGAATAAGCCGTAGCGATTGTAACAGTAACAGCGCCCTTATTACAGAAGGGAATCCGACTGGAGAACAAGTGTATATTTATGGTACCACAGCCAACACAAATGTAACAATAAATGGTACACCAGCAGGTGTTATTGGAGAGGGACAGAGGCTGAATTGGAATATAGCAAATAATGCTACATACATATCGGCCGATAAACCAGTTTACGTATTTCATACTAGTGGTATTGGCTGCGAAACAGGCGGAGCCGTATTACCCACCATCGATGGGTGTACGGGATCAAAGCTTGTACCCATTGTGCGTTCGACCAACGAACCCTTCTATTTGAATATTATGACTACCACTAAAGGTAAAAAATACATTTTTTTAAGCTATACAGACAACGCAAATAATCCTGTGACCTACGCAGTTCCAGAAACCGATTTTGAGCCGGCAGGTACCTCAGGATGGTGGGTGTTGAAATCGAACAAAAAAGATTTTAGTTTTCTTCCAATAGGAAAAATCATTACCGTATTTACAACTTCTCAAGGCGACCGTTTTCACTTGGGTGTAATGAATGGTGGAAATAGTACGGGTTGTAAATACGGATATTTTTCCGATTATGCTAGTTCACGCGGTTCGGCTTCAGTATTAACAACAGGATCGGAAGTATACGAAGCCTGTTATGGCGAACCTATTCAGATTGTAGCTAGCGGTGGTCTTAGCTATGCGTGGTGGTTGTCCTTCTCTTCACTTGGCGATACTACCATCAAATATTTAAGCGACACTACAGTGGCAAACCCCATAGCAACCCCTCCTACTGGGGTTTATATCTACAAAGT
Organism: Bacteroidales bacterium; assembly: GCA_026416115.1. GTDB lineage: Bacteria > Bacteroidota > Bacteroidia > Bacteroidales > DTGW01 > JAKPGM01. The sequence goes on along the minus strand of JAOAFU010000195.1, from coordinate 40 downwards.
TAAAATTACCCGAGCATGCTACCCCGACACTATAATGCAA
>JAOAFU010000161.1 GCA_026416115.1 Bacteroidales bacterium | reverse complement strand
TACGGCTGGATGAGCAAGAGGATCGCGTGCACTAAAAAATTTGAAGCATGCTTCGTGTGTCAAAGGGTACGAAACAATTTTTCCAGTTGGCAAACTGTTTTCGTCTATTTCTTCAATAGCGCCACCAACAACGTCGATTTGGGGATTGGCGGTAAGAAATGTATACTGACTTGCTATCCTATCGGGTAAGGCAATATCATCGGCATCCATGCGTGCAATAAATTCGAAACCATTTTCGAGAGCGTACCGAATGCCGTCGTTTAAGACAGCAGCCAGGCCTCGATTTGCTGAAAAGCGAAGAATTTCGATTTTACTATTATATTGCTGTAAAATTTTTTCATGCTCATCCTTAATTGGCCCATCGCATAAAAGAATTAGCTTACATGGCTGATTGACGAGACTTTCGATTGCCAGCTTAAGGTAATGGGCGTTATCGTTTATGTATAAAGGTAAAAGGCATGCAATATTATTATTCATGATGATATATAAATAATATAGATTTTAGGGATTGATTAGTAGGTTATTAATACAAAAATACTATCTTAAATATTGTGTCTTGTTTTCTGATATTTTTGTAGCTTTCAATGTGATTTTTTTTTGAAATAATAAAAAACAATACCTGCATAAAGTCCGAATGAAAAAAAAATATTACTAAAAATTGCAATGAGAGAACGTTTGAAATCGAACTTTTTATAAAAAAATGAAGCAATTATTAACAAAATAAGCATTATTAAACTTCCAATATAGTATTTAAAATAAAACAAAATGGTTGCCGAAGTAACAATTGGTATATATAAAAATTGATAACTATATCTAAACAAAATTTTTTTTATAACATTCTTATTTTTAGGAACATTAACAATAACGTATCCCGGAGTAAAAATTTCATAGGTAAAAAGATTTCTTCTAAAAAAGCTAATTAAATTTACTTTTGTTTTATAATCATGATGAGTTGCCATCTTTTTTTTTATTCTTACCACTCGTTGATTTTTATAAAGTAATCTTAAAATTAATTCAAACTCTTCGGAAACACGTAAAAATTCATTAAAACCATTAATGTATCTAATGCAAATGGTGCGATAAAGGAATGTACCGCCAACACTGTCATTTATTTCTTCAATATTTTTTACAACATTTCGATAATTTTCAATGACAAATTTAGGATTATCATTATTTGAATAAAACACATTAGTTAACATACCACCAACTCCTGCAATTTCTTTATTTTTTTCCAAAAAACTTACACCTTCTACTAGCCACATAGGGTCGACTTCAGTATCACCATCAAGAAAAAAAATATAATCTGTACAGCAATCTTGCAAACCTGCATTTCTAGCTTTAGCAGGGTTGGGATTATCATAAATAATTTTAAACGAGATATTATATTCTTTAACTATTTGCAAAGAATTATCGGTAGACATACTATCTACATATATTGTTTCTGGCGCTTTATTAAATATATTTTCAAAATTTTTGCTTGCTATTAAAACAGATTGTAAAACTCTTTTTAATGTTTTACTTTCATTTTTTCCAATCACTACGATTCTTAAACTTGGCATAAGTATTACGAAATTTTAAATAATATTGATATAAATATAGGCTAATTGTAAAAAAATGTAAAATTAAAAGCCCTTCAAGTTTAACTTTAAATACATCACATTGATGAACAGATTCTCTTAAAAATTTTGAATTTTTCACTTTTACTTTTACGTCTTCTACAATTTGTCCAGATATTTTTAGCAAAGCATTCAAATAAAGTATTTTCTTAAGAAATCTTGCACCATATATTGCTAAACCCTTACTTATAAGTATGTTGTCGTTTTTGTTAATTTCTTGAAATTTATTAAGACTTTCTGTAATCAATAATAAATCAAATAATCGTTTAGAGTCTATTGTAGTAGTAATTGAATTTTCTCTTTTTCGATAAATATATATAGGGTTTTCAAGGTAAGCTATTCTCTTGCTTAATAGAATTGCTCTGGGAGTAAATTCATTATCCTCATGCTTTATACCTTCTAAGAAAAATAAGTTATTAGCAATTAAAAATTCGCGCCTATATAAATATATCTGCGTTAATTCATTGAATAAATTATTTTTTTGAAGATAAAAAAAATATTCACTACCTGTCATAATTTGCGGGGGTATATTTTTTTTTGAATATACCAATTTTCTACAGCATTCATAATATTTTTTAAAGTTGAATGAAAGGATGTCCAAGTTCTTAAGTTTGGCATAATTATACAAAAAATTAATATCGCCATCAATCCAATCGTCAGAATCTAAAAAAAAGACATATTCTCCATTTGAGTTGAGGATCCCATTGTTTCTTGCGACGGACAAACCACTATTCGGTTGTTGAATGGTTTTATAATTAAATCCTTTGACCAAATTAACAGCTAAACTTAATGCATTGTCAGGTGATCCATCATCGATAAATATACATTCAGTATATTGTGAAAGAAATGGAATAATTGATTTTACACAGTGTACAATATATTTTTCAGTTTTATAAATAGGAATAATTATGCTTATCTTTATCATCCAAGATTAGGTTTTTTCGGGTTTTTGCAAAGATAAGATTGCATAGAATGCATATAATATAAATCCACTAAAGCAACCTGGAAGAAATAAAGTGAAGAACAAATAGCTATAAAAATATTCAAAATTCGTTTCATTTATCACTTGTTGAAGAACTTTAGATATTACAATGATTAATAGAACAGCAAAAACTACACCATATGACATCATTATATCCAAAAAAGTGTTGTGAACAGATTTTGGCATAATGATATCTTTGCGAAAGGTATAGTTTTCACCGTAACCATAAATCAAACTGTTTGAATTACTAAAAAGGTAAATAATAGCCAGTTGATTATATAACATTCGACGTTTATTTGAAGTATCTTTCCAATGTAAAATTCTTGAGCTATTATTCACAGAATATATAAAGCTATCTTTACTTTTCAATGTTACAATACTGCCAACAGAAAACAGGGTAAAATTTAACACCAAAATTGCAGTCCAAATTGGAATTTTTAGTAAGATTTTTTTTACAAGGTTATTTTTTTTTGAATAACTAATCAAGTAAAAAATAATTATTGAACCAATAAAATTTCTACTTAATGTAAAAAGACCTAAAAGAAGAAAACAAAGCTTCAAAACTTTATAATCACGACGATGTGAAAAATAAAAACCGAGTAAAAATGTCAAAGCAGAAACATTAGGATCATCTGAGTTTGCAACAAAACGATTATCATTACCTATAAAACCTAAAGAATAACTATAAACAATAGATAACAATATAGCAACTGTTAATAATATTTTCTCTAAAAAGGGATAGCGGTATTCTATTTTAGTTACAAATGCAAGTGGCAATAATAATAATAAACGAAATAGAACGGAAAAGTTAATTTCGGAATATATTAACTGTAAAATTGTAACAAAAATTAATGCTAAAAAAAAAGTGTTAAATAAATTCTTTTTAATCTTTTGACCAATAATTACTTGAATTGTCAAAGCCACAAAAAGCAAAGGATATAAAATATAGCGAATGTTTGCAAGACTAATAAAAGAAACACCTACATCTTTTTCCAAATAGTTAGTTGAAAAAATTACAAGAAAAAAAGATATCCAAACTACAAAACTCATTATATGAATTCGAAGTTCTTTGGAGTTAATATAATGTTCAAAGGATATCACTCTTATGAGATTTTAAAGTATAAATTATTTTTACAATAAACATAAACTACAGAAACAAATAGACCAAATAATGTTGTCAGAGTAACGATCAATATCCGTTTAGGTCCACTTTTATAATTAGGGACATAAGCAGGTTCTATTATTTGCAAAACAGGTTTGTTTTCTTGGATTTTTAACTGTGCCTGTTCTAGTTGCATTGCTAAACTATTATAAACATTATATGCTATATTGAATTCCATAATAAGCCTTTCTTCTATTGCTTTGGCTGACGCAGAAATAATACTCTTATTTTGGTCACGAAAGGTAGATAAATTCATTTGGGCTTTTACAAATTTTGAATAAGCCTCTTTATATCGGCCTTCAATAAATTCAGCGTCTGTTTTTGCTTTCTGTATTTTGTAGTTAATAATAGCATCATTTAGCATAGTTACTATTTTTTTGCCAAGTTCTGCTACACCTATTTTGTCCGGTAATTTAATAGTAAGAGTAATTAAATTATTATTAAGTTGATCTACTTTTATTTTTATTCTACTATCAAGTTCAAAAAATAAATCTTCTATTTTTTTATCAAAAACTAAAATATTTGAATCTATGTTGTTTGAAACAACATTTTTTTGCTTATCACTGCTCATTAATGAAAATATATTCGGAATTTTTTTTACTGAAGTAAAAAAAGCACTTGGTAAAGAAAATGGTTGATATTTCTCGAGATAAATTGATAGAGGCAAGACAGTGTCAGGTTTTTCAAATCTAATATTTGAATTTAAAATAGCCATTTTAAAAGGTCTAGAATTAAAAAGAACAGGATAAACATTTACTGCAATATCGGTAGGATTATCAATATTAGACAAATTAATATTAGCACCTAAGGCTGACAAAGTCGATGGTATAATTCCGGATAATCCTCCTTTAGTATTACCAGTAATTGGTATTGCCTGAATTTCAATTGTATACTCTGTTCTACTCGTTAAAGCAATGATTACTCCCATAACGAAAGAAATGCATGTTGTAATTAATATGCTTTTTTTCTTAGAATACAAAAATCTCAGAATCTTAAAAATATCAACTAAATACCCTTCAGATGACATAGTTTTACTTTTTTAGAAGATGTTTAGATATGATTCTTACAAAAAATCTTTTTTTTAATGAAATAAAATCAAGACTAATAAAAAAATATAGGAAAGTAAAAATTGAAGCTCTTGAATTTAAATAAACACTAGTTTTCATCATTAAATACAAATTACGTGGTACTTTAGTTTTAGCTATTTTCAATAAATTTAAACTTTTAATTCCAAAAAAATCTTCAATTGTTATAGAAGTACCATATTTTGCTAAATAATAATTAATAATTTCAATTTTGAGTTTCTTTAAATTCATTGTCTGAACTGGATTTTCAAAGCAGGTTTGAGATGAATGAATTCTATAGTATAATAAAAATTCTGGAATATTTGCTAATTTATATTTTTTTGAAAGATCAAACCAAAGCTTATAATCTTCAACATACAAATAATTTTTGTCATATATGATATCTTTCAAGATTGATCTTCGAAACATTACTACTGAATGAGGAATTGGGGAACCAAGAAATAATTCTTCTACAATGTCTTCTGAGGAAGTGGGAGGTGTCCATTTTCGCGTTATTTTTCCAAATTTAATTGCCCAACTTCCAACAACAGCAATCTCGGGGTGTTTTTGCATAAAATTAACTTGTTTTTCAATACGATCTATGGTGCAAATATCATCAGCATCCATACGAGCAATAAATTCCCCTTTTGTTAGAGGTAATATTCTATTTAAAGTTTCAACAATTTTCAAATTTTTTTTTTGTTGAATATAAATAATCCTACTGTCCTCATGCGAAAGTTTTTGTAGTATTTCTCCTGTTCGATCTTTAGAACCGTCATCGATACAAATAATTTCTAAATCTTTATAAGTTTGATTCATAATAGAATATATTGCTTCTTCAACATATATTTCAACATTGTAACAAGGAATTATAACTGAGACCAAAGCTTTTTGCATAGGGGTTAATTTATTTTAAGTAGTTTTTTTAGAAATTCTGTACATCTATATGAGGCATTACCATGATAATTATTCCAAAATTTCTCAATTTGTAAATTGTATGATATTTTTCTTTTAGGTTTTGAAATGCAATCAAGTAGAGAATCAAAATTAAAAACTTTCTCTCCAATCATTGTATCATTATAATCGAATAACATAGATCTATTTCTTAAAATATATTGTTCATAATCAAAAGGAAATAATATTATTCTTTTTTTTAGAAGTAAGTAATCAAAATATACAGATGAATAGTCTGTAATTAGGCAAGTGGTAAAAGGAAGAAGAGGGTAAACATCCAAATTAGTAGGAAGAAAAATTATATTTGATAACTTTGAATAATTATCAAGATCCAAGTTCGAATTTACATGTAATTTTATTAAGAAAAGAGATTTTTGTGTTCGAACTAGTTCATTAATTTTTTCAAAATCTATTTTTGCATTAACCACAAAATTCTTATTGTCTTCTCTCCAGGTTGGCATGTATATATATATCTCATTATACTCTTTAGTTTTTAGCAATAAATTCATCATATCCTTTTTCTCAAATTGCTTTACGTATTGAATAATTTGGCTTTGAGTAAGGAATAAAATATCACAACGAGGATAGCCAATTTCTATACATTGATTTTTTTTTATTCTAAAAGCTGGTGCAAAAAAATTATCACTCGTGTAGGAGGATGTAGATAATACATAATCAGGTTTTCTAAAGATCCAAGGGTATTTCCATAAATTCTGTAAATTAAATTGAAAGTTTTTTTTTAACGGGCCAGAATCAATTAAAAATTCAATTTTTTTAATTCCAATCCCATGCCATAAATTGAAAAGAATTGCACCTCCTGAAGTAAAAAAGTTTATTTCTTTCGAATATGCTGAAAAAATATATACCTTCGCTGTTAAGCAGTGATATAAACCTTTAATTGACCATTGATAATAAGCTTTGAATGGAAAATTTATAAATTGTTGAGAATGTTTTTTTTCATAAATCCAAATAGCTTTTATCTTTGGGTGATTTTTAATGATATATAAAAATAAATATTTTGAATTATCATTAAAACCTCCATAACTTCCAAAAACCCATTTGTTTTTGTTTCGAACAAATAAAAATGAAAAAATATAAATAATAAAACCTATAATTCGCTCTATCATTATTTTAACAATTTAAGTTTTTTTACGTGATACCAACGATATGCTAAATCAAAAATATTTGAACAAATTACTATAATAGCTATTGTATATATAGAGAAGAGTTGAGTAAAAAAAAGTAGTACTACCAAAGCAAGGTAAAAAATCATAGAATAAATAACACTCCTATTAAAAATTTGAGCATATCCTTTTACTACTAGTACTGTATTCCCTAGAAAGTAGTGTATTCCTGACAAAGGAACTGAAAAACACAAAATCCAAATTAAATATTTTGCAGGTAACATATTTTTACCCCCAAGAGCAGTAATAATTGATTCAGAAAATAATATTATAATAAAGAATACTGCTAATCCATATACAAATGCCAAAATAATACTCTTTTTTACCAATCGCATATTTTTTGATGCTACCACTGATGGGAAAATTACTTGATTTAAGATATTTATAGGAATGATCATAATATTAACAATTTTTTTAGCAAGATCATAATATGCTACATTTGAAAATCCCATTTTATTGGCAATAATGATAATATTAGTTTCAACTGTAATAACTGCTGAAACCCTTGAAAAGAAATAAGGTAAGCTTTTTGTAATTTGTTTTTGTATTATAGATAAAGAAGGAATAAGAAACTTTATCTTATACTTTTTTACTAGTATTGTTAAAGCAAAAATGCCTCCAAAGAATGCACCCAACGAATTGAAGATTGGTATTTTCAAATAATCGTCTTTTGATTGAACAAATATAAAAATAAGTATTGTAAAAAATACCTTTGTAAACACATTGAGATATGTAATAAATTTCATATCCTCAACTCCTTGAAAAAACCAAACTGGAAAAATTACTTCTGAAATACATATAGTATAGGTAATTAATATTAGCATTCGGTATCTACTTAATTCAAACAGAAAAAAAGTCAGACATAACAAAATCATTAATCCAACAAAAAATATTATAAATTTTATTAACAAAACACTGTTAGTAATCTCATTAAGCTTATTAATATTTTTTCTGTTGACCGAAACATCTTTAGTTGCTGATATATTAAATCCAAAATTTATGATAATAGTAAAATATTGTATTATTGAATTAGCAAATATTAACATCCCATAATTGTGTTGTCCTAATACTCTAATTAAATATGGATATGTTAAAATTGGTAATAACAGATTAAATAATTGCAGAGCAGATAGACTAAAAAAATTCCTAAATAAATTATGTTTAATTAGTCTTTTTATGTTTTCTAATGTTTCTGACATTGACTCAAAAATTCGAAGATTTCTTTAATATTCTTGAAAATATAATCGGGCTTATACTTGGATTTTTTTATCATTTTAATATTAGTTTCTCCAGAAAGTACGCATATAGATGTAATACCTGCATTTATGCCTGTTAAAACATCTGTATATAAGCGGTCACCTATAATAGCTATTTTATTTGGTGGACAATTATTTTTGTGAGCTATTAAATCGATCATTTGACGTTCAGGCTTCCCTAAGAATTTCGGTTTTTTTCTTGTAGCTATTTCAATTATTTTACATATGCTTCCACAATCAGGTATAAAACGTTTATTTTCTATTGGACACAACATGTCTACATTAGTAGCTAAAAATTCTGCACCATGATCGATGAGTTCACATGCTTTTTCAATTTTTTGGTATGTTAATTCTTTGTCAAAGCCTACGACAACAATTTTAGCTTCTTTATAATTACTTACTAAATTAACATTATAATCTTTTAATTCTTCATATAAAGCTTGTGTTCCAACAAGAAACACAGGTATTCCAGTACGTTCCTTTTGTAAAAAAATTCCCATCGCCATGCCCGAAGTAAAAATATTGTCTAAGTTACATGGAATACCAAGTTTCTGAAGTTTTAGTAAATAGTTTTTTGCACTATTTGAAGAATTATTGGTAAGAAATATAAATTTTTTTTTATTTTTATTAAGATAGTTGAAAAAATCATTAGCACCATCAATTAAACTATTTTCAATATAAATAGTGCCATCCATATCAAGTAAAAAAAGTTCAATATTGTTTAAATTATTCATAAATTTCAAAAAATTGTATTCGCTAGTAATAAATCTTCAAAATTATCAATTTCAACCCAAGGATAAATGATGTTTAAAGGTAAAAAGATATGATGTTTTAACAATCTATCGATAGCAACTTCACTCCAAGAATTTAAGTTTTTTTCAATGTATAATATTTGATATATAATATCAAACAATGTTTTACTTGCCGCTGATGAAAATTTGTAAATATCAATACTTGTTCCATAAGATTGTGCAGGTTCAATTGTCTTACTTATTCTATCAATTCGATTATTCTTAAATGAAATTTTCATGGACTCCTCAAGATAATAATCTTTTTGACACACTATTAAATTTGGGTCTTGATTTTTTAATAAGTGATCTAGTATTCGCTGATCAAAAACAACATCTCCATTCAATAGAATAAAAGGTTCTCCATATAAGTTATGTCGTGCAAGATATAGGGAATACATATTGTTTGTTACTTCATACTCTTTGTTTTCAATAAAGGTAAAAAAGTTTAGCATACCTTTAATGTGTTTATATAAAATATCTGCCTTATAACCTCCTACAATACATATATCCTTTATCCCTGACTGAATAAGATTTTCAATTTGTCTACTAATTATTGATTGCCCTTTTACTTCTACCATACACTTAGGAACTTTGTCGGTAATTGGCCTTAGACGTGATCCTAATCCAGCTGCTAAAATCAAAGCTTTCATATTATTCCAATTCACTCATTAAATCATCAAATAATATATCAAAATTATATGTTTTATTGAAAAGCACTTCATTTAAAAAAGTGTAACGATCAGGTCGCATTTCTGGTGCTTTTTCCATGCAGAATTTAAACTCTTCTCGGGTAATTCCTAGTGATAGGGGACTAACTTTAATGTTGTATTTTTTTAGAAAATCAATTAAAAATTTATATTCAATATCATATAATTTTGCCATTATTATTGTTCCTAAAGCTACCTGTAATCCATGTAAATTATTTTTAGTAAAGTAATAATCAATCGCGTGACTAAATAAATGTTCTGCACCACTACATGGTCGACTAGTTCCAGCCATTTCCATAGCAATCCCAGAAAGCACAAGAGATTGAACTAGAATTTCAATAAAATTTTGGTCTATTCTGTCTAATTTACTATTAATCATTATGTCAAATGCAGTTTGAGAAATTAAATATGCCAAATCGTTCTTAGTTTCTTTGCCATTTTGTTCAGCATAGTCCCAGTCGAACAATGCTGTGTAATTAGAAATAGTATCTCCAATACCTGCATGAATGTATTGAATAGGACTTTGTATAATGATATCTGTATCGATAATAATTACATAGGGCATAGTACTACCTAAACTTTTTGGACGTCCACTTTTATGTTTTAAAACTGCAATTGGTGAGGCCACACCATCGTTTGAGACTATCGTAGGTATTGAAACAAACTTTCGTTTTGTCATATGAGAAGCATATTTACAAGTATCCAAGACGCGCCCACCTCCTACACCAATTACATACTCAATGTCATTGGATATGATTTGTTCGGAAAGCTCAATAGCCTGTTGTATAGAGTTCTCTTTAATAAGAAAAAGCAAAACTTCTCCATGCATCTTAGCTTGTTCACGAACTATAATACCATATTTTTTGTAAACAAAATCATCAGAGCATAATAATATTTTACCATTAATATTGTTTAATTCAAAAGTGGTATTAATACTATTAATAAGCCCCGGTCCAATTTTTAGTCTTCTTGGCAATGTGAACATATACATACATTTATGTCAAAAGTAAACAATTTACACAAATTCCATCTCCTCCCCCCACTTTTCTTCAATTTCGTTGAGTATCTCGTGCACCTGTTCTTCGGTGGTAGCTGTTAGCAAACGTATGCGGGTTTCTCGAAAGTGGGGTAGGTTCTTAAAATACTGGGCAAAATGTCTTCGAAGGTGTAAAATTCCACTGCGTTCGCCTTTACTGGCTATGGCCATTGCTATGTGTCTTCGTACAATTGCTACTACCTCTTTTACACCAGGTTCGGGTAGTATTTGGCCTGTACTTAAATAATGTTTTATATGGCTAAATATATAGGGATGGCCTATTGTTGCTCTGCCTATCATAATGGCATCGACTCCGTATTTGTCGAAGCATTCTTTAGCTTTCGTAGGCGAATCGATATCGCCATTTCCGATAACCGGTATATGCATGCGGGGATTGTTTTTAACTTCACCTATCAGTGTCCAATCGGCAGTACCAGTGTACATTTGATCGCGGGTACGTCCATGGATGGTTATAGCTTGTATCCCAACGTCCTGAAGACGTTCGGCTATCTCCACTATATTTTTCTGATGTGCATCGTATCCCAAGCGAGTTTTTACCGTAACAGGCAATTTTACAGCTTTTACAATTGCTTCGGTAATTTCCACCATAAGAGGGACGTTGTTCATCATTCCCGAACCGGCTCCCCTGCGGGCTATTTTTTTTACCGGGCAACCAAAGTTGATATCAATTAATTCGGGCTTCATACTTTCGGCTATCCGTGCAGCTTCAACCATAGCATCCTTCTGATTTCCATATATCTGGATACCAATCGGACGCTCCTCGTCGAAAAAAGTCATTTTTTTCAGGCTTTTCTCTACCTTACGTATGAGAGCATCGGACGAGACAAACTCGGTATATACCATGTCGGCACCATAATGTTTACATAAACGCCTGAATACTCCGTCGGTAACCTCTTCCATTGGTGCCAAAAACAAGGGTTGTTCTCCAAAATCTATATTGCCAATCCGCATATCTAATTTTAACACCTCACAAAAATACAACGGATTACATTACCAGCGTGGAAAAAATTAAATAGTTTGTCTGGGAATACGAATGTCTCTTTGAGTTAAAACAATTCCAAACAGCATTTAATTACAAGTATGTGCGATGAAAATAATATAGTTTATACGAAAAAGGTAAATTTGCAAAAAAATTCTTTTATGAGGTTTAATTGGTTCGAGCACAGTTCTGAGGGGGCAAAGTTTGTGCTTTCGTTGGCGGCTATGATGGGATTTATGGCTATGGGAATTGTTTTGTCGGCCTTACTGGCTATCCCTTTCTTTGGAATATCCGCAATAACCGAATTGGGCAATCAGAGCTCTTCAAACATCGATTTGCTTAAATTTTTTCAGGCTTTTCAGTCTTTTTTTCTATTTATCCTACCTCCTCTTGTTCTACCCATTTTGTTTGGCGAACAACCAACCAGATATTTAAAATTATCCAACAGGCTATCCTATAGCATTGTAGTTTTGAGTATTGCCGTTATTTTTTTTGCTTTACCCGGTATTAATTATGCCCAATATATCAATAGCCGCTTAGATTTACCTGATTTTATGAGTGGTATTGAGCAATGGATGAGATCGACCGAAGATAGTGTCAACAAACTTACCGAGAGTTTCCTAAAAACTTCATCTGTTGGGGGATTATTAGTAAATATTTTGGTCATGGCCTTAATTCCAGCCATAGGAGAAGAGTTAACCTTCCGAGGGTTGTTTCAGCATATTTTTACCCGATGGTTTCGTAACTACCATGCCGGGATATGGTTATCTGCATTGCTTTTCAGTGCTTTTCATTTTCAGTTTTTTGGTTTCGTGCCTCGTTTGATGTTAGGAGTTATCTTTGGATACATTGTTGCTTGGACAGGAAATTTATCCTATGCTATTATTATGCATTTTACTAATAATGCCTTAGGCATATTATTTTATTATCTGGTACATAACGGAATGATTCCGGATAAAGTTGATTCGGTAGGCGTTACAGGCGATTATGCAATTCTTTATCTTGGTGTTTCTATAGTTTTTACGGGGCTACTTCTTTACTTTGTTTACAGAAAACATGAACCTATAAGCACTTAATCTAAACATTTACCTTGTCATTTTTTTCATAGCCTCCACTTTGGTAAATGCTTCAACGGGGCTATAACGACATTTCAAATAATCGTATACCTTTGTGATAAATTAACCCAACATGCAATTGCTTAAGAAATATTCAACGTATAGTAATCAGATTTACTTTTGGTTATTAACACTGCTTATAGTTTCATTGCCTTTTTCACCATTTATGGTTTCGTTGAGCCAGATTTTACTATTGCTAAACTGGATTCTTGAAGGCAATTTTCACCAGAAATGGTTTAGACTTAAGCATAGACGAAGTATATGGATTTTTGTGAGTTTTTATCTTATACATCTTATTTGGCTTATTGGTACCGAAGATTGGAACGAAGCAGCAGAAACATTACGCATAAAACTACCATTACTTATCCTTCCTATTATAATTGGGACTTCCGAAGATCTCTCCCCTAAAAAAGTGATGATTATACTTCGCTGGTTTATTATCGGACTCATTGCTGCAACTTTTGTTTCATTAGGAACATACTGGGGGTGGTGGGGTAAGCCCATACACGATATTCGTCAAATAACACCATTTATCTCCCACATTCGTTTTTCGCTACTCATGGTAGTGGCCATTTTTACCCTTATGCATTGGATAAAAACTTCGGAAAATGTTTTAAAACGCATGCAATTACTTCATATTGTGGCTATTGTATGGTTTGTGTTGTTTCTTTTTTTTATGAAAGCGTTAACTGGAGTAGTGATTTTGGCTATTACCCTCTTCCTGTTATTGCTGTTTTTTGTAAACCGCATCGAAAACCAGCTTTTGAAGATTTTTTTTATAGCAGTGATGTATGCTGTTCCATTCTTTTCAGTGATTACCATAGTTAAGGTTTATTATCAGTATCATCGCGAAAATACTATAGCATTAGATTCCCTCCCTCGCTACACAGCCAATGGAAATGAATATATCCACAACCTCTCTCACTGGGAAGTAGAAAATGGGCATAAGGTTTGGCTTTTTGTTTGTGAAACCGAACTTCGCAAAGAATGGAACAAACGAAGTAAAATACCTTACGATAGTCTCGACCGAAAAGGTCAACCCATTAAAAGCACGCTTATTCGTTATATGACATCTTTAGGCCTACCCAAAGATTCGGCTGGTGTCGTTCGTTTAAAAGGAAAAGATATTGTTAATATCGAAAATGGTTTGACAAACGTAATTTTTGCCAATAAATATTCGATTGTACCAAGAATTTATGAAGTTATATGGGAAATTGATCACTACAAGCATACGGGAGCTGTCGACAATCACTCAGTAATTCAACGGCTGGTATTTTATCAGATAGCTTTATATCTTATTAAAAATCATTTTTTCTTTGGCGTAGGTACTGGCGATTTACCTAAGGAATATCGTCAATATTACGAGACACACCCTACTGGAATCTCGCCCGAACGGTGGTGGGAAACTCATAATCAGTATCTTCGTGTATTTGCTACTTTCGGAATTATAGGTTTCATCATTTTTCTTGCTGCTTTTATTTTACCTCCCTTCTTCGAACGAAAATGGCAATCGTATTATTTTTTAATGGTTTTCATAGTTATTATGCTTTCGTTTATCAACGAAGATACGCTCGATACTCAGGCAGGTGTCACCTTTACCGCTTTCTTCTACTCGTTGTTTTTGTGGGGGGCTAGCAGAAAACTGGCATAGAACAAAAAGAAGATGATGATCCGCTTGAATGAAAGCTTTTATACCCGAGATGTGTTGGATGTTGCTCCCGAGTTGCTTGGTAAAATTTTAGTTCGTCGGTATGATGATGGACGGGAGGAATATTTCGAAATTACCGAAACCGAAGCATATCGTGGAGAAGAAGATTTAGCCTGTCATGCTTCGAAAGGCCGTACTCCTCGAACTGAAATTATGTATCATAGAGGTGGATATGTGTATGTTTATCTCATCTATGGTATGTATTGGATGTTAAACGTTGTAACAGGGTTCAACGATTATCCACAGGCAGTATTAATAAGAGGTTTAAAAGGGATTTCAGGCCCGGGCAAGGTTACTCGCCGACTACAAATCGATAAAAGTTTTTATGGAGAAGACTTAACTATCTCGAATAGAATTTGGATTTGTATGCCTTTAAACAATTCATCTTTTCAAATAGAGACCTACCCAAGAGTAGGTATCGATTATGCTGGAGATTACTGGAAAAGTCTTCCCTGGCGTTTTGTCAAAAAATAAAGACGCCTCAAGGGGCGTCTTCAATTTAAACTTTAAATTCTATTTTTTTAAATATCCGTAACTTATTAACTATTAAAAATTGTCATAACAACATAGGTGATACTACCTAACATCGAAAGTTGTTGTACCTATAAGCTTTCCCTCACAGAAAAGATCAATAGTGTAAGTTCCGGTAATAAGTTCACCTGCATTGTCCCAGTAAATACATACATCAATATCTTTCTGCTCGTACTGGATGGCTCTTTTAGCCGAGTAGGCAATCTGACGACCTTCGTACTGTATTACATCTTGTTCCGACGAGGTAAGTACCAGATTATCGGGGCGCGTAAGCCGTAAATAAATGATTTTTTCGCCAGCATCTACCAATGAGTTTTCGCGTACAGTAAAGCAGGTCTTAATTTTAGCTACCCTGCTGGCACGTTCGGTATCTTTGCCACGTTTATTAAGAAGTGTAACCACTATAT
Organism: Bacteroidales bacterium; assembly: GCA_026416115.1. GTDB lineage: Bacteria > Bacteroidota > Bacteroidia > Bacteroidales > DTGW01 > JAKPGM01. The sequence goes on along the minus strand of JAOAFU010000161.1, from coordinate 16,992 downwards.
TTTTTGCCGAAAGAACAGCAGCACTCTGCAATTTGCTGTTCATACTTTCTCGCTCTTTCGAGAGAGCTTCGTTGTTTTTACGAGCTTCTTCCAAAGCGGTCCTCACTTCTATATTCTCCGACACCAGCTTCTGATTTCGTTGATTTAACGAATCGATCTGAACTATGTAGCTGCGCATAATTTCGCGCAACGTAGCAAGTTCTCGTTTATATATTTTAATTTTTTCAAGATTGCTTGCATTAATAGCAAGAAGTCGCTTGATGCGATCTTGTTGCTGGTTTATCAAATTATTTAGACTATCGTTTTCGCTCTTAAGCCCTTCGTATTCCGACATCATATCTTTCAGTTCGTTGGCTAACGATTCTTTTTGCTCTTCCAGCGCTTCCTGGACAATTGCATTGTCGGTCTTCATTTTATTGTATTGCATGTAAAGAGCTCCCAATGCTATAGCCAGAATGATTACAACTGCTGTAAGTATTACCTGAACCTTTCTGTTTGATATCTGATTTTCCATCGCAATTAATATTTAATTTTGTTAGGGGGTAAAGTTACAAACAAACTGGAAAAAGTAAAAAAGTTCTTTTTTAAACTTGGGCATTTCCAGCATTATGTCCTCAATTAAACGTGCTAATCAAATAGAACATTATAACTGAGTAATGCAAAAAATGACTCCAAAATTTTTTTGACATCTGAGTCCACCTTTTTTATTTATCTTTGCAATAATTCATAAATTAATTTTCATCAAATCAGTTTTCATGAACTTCATAGGAATCATTCCTGCACGTTATGCTTCAACTCGTTTTCCGGGTAAACCTCTTGTTGAAATAAAGGGAAAAAGTATGATCCAAAGGGTTTATGAGCAAGCTTGTAAGGCCCTTGAATATGTTGTTGTTGCTACCGATGACGAACGAATTTATAATCATGTAGAAAGTTTTGGGGGCAAAGTAGTAATGACCTCTGATCAGCATCGCAGTGGCACCGACCGCTGTGCAGAGGCTATCCGGAAAGTTCAACCCGATTATCCCAGTACTCCTTTTGATGTGGTAATTAATATCCAGGGCGACGAACCTTTTATCCAACCTGAGCAACTTAGGCTTCTGAAGAGTTGTTTCGACGAGGATATTTCAATAGCCACATTGGCAAAACCTATAGAATCGGCCGAAGAGCTTTTTAATCCTAATGTAGTTAAAGTGATCATCAATCGAAATAACCGAGCCATTTATTTTAGTCGTGCAGTTATACCCTACCAACGTAATGAGGAACAACAGACATGGTTACAGAAATATTGCTACCTTAAACATATTGGAATTTATGCCTATCGCGTTCCTGTTTTAAAAGAGATAACTCAACTTCCTCCTTCATCACTCGAGTGTGCCGAATCGCTCGAGCAAAATCGATGGATTGAGAACGAATATTCGATCTATGTGCAACATACAAATATGGAAACAGTAGCCATCGATACCCCCGAGGATCTAGAAAAAGTTCAACTAATGTTTTGAAAAAAGACTCTGTATCCTTTTGATGGGTAGGTAAAAAAAATTATTACTAGATAAAACCGTTATCGGCCAGACTATAGTATCCTGTTATTGCAACTATAATATGGTCGAGTAGTTGAATATCGAGTAGTTTTCCTGCTTCGAAAACTTTCTTTGTAAAACTTATATCTTCTTTACTGGGTTCGATATTGCCCGAAGGATGATTGTGACAAAGAATAATATGAACAGCTTTATGATCGAGAGCAGTTTTAAGAATTAGTCGCACATCGGTAACGGTTCCTGCTATTCCTCCTTGACTCATACGACAAGTCTCTATTATCAGATTCGCTCTGTTGAGGAGAACTATCCAGAATTCCTCGTGGGGTAAGTCCCGAAGCATAGGGATAAATAAATCGGCAACATCTTTACTACATGTAATTTTTTTTCGTTCTATAACGGGCTCTATGTTACGTCGTTTTCCCAGTTCAAGAGCGGCCATTAGCGTGACAGCCTTTGCCAGGCCAATTCCTTTTATTTTAGTCAGTTGTTTTAGATCGAATTTGGCTAACTCGTTCAGGTTATTGTTGGCAGTTTGTAAAAGTTTTTGGGCTACGTCTACTGCATTTTCTTCTGCAGTTCCGCTGCCCAAAAGAATAGCAATAAGTTCGGCATTCGACAACGCAGCAGAACCTTTCCTTATCATCTTTTCGCGTGGCCGATCGTCTGCGGCCCATTGCTTGATTGATAGCTTATCGGAGCGCATAAATTGCATTATTAGTTTAACAGGTAGGGTTTTAATAATCTTAGATTAGGATCTTCTATAGCTTTCGAACGATTAATTCCACCTGCAAATGCTATTTCAAGTTCTTTTAGTGCCAAAGAAATTTGTTGTCGATGGGCATACCAACAGGCCATGAAATAGTGATAATCGGGATTTGTAGGATCGGCCAAGCCATAAATGGGTAGTATATATTCAACCGTAGGCCAGTTTCCCTGATTTATTGCAGAGTTGGCATAGCTATACGCTAATAGGCTTAAATATGCTAATAGACGTTTGTATGTAGCAACCATTTCGATATTTCTTTCATGGGTAATCCCATTTTTCCAATCGGCAATCCTTTTTTTCCACCACTCGAGGGGCCGATTCCCCAAAGCCGAATATATTTGCTTCTGTTGTTCAAATTCAAAATTCTCTGCAAGTATTAGATTGTCAACATATTTCTTCATTACTTCGAGGCCGACGATTGAGTCATATTTTTTTCGAATTATTTCTGTTTCGGGAAATTCTTCATAGGTTGCAATAAAAATCCGAAGTTCCTCTACAAGGCTCCATATACTATCGTTTGTCGTTTGGTTGAGCTTGTTAAGAATATTTTGCCTATCATTTTCGAATTTATTGCTATTAAATTTGCTCGAATAGTGGTTCCAAACCATCAACATATCCAAAGCTCTATAAAGTATCGACGAGGGCGGCCATTGATGGGGGCCTTCAAAAGTCAAAAAACAATGTTTACAATCTCCGAGCTTCGAGTCTGCGACTTTTGTCTCGAGATAATTCATATCGTATTTTCCGGCAATAAGTATTGCAGGAATGCATTTTTCTCCGGGATAATATCCTGCCGAGCATGAAATAAGGCCGGCTACAGGTGCAATTTGTGTGGCAAAGTGAGCAGCAACCCGGGCTCCACCCGAAAAGCCTGCTGCAAAAATATGAGTAGTATCAATCCATATCTTCGATTGCACATCCTTGTACAACTGGTATAGGTACAAAGCTATCTCTTCAGCACTAAGACCGTTTTGAACAGTGGCCGAAGCTACTACAATAAGGTTATTTTTTTCGGCATAGTTTTTAAAATGGCTAATTGCTAAATTGGCATCGGCATGAGGATCGAAACAAAAGAGGATTGGAAATCGTTCGTTAAGTGAGTAGCTATTGGGAAGATAAACTACATAACGATTGTAATTGTTTCCACTGCATGTGCGTTCGATGGGCTTACCTTTTTCAGCGTATTTAGCGAACTCTTTTTGAAGTTTATTAGGACGTTCGGCGCACGAGCAAAATACCAGCAATAAGCTGATACTAATTAAAAAATTATTTTTTTTTAATAAAGACCACATATTTTCTATTTTATAGAATTGAAAATTTTCAGATAAGACTCTTTAAAAAGGTTATTAATCGTTTTTCATATGCATCAAAAGTGGCCTGGTTCGAAATTTTTAAGGCATTAACCGACATTTCATTGACCAAATGGGGTTGATTTATCAGATTCGATAAGGCATCTACAATTTCTTTAGATGATTTTGGGGAAATAATAAAACCTTCTTTACCATGCTCAATAAACTGACCTGCGTTGGGAGTAACAATTAAAGGCAAACCATATCCTAAGGCTTCGTAGCATACAGTAGCAGAACCTTCGACCAACGAAGGCAGCAGAAAAACATCGGCCCACTGATAGTAATTTCCGATCTGACTTCTGGGGATGTGTCCAGTGATTTTGACATTCTCCGGTATATTTTTCAACAAATTGGGTAATCGTTCGGGGAATGAACCCACAAGGGTAAATTCACATTCTTTTTGTAATTCTTTTGCAGCAAGAATGGTATAAGGTGTTCCTTTACGCAGGCCAAGGGTTCCGACAGAGAGAATCTTAAGCTTTCTTTTACCGTCGAAATTCTTAGGAGATGGGACAAGTTTTTCTTTAAAAGGCACTCCGTATGGAATGGCTACCGCTCTTTCGGAAGGTCCACCTACCTGGCGAATTGTTTCAACAACAAAATCCGATCCGCAAACAATATGATCGGCATGCTCCCATTCCTTCCAAACTTGATTTGACCAAAAGTTTAAAATAGTTCTTTCGGCTTCCTCGTTTTCCCAGTCGGGAAACTGTTTCCAAACATCCGACAAAATTGACAAAGTGTATTGAGGTGGAGCAATAATTTGTTCTTTAATAGTAATTATTCCTTTAGTTTTAGCTTCGCGAAAAACGAGAGCACTCGAAGAACCTATCATAAATATGGCTTGTGCGCCATTAAAGTTGTCTTTTATTATTAAATTTTCTAACGCTATCCCCAACTCATAATAGTATTTGCAGTGTATTAGATCTGGACTATAACACATAAATTTTTTCTCGATTTCTTTCCATAATGAAGTAAACAACATCTGCTTTATAAGGTGGGGATCGAAAGGAGTGATTCGGGAGTTGAGGCGAGGTTGAATGTTTTTAAAGGTTTTGTATAATAGGCTAATTGGAAATTTATTTGCCACCCAGTCGGTATATAATTTCGAAAGGAAGTTATGTTTAAAAAGTATTGCTGGAACGCCATAATACATTCGGCCCCCTATTTGGCCTACAGCTATATCGAAAATTCGCGCTGTTTTATTCATCTTTAGCTATTACCTCCAAAAAACATTTCTTATTTTCATTATAAATATTTACCTTTGCATCGCTAATCATGGTCGGTTGGCCGAGTGGCTAGGCAGCGGTCTGCAAAACCGCGTACGGCGGTTCGAATCCGCCACCGACCTCTTCCTCTAAGAGAGTTTGCAATCTTAAGGCATCTTTAAAAGTTCAATTTCAGCAATGGTTTTGGGTACAGGATTGCCCAATATCCTGCAACCAGAGTTTGTTATTACTACATCATCTTCTATACGAATACCACCAAAATTGAGGTATCGTTCTATTTGTTCATAATGAATGTATTGTTTAAACTTTTCTTCTTTTTTCCACTGCTGAATCAACAAAGGAATAAAGTATATGCCTGGTTCGACAGTAAGCACAAGACCCTCTTTTAATTTTTTACCATACCGCAAGTACCGGGTTCCAAATACTGTACTTCGCGACACTTCATCGTCGTAACCAGTATTTTGCTCTCCCAAATCTTCCATGTCGTGGACATCGAGACCCATTAGGTGCCCTAACCCGTGGGGGAAAAATAGCGCATGAGCTCCCTGCTCAACCAATTCGTCGGTATCGCCATTCATTAGTCCCAGCGATTTCAACCCTTCGACCAGCACTTTACAGGCATGCATGTGCACCGAAAAATAGGTAATTCCTGGCTTCATCATTTGTAATGCTGCCATTTGCATATCGAGAACCAACTGATAAATCTCCGCCTGTTGAGTGGTAAAAGTTTTTGCCACAGGAAACACTCTTGTCAAATCGGTTGCATAGTGCATTTTACTTTCACTGCCTGCATCAACCAATAATAGCTGTCCTTCACGCAAAATATTGGCATACGACTCGTTGTGCAAATAATGACCATTGACTGAGCAAATTGGTATAAACGACTGCCGACATCCATGAGCCTTGGCTATATGCTCAATGGCTGCTACAATTTCCGATTCTTTTATGCCTGGTTCACTCATCCGTAGCGCAGTTAGAAACATTTCGGAAGTAACCTGATTGATGGTAAGCTCAATTTCATTAAGCTCGTCTGCGTCTTTTACCGAACGTTGGTTTACAATAACAGAAATCAGTTCGTCCGATGCATGTTCTTTAACCTCGGCTGGCGTAAAAGACAACCATTGGGAAAGTTGCAATAACCTATCGGCCCGATAGGGTGGCAAATAATGAATGGTACGCTTAAGTTGTAAGGCCGTTGCCAGATAGTTCTCAAGACGCATCTTCGGAAAAAATTTACTAACTCCGCTCTTTTCCGACATCTCGGCCAATGAAGGATATTCTCCTACCCATATCAGTTCGTCGAGGGTAACCTCATCGCCAAATAGGTAACTTTCGCCCGAATCTACATCGATTACGCCTGTTAACCCGGGCATATCTATTCCAAAGTAGTATAAAAAATGGCTATCCTGCCTGAAAGGATAGGCATTTCCGGCATAGTTCATAGGTACTCTTTCGTTTCCTGGAAGCAATACAATCCCCGAAGGTAGTTGTTCGATGAGGTATTTTCGACGGTTGAGGTATTTTTCTTTCGAAAACATGTGAAAAGATTTTCCTATTAATAAGGGTAAAGATAAAAATTTCGGTTAGCTTTAGACAATGATTTGAAAAAAATACTCTTCAAACCTAACTATTAAACTAAAATAGGGGTAAAGTTTATTATAACTAAAAGCGAAAAAGCTTTTATTAGTTGCTATAAAGTTTTGGGGCCGTTCTTTAGGTTTACGCACTTAGCGAGCAGTAAGCTCGACGATAGGCACAAGCATCTCTTCCATCGAAATACCGCCATGCTGGAAGGTATTTTTGTAGAAATTTACAAACTGATTGTAATTATTAGGGTATACGAAATAGTCCGAGTTGAGGGCAAAGATATAGGTCGACGATACACCAGTAATGGGTAGGTGTATGGCCGATGGCTTTTTGACCTCGTAGACTTCGCGCCAGTTATAATCGAGATTTTTGCCGGTTTTATACCGTAGATTACTGGTGGTATGACGGTCGCCAATAACTTTTATAGGGTTTGAGACCCTAATTGAGCCATGATCGGTAGTAATGATTATTCGATATCCAAAATCAAGTGCCTGCTTTATAATTTCGGGGATAACAGAATGTTGGAACCACGAGAGGGTAACCGATCGATAAGCTGCTTCGTCGAGTACCAGTTCTTTTAAAACTTCGGTCTGTGTTCGGGCATGCGAAAGGATATCGACAAAGTTGAAAACAGATACAATGAGCGGCAGTTGTCGCAAATTAGGTAACTTTTCCAGTAATCGCTGCCCATATTTATAATTATTTACTTTATCGTAATGAAAAGAAATACTGGATGCATAGCGTTTCAATTGAAATGCCAGCAATTCCTCTTCATTTACATTTTTCGATTCCTCATCCTCCTCGTCGACCCAAAGGTTGGGAAATATACGGTGAATTTCTAATGGCATTAAACCCGAGAATAGAGCATTGCGTGCGTATTGTGTAGCTGTTGGTAATATACTACAGTACAAATCTTCGGATGCTATTGAGCAAAACTCAGTGATAACAGGCATTATGCTTCGCCACTGATCGTAACGTAGGTTATCGATTAAGATAACGAATACTTTCTCACCGCTTTCGAGTAATGGGAAAATTTTTTTTGAAAAAACTGTTGGCGAAAGCAACGGCTTGTTTTCGTTTCGAGTGTCGAACCAGGTGTGATAGTTGTTTTTTACGAATTTTCCAAATCCTGTGTTGGCTTCCTGTTTTTGAGCATGAAGGGTTTGTAGTAGTTGCACTTCGGTGCGCTCGAGCTCAAGCTCCCAAAATACCAATTGTTTATAAATATCTATCCAATCTTCGAGCTGCCGAGCCGTATTAATCGAGTTGGTTAATCGAGCAAACTGCAACTGGTACGACTGTGTAGTGGCACTAACTTCGAGCGAACGGCTTTCGACGTGTTTTTTAATCGACAAAAGTACCTGATTGGGATTAACTGGTTTTATTAAATAGTCATCTATTTTAGAACCTATCGCATTATTCATCACATTTTCCTCTTCGCTTTTTGTAATCATTACTACAGGTACGAAGGGTAACGACTGCTTAAGAGGAAGTATTATTTCAAGTCCACTTTTGCCAGGCATGTTTTCGTCGAGAAAAATAATATCTACTTTATGCTGTCTGGCCATTACAAGAGCATCATTGGCATTGGTTACAGTTATTACCCTATAGCCTTTCGACTCGAGAAAAAGGATGTGAGGACGCAACAAATCAATCTCATCATCGGCCCAAAGGATAGTAATATCTTTTTGTGCAACCATTTTTTTTTATTATTTGTAAATTTCTTTGTAAAAAGCCCGATATGTTTCTATCGTTCCTTCTCCTTGCAACAGTTTATAGTTTTCTTCATTTATTACAAAGAAATCTTCAATATTACCCACCTCTCTTCGGACGTCGGGGTCGCCTGAGATGGCTGAAAGATAATTCATAGCTTCGGTTCGGGTTTTAAACTCCCGAACTACAACCAGTTGATATCGGTTACCAAGGGTCTCAATTTTGATATTCAGATTGATATTAGGATAGTGATCGAGATTGTAATTGATAAGGTTAAAGCTAAGTTGATTAGCGGTATTAATATTTGTTCCTCTTAAGCATCCAAAAACCCAATGTTTTTCGTTTTCCAATGGTTGGCGGTAAATAGCTTTTGCCAACTGTTTTTCGGCTTCAGCTTTACTTTCGGGATGTGTTGCGTCGAGGGCAGCAATGATATCTTTTGCTAGACTGGCTTCATCGGTTTTGGGATAATTTCTGATAAAGGCTGCCAAACCTATTCTTAGTGTGTCGTTGCCCTGTAAACGACCTTTTGATAAGGTATACAAAAAGATAAATTTTACCTTCAAGCTATGATTGGGATATTGCTCTATTCCTTGCTGCGATAATTGTAATGCTTGGCTAAAATTTCCTTGATTAAACTGCCGATAGGCCTGTTCGTAAAGCTGACTTGCCTGTCGTTCTTTTTCCTGCATTTCGTTAAGAAAGTTAGGGTTTGCCAGGAGTTTGGCATACATGCTTTCGGGGAATTGAACCATGAGTTTACTTTTGTACTCTTCGGCACGCGACATATTATTTTGTTGGCGTGCAAGCATGTAAAGTTGAAAATAAGCCTCGGCAGCTTCGGGTTTATCGGGATAACGACGAATTATTTCCTGATATTGATTAGCAGCAAGCGAGTATTCGCGTAAGTCGTTTTTATATATCGAAGCAGAAACAAAAAGATTGGAAAGAATTCGCTCGTGCGATACCTTCATGGCCGAATCGGTTAAAGGAAGATCTACAAGGTAATACTCGCGAGTTTTGTTACTTAAGCCCTTATGGGTATCCTTATTTCCAGCTTCTCCAGTTTTTTCTTCATCTGCTAATGTCTCACCGCCTTCGGTACTAAGGGTATTTTTATTGCTTCTTCGCCAATTATCTTCAAGTTTCCTATTACCCCACTTAAGTTTAAATTCGGCCTCGCCGCTACTTTTTGCGGTGAGATTATAAAAATACCATGCTCCTCCAGCAGTTGTGTTAGTGCTCAGACTTCTTCCCTGCATCTCGTTGTATGCCATTAGGTTATTTGCCTGTTCCTGTTGTATTTCTTGTTGGCGTCGAAGCTCTTCGGCTTCCTTTTCCTTTACCTTGGCAATTATTTGATCGATAAACATGTTTCGTTCGTTCTCACCCATTTTTGCCACAAACTGAACGCTATCTTCAAATGCTATCCTCTGAAGACTTTTGGCAAGCATTGTTAGACTACGTGCACGATTGTTTACCTGATCAAAATCGGGAAATTTTTCGTCGAGTAAGCTTAAAGCACTGTCGTAATAAGCCTGCGATGGCAAATACTCGCGATCCTGATAGTAAATATCGGCTATTGCCAGATAACTTCTAGCTTTCTGTTTAGAATTTCCGGTACTCGATGCAACGGATAGCTTGTAATTTTCGATGGCTTTATTTTTATTATTTTCGGCCATATAAAGGTTTCCTATGGCATAGTAGATCTGATCGCGATATTCTGTATTTTTTTCGTCGGCTAATAGTTTATATAATCTTTGACGAATCTCTGAAGCGTTACCCTTCCCCTTTTCAAAAACATTTGCCATATTGATACGGGCATTAAATGTCATCTCATAAGGGGGATTCATCCGGATTACCTGATTGTATTTTTCGGTTGCCTTAGCATAATTTCCCATTTGCTGGTAAAGCTGCCCTAAGATAAAAGTATAACGTAGACGATAAAATTTATTTGGTGCATTTTTGGCGGCTATTTCAAGCTTTTCAGCAGCCTTATCGGGCATCTTGCGACGAATATAATACTCGGCGTATGTTGCATTTAATAAAGCTATATGTTTTCTGGGGAATTTTTTTTGATCTGTTAGCTTTTCGAGTATTTCCCCCGATTCGGTAAATTCGTCCTCGAGTATTAATTTACGTGCCAGCAACAATTGAGCTTCTAAATAAGTGTTCTCCTTGGGATAGTCTTTAAGCATTTGTCTGAGCACATTGTTTGCATACACTAACTCGCCTTTTACAATATATGCCTTCGCCATAAGTAAATAGGCATCGTCGATCCATTTGTTATACTCGCGCTTGTTATAGAAAGCTTTTTGTCGTTCGCTTTTAACTCCTTTTTTGTAATCGGGTTTGGCTGTAATAGAGTGTAATACAATTGTTTTCGAAGCTTTTTTAATAGCTCTGTCCATATCGGACGAAACACTATTGGCAGCTTCGGTGCCAGGATATATAAATACAGGCAGGAGGGTAGTAAAATCATCCTTATGCTGCTGAGTCATTTTTTTTACACCCTTTTTATAGCTTTCGTTCCCGTTAAAATATACATTGTAATGTGCGGTTATAGTATGATAAGTCCTCGACAACAAGGTATTACGTTTGGTACTGCAACCCAGTTGCAAACCAGCAAAAGCAATCATTAATACCAGAAATATTCCAGATAAGTGCTTTTTCAAGATTCTTAAAGTTTAAAATTAAGTACGATAAAATTTGTCATTTATTGTTCGTAATGATTAGCAAAAATACGAAAAATTAATCCCCTCCCTTATAAAAGTAAATTTTAACTCTATTAAGGCATAAATTTATGTTCCATACTGGTTATTAATCAAACCATAAGCTGTGTTCTTTGATGGTAAAAACTACATTATTACTATTTAGTCTCTTTCGTGTACCGTCTATTCATTTATTCGATGTTTAACCAATTAAAAAAAGCTATAGGATTGTTAGCAGATTTTTTATTTGTTGTTCAGACGATTTCAAAAATGGAAGTATGTTTTTTCGCCTTTTGATTGTTATTTACCAAAATCTTTACTAACTTTATAGTAAAAGTAATAAGCCATATTTATGAGAGGGGATTTAATCACATACTTACGGCAACGTTATGCCGAGAAAGAATCCTTAAAACACGAAGAAGGACCAGTAATTACTATTTCACGAGAATATGGTTGTGCAGCTAAAGTAGTAGCTCAGAAGCTTTCGGAAATCCTCTCGCAGAAAAAAGACAAATGGGGTAAAACCCACAGTTGGAAGTGGTATAGCAAAGAAATACTCGATGAGTCAGCTAAACAGCTACAACTCGATCCCTCGGAGATTGCTCATATTTTTAACTATGAGAAAAGAAGCGTTCTGGAAGAATTTTTTAGTTCGTTCTCTCATTATTATCATAGCGACAAGAAGATACTTAACACGATTGGGAAAGTAATCCGTGAAATTGCTATTCAGGGTCATGCAATAATTGTAGGACGAGGCGGTATTGCTATTACACGCGATATTCCACGCTCGCTGCACATACATTTACACGCGCCACTCGAATGGAGAGCCATACGAGTTAGCGAGCGTTATGGTTGCACTTTAGAACAAGCAAAGGAAAGATGCATAGAAACGGACAAGAAACGGGAAGAGTTTAAAAATTATTTTCAGGGTAAAGGGACAGATTATACTTGGCCCGATTTAACCATCAATTGCATGACATTGACGGTCGACGAGATAGTTGAGATTATTGTGAAGACGGTTGAGCTTCGGAATTTACTCTAAAAAATTTATCCACCTTTTTGCTTTACTTTATACCCTTCGGCTGCTAATAGCTGTATAACCTTTTCCAGAAAATCGCCCTGAACCAGTATTTCACCATCTTTAACTGTTCCCCCCACACCACAGCGCGTCTTAAGCATTTTACCTAGTTTCTCCAGGTCTTCTGTTTTTCCTATAAAACCTGTTACAAGGGTTACAATCTTTCCGCCTCGTTGTTTACGATCGCGCGAAACATAAAGCGTTTGCTGCTGAGGTGGGAGAGTTGGAGGTTCTTCTTCCTGAAGGCTTTCGTACTGAAAATCGGGACGTGTTGAGTAAACGATTCCCTCTCTTAATCTATTCTTTTTCGACGACATGCTATAGTTCTTTTTGATAGGCCAAAACATCGAGCACTAAACCAAGCTTTTCGCCTACCTTTTCAAAATGGGCAACTTTCTTATATCCAGCCTTTTCGAACAGTTTGATGCTGGGAAAATTATTGCCTGTAATTAGTGCTATAAGGTTTTTAATTCCAGATTCCTTAGCTTTTTCTTCTAAAAAAGTAAGTGCTTTTGGTCCAATCCCTTTGTCGCAAAATTCGGGTCTTAGGTATATGGTTATTTCTGCAGTCCGGTCGTATGCTTGGCGCTTTTTGAAATGCGAAAAGTAGCAGAAACCCGCAGGTACCTCATCACATAAAATCAGATACGAACGGTAACGAGGATGATTTAGGTAAATATATTCTTTCAGTTCGTTGATTGTTATAAGCTCGGTATGAAAGGTTGCTGTTGAGTGACGAATGTAGTAGTCGTAAATCTCCTTAACAACCAGAAGATCTTCTTCGCTAAGAGGCTTGAAGTCAAGCTGATAAATCATAGTACTTGAGTTTTATCAAAGTTAACGAATATTTTTCGATTGCTGCAAAAGTAAGACAGAAAAAACCTAAATTCGCCACTTTAAGAGGTAATTATTTTTATTGCCCGAAAAACTGATAATATGCAAAACTTTCGGAAAGTTAACAACCTGTTAGGCTGGGTTGTATTTTTAATAGCTGCTGTTGTATATATTCTAACAGCCGAACCTACCGTTAGTCTTTGGGATTGTGGCGAGTTTCTTGCTACTTCGTTTAAACTACAGGTAGGCCATCCCCCGGGAGCACCTTTTTTTATGCTGTTGGCTCGGTTTTTCTCAATATTTGCTGGGACAAATTACGAATTAGTAGCCCGGCTGATTAATTACTCTTCAGCACTTGCCAGTGCTTTTACGGTATTGTTTCTCTTTTGGAGTATAACCCATATTGCTCGCCGAATTTTAGTCGAAAGAAAAGAAATACTCTCTTTCTCCGAAAACATGCTGATATTGGGTAGTGGACTGGTAGGTGCTTTGGCCTATACTTTCTCCGATACTTTTTGGTTTTCGGCAGTTGAGGCCGAAGTTTATGCTCTTTCGTCGTTATTCACTGCTCTTGTTTTCTGGGCTATTTTACGTTGGGAGGATTCAGAGGACGAAACAAAAGCCAACCGTTGGCTTATATTGATCGCTTATCTCATGGGACTTTCTATAGGGGTTCATCTGCTCAATCTACTCGCAATTCCGGCTATTGTAATGATTTACTATTTTAAAAAATATACTTTTAGCTGGAAAGGTGCACTTACTGCTTTTTTGATCTCAATTGCCCTATTAGCTTTCGTAATGTATGGATTTATTCAGGGTTTTGTTAGACTGGGAAGCTATTTTGAGTTGTTTTTTGTCAATACACTTGGATTCCCTTACAATACAGGCTTTGCTATTTATGTTGCTCTAATTATTGGTGCTTTAATTGCTTTGCTGCGTATTGCTTATAAAAGGCAAAAATATTGGCTGCAAATGTTTGTGCTATCGGTGGCTATGCTCTTAATTGGTTACTCTTCTTATGCTACCATTCTTATTCGTGCGTCGGCCAATCCTTCATTAAACGAAAACGATCCAAGTAATGTATTTGCTCTTTTATCGTACCTCGATCGCGAGCAGTATGGTGACCGTCCTTTGTTGTACGGGCCATACTATAATGCGCCAATAGTCGATGCGAAAGCTGGTAAGCCTCGTTATGCTGCTATTAATGGTCGATACGAGATTATTGGATACGATTACGATTTGACTTACGACAAGCGATTTATGACCTTTTTCCCACGAATGTATAGTACCGACCCCAATCATATTAAAATATATAAATCGTGGGCTAATATTAAGGGTAAACCTGTTGAAGTATCAGAAAATGGACAGGTTCGTACCGAGTATGTTCCTACTTTTGGCGAGAATCTTAAATTTTTCTTTACCTATCAGGTGGGGCATATGTATATGCGATATTTCCTATGGAATTTCGTAGGCCGGCAGAACGATAACGACGACGGTGGACTACTTGCAGGTAATTGGATTAGTGGCATACCTTTTATAGATGAAAAACTGGTAGGTAACGAACAATTACTTCCCGACTCTTTGCGTCATCATCCGGCAAGAAATACTTATTATTTTCTTCCTTTTTTGCTTGGTCTGTTGGGTTTACTCTATGTTATCGATAGGTCGCGAAAGTACGGATGGGTCACTATCTTACTTTTCTTCTTTACAGGTCTGGCTATCGTTATTTATCTTAATCAAACCCCATTACAACCTCGAGAGCGTGATTATGCCTATGCAGGCTCGTTTTATGCTTTTGCTATATGGATAGGTTTAGGAGTATTGGCTTTAGGCGAAAAAATACTTCGGGGTAAATATCAAATTGCAAAATCGGCTATGCTAGTGGCTGGTTGTTTTATGTTGGTACCAGTCCTCATGGCAAAAGAAAACTGGAACGATCACGATCGAAGTGGTCGTTTTCTTGCTCGATCATTAGCTTATAACTATCTTCAATCTTGTGCACCAAATGCTATTCTTTTTACCTTCGGCGATAATGATACTTTTCCGCTTTGGTATCTTCAGGAGGTTGAGGGTATTCGCACCGATGTCCGTGTAGTTAATACCATGTTGCTTAATAGCGAATGGTATATCGAACAAATGAAACGTAAAGTTTATCAGTCGGATCCATTACCCATCTCACTTATCCGTGAGCAATATCTCGAAGGAAAACGTTCAAGGGTGTATCTGCTGGATCAGATAAAAGAACCCATCGACATAAGGCAGGCAGTTGCGTTTGTGGCAAGCGACGACCCACGTACCAAGACTATCCCTGGATACGACGAATCGATCGATTTTATACCAGGAAAGAAATTGTTGTTGCCTGTCGACACTTCCAACGTTTTCCGCTATGCTGTTATTCCACGTAATCTGGCTAAAAAAGTGGATACCGCTATTGTTATCAATATCAAAACCAATGCAATTACCAAAAGCCAGTTGGTTATGCTCGATATATTGGCCAACAACGAATGGCGACGTCCTATTTATTTTGCCTCTTCGTATCCCGAAGGTACTCTTTGGCTCGACCAATACCTGCAGCTCGATGGTTATGCTTATCGCCTTGTACCCATACGAACCCCTTATAACTCGCCACTCGAATGCGGAAGGGTAAACACCGATACCCTATACAAAAATTTGATGGAAAGATTCGATTACCGACGAATGAATGACCCTAAAGTGTATATCGATAACTTCCACGCTCGTACCTTATCGGTTGTTCGATTTAGAAGCAATTTCATCCGATTGGCTAATGCCTTGGTACTCGAACACAAAAACGATTCTGCTCAAAAGGTTTTGGATAAATGTTTATCGCTTTTACCTTTTGCAAAGGTCGAACACGACTATAATTCGATATTGTTAGCCCGTGCTTATTTGCTTTGTGGTGCGAGGGAAAAAGCGATTCAGGTGATTAAAGATTTCGCCATGCAGGCTAAAATGTATCTTAATTTTTTCAATAGCCTTAGTTCCACTCAAAAGGCGATGAGCGAGTACGAGATAGGTTCAAACGTTTACTATCTACAGCAAATCAATGCAATATGCGATGAATTTAAGCTGGGGGATGTAGGGGGAGTTAAACCGCTTCTTATGCAATATCAAATGGTTGAGTAAAACAGCCAAATCATGAAGGTGGTTTCGATCAATACATCGTCGGATAGTGGTGGGGCTGCCATTGCTGCCCTTCGGATAGCCGAAGCAATCAATAAATATACCCCCTGCCAGGTGACTATGCTTGTGCGCGATGGGAAAACAAGTGCAAATGTAATCTCTACTACCCACTCAGTTTTTAAAAGTTATCTCAATTTCGCGCGTTTTGCCTTCGAACGTTTTTTATTTTATCTATGCGAACGTTCGCCCGAAGTAAGATTTCTCTTCTCTATTGCCAATACAGGTGAAGATCTATCCAATCATCCACTTGTTCGAAATGCCGACCTTATCCATTTGCACTGGGTGAATGGTGGTTTTTTGTCGTTACCAGGCATTGAGAAAATTCTTCGTCTTGGCAAACCTGTGGTGTGGACTTTACACGATATGTGGCTTTTTACGGGTGGATGTCATCATAGTGGTGATTGCCGAAATTATCAATATCAATGTGGAAATTGCTTGTTTCTGCGCTCTCCTTCCATCAACGATTTATCGCATCGTGTATGGGAGAAAAAGGATAAAATATTTTCGAAAAATTATCCTCTCACGGTAGTGACTTGTAGCAGGTGGCTTATGGGTAGGGCAAAAGAGAGTAGCCTTTTGAAAGAAAAACCCGTTTTTTCGATACCAAATCCCATTGATATAGAGACATTTAAACCATTAGATAAAAATAAAAGTCGCGAAAAACTCGGGTTAGCTACCAATAAAAAGTATCTACTTTTTGCTGCTGCTAATGTAAATAATTATTTTAAAGGATTTACCTATTTTGCCGAAGCTACTAAGTATTTGGCTTCAACATATCCACAATTGCTCGATACGATCGAAATACTTGTTGCAGGGAGAGTAAAGGATAGCAAAATATTCGAGCAGCTGTCGCTTCCTTATCGTCTGCTTGGGAATGTACAGGCAAATACCATGATTGACATATACAATGCTTCCGATTTGTATGTAACCTCATCGTTACAGGAAAACTTACCCAACACTATTATGGAGTCGATGGCTTGTGGTGTGCC
>JAOAFU010000145.1 GCA_026416115.1 Bacteroidales bacterium | reverse complement strand
GATTAAGGCCACTGCCATCGAGCGACCAACAAACACGCCGTACAACACCGTGTATACGTGCATGGCGGAGGGTCGAGGAAATTTTAAGGTCGGTGGGTGTGGTAAGGGTTCGAGGTATGCTACCGCCACGCCGTATACACGGGTAGCGTTGTACAACATTGTACAACTGCCCCGAAGATACAGCGGGGTAGGACTGTATCGAAGCTTAACTCTAAACCTACTTTATCATGAAAATTAAATTATTATTCTCTGCAACTTTTGCATGCTGTGTGTTTAGCTTTTCATCGTTAGCACAAATAAAAATCGACAACAACGGTAACATTGGGTTAGGTACTGCTTCCCCAGCCTACAAAGTGGATATTTTCGGGCAAACCCGAATTATCACAACTACACCCATATATGGCAATAGTGCTACGGTAATATTTAACTCCTATTACAGCGAAATAAATATTGAAACGGATAGGGATAATGTTGGTTATCTTGGCTATAACAAGCGATGGAATACCATCTATACTCGATATATCAATTGCCCCAACCCCATTATTACCTCCGACGAAAGAATGAAAACAAACATTCGGCAAATCAATACTCCCCTTCAAACCATAAAGCGTTTACGAGGGATTACTTTTGATTACAAGGCGGAAGAATATTTTGGCACAAGCTATCAACCCAAAAGTACATCCGATGAAAAGGAGACAAAAAATCGTTTGGGTTTTGTAGCTCAGGAAGTCCAGCAGGTTTTACCCCAGATTGTTGTATACGATACAGCTAAAAAATATTATGGAATCAACTACGTAGCTTTAATCCCCGTTTTGGTTGAAGCTATTAAAGAGCAACAACTCATCATCGAAGGTCTGCAAAATGAAATAAAGGAACTTAAAAAAAGCAATTCAAAACTCAAAAGTGCCTCTTTATCGGCTGGAATGACCAATATTTCCTCGTCATCGAATACAAGTGAACATATGTTATACCAGAACGTACCCAATCCCTTCTCGCAGAGCACTACCATTGAATACTATTTAGCCGATGGTTTTCAACACGCTACCCTGAATATTTATGACATGAACGGTACGCAACTCAAAAGCATCGCCCTGCATCAAAAAGGATATGGCAATGTAACCCTTAACGGCTACGAACTCAAAGCCGGAATATATGTGTATGCCCTCATTGTCGATGGGCAACTGATTGATACAAAAAGGATGGTGTTAACGGAGTAAAATATTGGGGGTATTTTCTTGATCGAACTTTAAATATTTATCGTATGAAAATTCTATCTCTAATAATATTTAGTTTAGTTATCGGACTCAATAACATTATTGCTCAGAATCAGTCCGAAAATCTTAAAAAATATTGGCGTTACCGCGAACGACTTCGCAACAAGTTTATAGTCATTGACCAAAACGTTGAAAGATACGGAGTCAACATTCCTGCTACTGAAATCGATTATGGTGCAAATCAAATACGATGGGATGACGGCAACTCCGGTATTAGTCATTATTTATCTGTTTTGGCTACTGAGCTATGGTTACTCAAAAATAATAATCAAGATTATTCCACAACCTTAAAAGAATTGTACTATGCCATGCTTGCGTTGGAGCGTTTAGATTTATATGCTGAATATAGCCTCAGATACAGAGATAATATAGGTTTTTGGATAGGAAATACATGGATTAGAGGATATATTGATCCTTATTATGATATCAATGGCTTTCATTTACGAGATGACGTTTCAGATGGATTTTGGAGAAATTATCAAAATCATTTTGATGTGTCAGATTTTGGATCTGTATTTGATGACAATAACATGAAAGAAAACAGTCAGGATAATATTTTTCATCACATGGAAGGATTAGCTCTGGTGGCTAAATTAGTCGGAAGTGAATCGGTTGCTAATATTCCCGTAACTTTTGTAAATGAGATAATACCTAATAGACTAAGGCAAATTGGCGTAATCAATGGAACAACTGTTAATTTCTCGCTTTGGGCCAAGGATATCGTTAAACGATACATTAATTACATGCAAAATGATGGTCGTTTTGAGAAATGCTTTTCAGTAGCCTGTGTATCAACACACTGGTTCTTAAAGAATCCTATAACTAATCAATTGGTACAAGAAGGTAGTGGATCAGACTTAGATTTAGCAGCCTTCTATCATTTTGGGGTTGTAAAAACAGGCCAAGCAATTACAAATGAAAACTTACAGAAGTACGATGGTTTAGAAATTCCCAGTATTTTAAATCTTTTTCTTCCTTCATCTGAAGAAATTTTTATTAAGCTATTTCGTAATCATACCGTCGATGTTAATATTCCTAATCCACTATATCCCCAACCTCTTCTTTATTATTTGATAATTGAAGGAATATTCGGAGGTATTGATGTCCCTATCAATTTTGATGATTATAAAGTTCGTACCTTAGCCTGTAATGGTAATGTATTGGGTGGAGAGACATTTAGCATTCTAAGACGACATAGGGATAACTATAGCCCTTACGTATACGAACATTTACCCCTACTATATCTGGTTCTCCATGATTTCGATTATAATGTTATGAAAATTGAGGATGAGGTTTATCTGGCTGACAAAACATACTATGAAAATTTGTTAAATATTGCGCCAACCTGTGGCCCAACAAGCGACGGAGTGTACGAATGGTCTTCCACCTCTCGATGTGTTTGGCCAGAAAATTTAGGAAAAAATTCCAATCAGCATATCGCCTATTCGGGACTCGATTATATGATGCTTCACAACCTCTACTACATTGCCTTTAGAAAAGAAGATTTCAAAAAAACCAATATCACTCTTCCGATTACTACCTTAATTCCTCTTCCTGTGCCTATAACCTATTGGAATGGTATTATTGAAGCTGATAATACAATTACTAATGCAAATGTACGATATTATGCATCCAATAGAATTATTTTAAAACCGGGTTTTAATGTTAAGTTAGGGGCAACCTTTGAAGCTAATATTTATAAAAGACCCAATAATTATGCAGGCAGTGAATTTAAATACATCCTCACAAACCAGTGTCAGTCTTCTCGTAAATCAAAAATATTAAACACCCATGAAATTAGTGATACAACTATGATGTTCATTGAACCGCCAAAGATTAAATGAAGTAAGTAAAATTTTCTAAAAACCTTAAATATTTTTCTCATGGAAGCACTTAAAAAGCAATACAGAAAACATATAAAACTTTACCAAAAAAAATTCAACGTATGTCCTAAGTTGTTAAGCCAGCCTCAAATTAGATATTTGGTTTTTATTGCATCTATAGCAATAACTTTTACCTCCTGTGAAAAGAAAGAATATTACTACATCCCCGCCGACAAACAAACTACCTTAAAAACAGGGGATACTGTTTGCTTTATTGACCAACATAATCGTGTTGACACTTTTGTTATTAAAATATGGAGGGATTTTATTGTATCAGATAAACGCTATTATTGGGAAAGTATACTTATTAGATATACAAAATACAATAAAATGGTATTTTCTATTAAACAGAACCAAATAACCCTTCACCTCTCGTCGTATGGTTATTACTATTTTGAAGAAAGTGAAAATTATGACTTAATTGACCTTGAAATAAACAACAATAAATACAAAGCATTAGTATACAAAAGTTTAGAAGATTTTCCCGACACCTTACCCAGCATCATTTATTATTCATATAAATATGGTATTCTCAGGTATGATTATAATAACGGCAATTCTTTCGTTATTAAACAATAATACAAACGTTGCACAACACCGCCTATACAACCATGCGGGGCGGCGGTACAAGTGGGTAAGGTATGTTGGAATTGGCAGGCAGGTACTAAGTTTTAGGGCAAAAGGCTACGAAACCCCGCACGGTGTATAGGCGATGGCGTTATAGCCCATTTTAAAAGACGACCGAAAAGTGAAGATTTCAAATAAGGTAACCGAACAACTTGGAAAACTAATTGCTGGCGACACAGGTTCTGCAC
>JAOAFU010000129.1 GCA_026416115.1 Bacteroidales bacterium | reverse complement strand
GATAAATATAGAAAAGAGAATGCAGAACAACTGTCTGTTCCCGACAATAGTTATGATTATGTTTCGTGTCGTGAGGCATTACATCATTTTCCACGACCCTATCTCGCCCTTTATGAAATGCTCCGGGTAAGTAAAAAAGGTATAATCATTATTGAACCTATTGACATTTTAGCCAAAATGCCCATCATTTTATTTCTAAAAAACATCTTGGATATTTTTAATCCTTTCCTTATTAATAAAATGCAAATTAAGGATAATACCATACAACACCCTTTGTGCCATAATTTTTAAAACTATTCCTGATGAAAACACACTGAAAGAATTAAAAAATAAGGGTTTTGTTATTCTTAGATTACCAGAAAATCCCTATCTCGATAAAATAATAAATAATTAAAAATAACTCTGAACAGATCTATCAGTAAAATTACGTCGAATAGATTCAAAAAAATATCTTAATTAATTATGTATCATTTTGTACAATAAAAAATTATTATTAAGTATTTTTTTATAAAGAATGCGATGGTATAAAAAAGCTCTAAGAAAAATGTTAAAACAGTATTTTAACTAAACTAAAATTGCTCAATAGATAAATTTTCTATAAGCGATTAAAAAAATATGTATTAATACCAGATTTACAGATATATAAATAATGTTTTTTAATAGCAAAATATTGAATTTGTATAAAAAAAATCAATCTTGAAAACGGTTATGTTTTGTATATGCTCACGCCAAGATATTACATGAAATTAGTCAACCTTTGTTTTCAAATAATAATTTAGGATTAAATCACATAAATACAATTTGATAGTTGTGAATTGTACAATTTGTATCTTTGACGTACTGAATACAGCATTACGGTAGGGAAAGGGAGATTATACTAGATGTTGCCCTAAATCTTGCAGCTAACTAGCTACAATCATAAGAAATAAACATATTGCCTAACGTGTTCCAATTTTATTTCCCTACTATATTAATAATTGCACATGATTAAATTTGATTAATAATATTACAAAAATTAACTTATGCAATGTGGAAATTATTCAAAAAATATGCATTACATAAAAAAAGTTTACTTTTTTTTCATATTACTTTATCTATCAATTCTAACTCAAAAATGCAAAGAAAGTATACAGTTAATTTATTATGGACAAAATATAACCAACTATGATATCAATATGATTATTCGTCTCAACCAACTTCAGCCTGGTAGCGATACATCACAAGCAGTTGCCCTATATCAGCTCAAAAGAACTATATTGTTCATGCATATTGCCGATAGTCTCGGAATACCAGTTACCGACAGCATTCTTCAATTGGAGGCAAAGCGCATAGCCAAGCAAACCCTCATGCCACAACGTCTCGATAGCATTCGAATGGCTTGTGGCGATTCGTTAAGCTACATTAAGTACTTTATTCTACCACAATTTGTGCCACGTTGGCTGTATAGCCATTTTGTCTGGAACAAAGATATTCATAAAACCCAGGGAGATTCGGCTCTAATGCTAATTGAAGAATGGAAACGAACTGGAGGAAATGTGTCGTTATACGAGAATCTATCGGGACTGGGGTTGCAAAGTTTGGCTCAAAAATATAATTTCGAGTACGAACGTTTAACGGTAGATTCTATTCAAGGAATACAACCCTTGAAGCAAAATGTGAATCACAAAAAAGTTGATGCTCAAGCGATTTCCTCTTTACCAGAAAAAATCAATTGGATATCATCGAATCAAATGGAATCTTTCGACAAAAATAAATTGAATCAGCTAATGAATAATGTTTTGAAAAAAATGCATCGAGGCCAAGTTTTTCCTTACCCCATCGAACTTACTGATAGTTTTTGGATTGTTCAGCTTATCGATTTTTTCGACAACAAATATTTCATTGGGGTCATTAGAATTAGCAAAATCGACTTTTATACATGGCTTAAAAAGCAAGGATACTCTCTCGAGTCTTTATGAAAATTATTTTCTCATAACTATTTTAATAATGATAATTCTAAAATTATTTTTTTTCTAAAATAAATATTGAATTTTAGTTCAAAAATGATTTTCAAAACATAAATTTCCGCAACAGCAAGCAAAACATTGTTGTTCTTGGCTTATTTAAAAGCTGGTTTATTAACACCCTTTTTGTCGATTGTCGAAAAATATTGTGTTTTTGAACTCAAATCATAAGACAAGTGATAAGCAATCTACAAATACCTTTTAATACGGGCACAAATAGATAAAATATACCGAAATTAATGAGTAACCAAACAAATGCTATATTTGCTTTGTTATACATATAAATTTTGAAGATTATTTACGTATGCGAAATGAGGTTATATTAGTAGACGAGAACGATACAACAATAGGTCGAATGGATAAGATGGAGGTCCATCAAAAAGCATTACTCCATAGAGCAGTATCGGTGTTTATAATTAATTCTCGGGGTGAATGGATACTTCAACGAAGAGCAGAAGGTAAATATCATTCTGCAGGCCAATGGAGCAATACTTGTTGTACTCATCCTATGCCAGGCGAAACAGTTGAAGAAGCTGCTAGTAAAAGACTAATGGAAGAAATGGGGATGACTTGCATCCCCATGCATAAAGCATTTCATTTTATTTACAAGGCTAAACTCGATGGCGAATTAACCGAACACGAACTCGATCATGTTTTCTATGGTTTTTGCGACGAGCACCCACGAATCAACCCCACCGAAGTGATGGAATGGAAAGCTGCACATCCAAACATGATTGAGGCCGACATAAACGCTAATCCTCAAAATTACACAATCTGGTTTCGCATATTATTTCCCCGAATGAAAACATTTCTTGAAAAAATGTCTCAATCGACATTTTGATTCGAAACCCAGACATAGTAAGACCAAGGAGCTAGGCTAAATTTTTGGTATTTACTTAAGTACATCTCCGTGTTTGTGAATGCTTCGATGAATTTACCATCAAAACCTTCTCGCAACATGATCGTTCGAGGTTTAGGCGTAAGATTAAGCATAACTACAACCTGGTTATTTTCTTTTTGACGGACATACACAATAACATTACGGCTATCGGTGGTATATACTCTCCTAAAAGAACCGCCGGCAGAGCCATTCCATAAGGCCGGATTCGACTTTTTTAACCCAATTAGTTGGCGATAGAAATTTTCAAATACATAACCATCCCAACTGATTGAATCTTTCTCAAAAAACTTAAGTCGACGATTAAATGCTGCTTCCTGTCCGTTATAAATAAGCAACATACCAGGAACAGTGGCAGCCAGTACAGCAAAGGTTTGGGCACCCCCATCAAGTCGTTCGAACTCAGTTCCATTCCACGAGTTTTCGTCGTGGTTGGAAGTAAACTGCATAAGTATAGATCCAGCTGGATAAATTGAATCGACCCATGCAAAGTGTTTTTCAATATCGCTGGCATGTTTTTTACCTTTCGCAATTTCGTTCATTAAGTGGTGAAAACGCCAGTCGTACGACATATCGAAAGCTTTCTTATGTAAAAAGGGCTGATCGGCTTCGGCCAAGAAAAAGATAGGTTTTACTTTGTCGAGCTCGACACGGCACGAATCCCAGAATTCGACAGGTACCATATGTGCAACATCGCATCGAAAACCATCGATATCGGTCTCGATTAACCAATATTTCATAGTTTCGACCATCCAAGAGCGCATCTGTGGATTGCTATAATCGAAACGAATGACATCGGTCCAGTCGAAAGGAGATACAAAGTTTCCAGCCGAGTCTTTCATGTAAAAGTCGGGGTTAGTCTTTGTAAGTGGGTTATCCCATGCCGAATGATTGGGTACCCAGTCGATAATTACTTTCATGCCTTGCGCGTGAATCTCCTTCACCAACTGCTTAAAATCGTCGATGGTTCCAAATTCGGGGTTTATAGCCCGATAATCGCGAACGGAGTAATAACTACCAAGTGATCCTTTTCTGTTTTTCTCGCCAATAGGGTGAATGGGCATAATCCATAAAATATCTATCCCCATAGATTTTAGGCGAGGCAAATGAGTGGCAAAAGCTTTAAAAGTTCCCTCGGGTGTGTATTGTCTAATGTTCACTTCGTATATAACAGCATTCTTGACCCACTCAACATTTTTGACCTCCGAAATGGATTTTTCTTCTTTGGTTTTCTGTTTACAGCCAATCCAAATAAACAAAATTCCTAAAACTATTAAGACAATCCAGTATGACATAGTTTTCATTGTCGTAATGATTAAAATGTTTAAAAATTAATTTCTTGGAATAAAGCTATTTAATTTTTTCTATATTAAGCCATTTGTTTCTTGTAATGTAATGTGCCATTTTCGGCAATTGTATACAAAGTACCATACAGGTAAATCTCCAAAGGACGAGCACTATGGTTAATAATAGCGACTTCTTCGTTTTTTACCTGTAATTCGACAATTTGATTACGATATTGAATTTTAAAGTTATAGCTTTTCCATTTAGGCACAATAAGAGGATTGAAACTAAGTTTACCATCAACAATTCGTTTGCGAGCAAACCCTTCGACAATAGCTAACCAACTACCAGCCATTGAGGTAATATGTAGACCTTCTTTTACTTCGCGATTATAATCGTCGAGGTCGAGCCGAGAGGTACGAAGATATAGTTCATAAGCCTTCTCAACGTTATTAATGTGCGAAGCAATGACACTATGAATGCTGGGCGAAAGAGATGATTCGTGAACTGTCATGGGTTCGTAATAGTTGAAATTATCCTCAACTTCTTTCATAGTGAATTTATCGAGGAAGAAATAAATGCCCTGCAATACATCGGCCTGTTTAATAAAACAACTTCGTAATATTCTGTCCCACGACCAGTGTTGATTGATAGGACGCTGATTTTTTGGGATTGCATCGACAGTTTGAATTTCTTTATCGAGAAAACCTTCTTGCTGGAGAAAAATATGGGTACCCTCAATAACAGGCAGGTAGATATTTTCGATAATATCTTTCCATCGAGCAGTTTCGTCTGATTCGTTGAACCGAATTTTGTGACAGAGTTTTTCATAAACCTGTGGAGATTTTTGCTTTACATACCCAATTGCTTCGAGTGTATAGGAGAGCGTCCATCGGGCGATAAAGTTTGTATACCAGTTATTATTAACATTGTTCTCATATTCATTAGGGCCTGTAACTCCAAGGATTACGTATTTGTTTTTAACTTTAGAAAAGTTAACCCTTTGACTCCAGAACCGAGAAATAGCAATTAGCACTTCAAGTCCATGTTGAATAAGATAATCTTTATCGTCGGTATGTTTGACATAGTTGTAAATAGCATAAGCTATGGCACCGTTGCGGTGGATTTCTTCGAACGTTATTTCCCACTCGTTATGACATTCTTCCCCATTAACCGTTACCATGGGAAATAGAGCTGCACCATCGGAGAAACCGAGTTTTTGAGCATTTTCAATGGCCTTATCAAGTTGCCGATATCGATATAAGAGTAGATTTCGTGCAACATTCTGGCTAGCAGTACAAAGGTAAAAGGGAAAACAGAAAGCTTCAGTGTCCCAGTAGGTACCACCCCCATATTTTTCGCCTGTAAAACCTTTGGGACCAATATTTAATCGTTCGTCATCGCCAGTGTAAGTTTGATTAAGTTGAAATATATTAAAACGAATGCCCTGTTGGGCTTCATCGTCGCCTTCGATAACAATATCACTTCTCTCCCATTTAGCTAACCATACCTGTCGATGCATATCGAGCAGTTTGTCGAACCCTGTTTGTGTAGCAGTATTTAACTCGTTCTCAATAACATCGAACATATGGGATGGTTGAATATCGAGAGAGGTAACATTGCATACATATTTGTAAACGGTTATGACCTGATTATTCTCTACAGCTACCTCATAACGACGACCTACATATTTATTCCGTTGGATGGTTTCGGAAGAGATCGATATGGGATGATTATTTTTTTGTAAAATAATCCTCATACCACTGCCCACATGGTAGTCGAGTTTTTTAGTTTTTACAATAAGTCCCGACCAATTTTCATTGGATACTTTCGAAACCTCGTCCCAAAATTTTTCGTTGTAGTTCGAGTCCCTGTTTTTAACGTCCCCGTCGAGATAAGGAATTAGAGAAATTATTCCTTTGAAATTTACAGCAGTAATGGCATATTGGATGGCAGCAAGGCGAGTGTTAGCCATACTGATAAAACGTTTAGCCTGCACCTGAACCATTTTACCCGAGGGTAGTTCGGCATAAAAACTTCGGCTCAAGCTACCCTCTTTCATATCGAGCTCGCGACGAAACTGAAATACCTTACAGTTTGCCAAATCGAGAGGTTCATCGTCGATAAAAACGTCGATGCCAACCCAGTTAACTGAGTTAATCATTTTCCCGAAATATTCGGGGTATCCTATCTTCCACCATCCAACACGTGTTTTGTCGGGATAAAATATACCGGCAAAATAGTTACCTTGTAAGCTGTGTCCCGAATATTGTTCTTCGAAGTTAGCCCTTTGTCCCATTTTACCATTACCCAGGCTGAAAATACTCTCGGAAGCCTCAACATTGGCTGCATCGAAACCATCCTCTATCACTTTCCAAGGGTGAACCTGCAAATACTTTTTCATAGTAAATATTTTTATTGAGTTTTTGGTTGTATTTTTTTTTAATGAGTTGCTTATATAAAATTTAATCTGCCATATTCAAAATTTCGGAATAATCAATTTCTGTCAATGAAGCAACCACTCTATTGGCTTTACTTAAAATAGCAGGATTACCTATACCGATGCATTTCATACCTGCCCTTAATGCAGCTTCAATTCCTGCTTCGGCATCCTCAATAACAACACAGCTTTTGTAGCTAACCCCTAAGTCGTCGGCGGCTAAGGTGAAAACTTCGGGGTCGGGTTTTGCTTTGGTAATTCTATTCCCATCAACTAAAGCATCGAACTTACCGAGTAAACCAAGCCTTGAAAGAATGGTACCTGCATTTTTACTTGCCGAGCCAACAGCAGTTTTCACACTTTTTGTTTTAAGATAATCGAGTAAGGGAAGAAAGCCCGGTAAAATTTCATCGGGAGTAATTTTTTCGATATATTCTACATACCATTGGTTCTTTTTTTCGGCCAACTTAATTTTTTCT
This sequence comes from Bacteroidales bacterium, assembly GCA_026416115.1. GTDB lineage: Bacteria > Bacteroidota > Bacteroidia > Bacteroidales > DTGW01 > JAKPGM01. The sequence goes on along the minus strand of JAOAFU010000129.1, from coordinate 32,613 downwards.
TCTTCTGTAAGGTCGGTAATTTCACCAACCGATAGAAGAATTTCGAGCGAAGCCATACGACTCACACCTTTCAAGCGTTCGTTATGATGTTCGGTGAATTCGAAACCCAGTTCGTTGGCTAAGCGCTTCCACGCCAGATAATGATATTTTGCAGTATCGACAATAACCCCGTCTAAATCGAAAATAACAGCCTTTGTCATGTTACTTATTTTTTTCGTTAATCATAATTACCATAACTGCAGCTAAGAGCATAGATACACCAGCCACGCCTAACATCATAATGGCTTTTCCTCCGAGAGTTTTAAGTATAATCCCTCCCAGTAGACCGGCAGCTATTTGCGGTACTGTGATAGTAATGTTAAAAATGCCCATATAAACACCCATCTTATCAGATGGAATTGAGGCGGATAAGATTGCATAGGGCATAGCCAATATTGCCGCCCAGGCTATTCCTACACCAATCATAGAATAAATTAATCCCGTAGGTTGATGAATAAAAACCATTGACAAAAGACCTACTCCTCCCAACAAAAGAGAAAGAGAATAAACGCTTTTTCTTCCCCAGCGATTAGCTAAACGTGCCATGAATATTGCGTAAATTGCTGCAAAGAAGCTATAAACAGCAAAAATTACCCCAACCCAATTACCAGCATCGTTGTATGCTGCCGAGACAGAATCGTTAGGTAAAGTTTTCCACACATTTTGCGCAACTCCGGGCGTCGTGTAAACCCACATGAGAAAAAGAGCAAACCAGGAAAAAAACTGTACTATACCCAGTCGAATCATCACAGAGGGTATTTCCTTAATAATCGATAACCAATTGGTTTTATTTGCACTATGAATATGATCTTGATCAAGAGCTTCATCTTTAGTTGGCTTATATTCTTTAGTAGTAAAAGCAGTAAAAAGAACTGAAAGTAATAGAATTGTTCCACCAATATAAAAAGACCATATAACTGAAGGAGCAACTGTTTTTCCTTCTTCTGGAACATTTTGAACTCCAATCTTAGCGAGGAAGAAGGGAAGTAATGAACCAATTATTGCTCCTACATTGATTAAAAAACTTTGAATTGCATAACCAGCATTTCGTTGACTTTCGTTAACCTTATCGCCAACCAAAGCACGAAAAGGCTGCATGGTAATGTTAAAAGAGGCATCCATCAACACAAGCATTATAGCACCAAAAAGCAAAATAGGCATAATGTGTGCAAAAGATCCTGAGTTAGGCATGAAGAACATTGAGGCTGCTGCTAATATCGAACCACCAACTATAAAAGGAATTCGACGTCCAAATCGGGTCCAAGTACGATCGCTCCAGTGACCAATCAAAGGTTGAATTATCATTCCAGTAAGGGGTGCTGCTAACCAAAAATAGCTAAGCGTTTCAACATGAGCTCCTAAAGCCGAAAGAATGCGACTCGCATTACCGTTTTGCAAAGAATACCCTATCTGCACTCCCAAAAACCCAAAGCTCATGCTCCAGAGTTGAAAAAAAGTTAAATTTGGTTTTTGTTTCATAGGTATATATTAATTTCATTAAACTATTGAAATAACAAATTATTTATCCTTATTCAAATATACTGCTTAATAAAAGGGAACAGGTATAAGAAGCAGGCATCAAATTGAAAAAATTTATGAATTTATAGGCTACAAAAGGCAAGAAATCTCTCAATTCAAACGTTTGCGGTATGAAAGCAGAGAATAATAAAAAAAGTTATTGTAACGGCCTTTTAAAGAAAATTTTCTTACAAACCAAAACCATATTTCTTCTATTATTTTTTTGAGTTTGATTGGAATATTTCTCTTTATAAAGACGAAATACGTAGAAATCATCTTCAAACCTCTTGAAATAAAGAATTTCTTTAGTACTTATGTTGTTTCTTTTTTTTCTTGTGAAAGAGCACAAAATAAGTTGGAGATATACTTTGACAAGAAATCCAAAATCAAATTCAAGAATATAATTTGGTTACTTCATGATATCCTTTACTAGCATATTGAGGTTGGAAAGATAAATATGCTCCGAAATTTTATCAAGGGCCTGGGTAATATTTCCAATTCCTTTACCTTCGGCTATAGGTAAATTGTTTATTCCCAGCTGATCGAGTCTGTTAATCACATCGAGTACAGTAAGCTTTTGAATATCAACAGCAGGAAAGTAACCCATAGCTTCGTTTGATACAGGGGTTGGCGCAACAATCCTAACCTCTTCGAGTTGGTTGAGTAACTGCCTTACAACACGGGCTGGCAATTGATTCTCTTCGGATATTTCTTCAGCAGTAGGAGGAATTTCTTGATTAACAAATTTTTGTACTATATAGTGGACGATGAGTAAAGCAATGATATTTCTATAGCGGTTGCTAATTTTTTCTACATCTTTTTCAAATTCTAGCTTTTCGAAATTTTGAAGAGTATAACAAAAATGGCCTCCTACAAGGACAACCAACCAACTTGTTTGAACCCAAATCATAAATAAGGGAAGAGCAGCAAAACTCCCATAGAGCGCATTCAAATTTGAAACCCCTATTTGAAATTGAACATAAATCCATTGTATGATCTGAAACAAACTTCCGGTAAGAATTCCCGCAATTATGGCCGAACGTGCCTTAACTCGAGTATTTGGCATAGCCTTGTAGAGTACAGTAAATAAAAGCCACAACAAAGCATAGGGTATAATACCCAAGAGTGCGCCTACAAAAGGTTTGATATATTTAAATTTTATCCATAATTCGACTTTTGTACTTAAATAAATTGTAAACGACATGGATAAAATGAGGACAATGGGTGAAAGGACGATAATAGCCGTATAGTCGGCGAATTTTCGGCCAATGCTTCTTCCTCTTCTAACCTGCCAAATGTCGTTAAAAGCATTCTCCATGTTGACTAATAAACGAAGTATTGCCCAAAAAAGCAGGACTAAACCCACACCTGCCAATATCCCACTCTTGGCCTTGTGGATAATCGAGTTTGCAAGTTTTATTACCCAATTCATTACCGCTTCCTGTCCACTCAAATGACGTATTATTTCCTGCTGTATAACCTGTTCCATGCCAAAATTTTTGGCAATTGCAAAAACGAGGGCAACTATGGGAACTATGGATAGTAATGTAAAATAAGTTAGCGCCGAAGCCTTCATCGTTGTCTGATAATCGAACAAATAACGTATCGACACCCAAAAAGCTTTCCATCCTTTCCTAATGGAAGGAATTACATTTTGGCACCAATGATAAAATTTATTGTTCATAGATAAATTTTCAGTTAACTAAACAATTCACTCATATCGGACGGATCGAACATTTGAAATGGATTGGCACTATTTACAAAAGTATTGAATATTGCTTGTTTTTTCTGTTGTAACGTTATAATTTTTTCTTCTATCGACTGAGAGCTGATGAAACGATATACAAAAACTTTTTTATCCTGGCCAATTCGATGAGCTCGACTAATAGCCTGATTTTCGGCTGCGGGATTCCACCAAGGATCGAGTAGAAAAACATAATCGGCAGCAGTGAGGTTCAGCCCTGTGCCTCCGGCTTTTAGACTGATAAGAAAAATTTTAGTGTGCGGATCGGTTTGAAACCGTTTAACAACCTCTTGACGATCGGTAGTAGCCCCTGTGAGCAGAGCGTATGGATAACCATTATTTTCGAGAAATTGGATCACAAGATTGATATGTTTTACATAGGATGAAAAAACTATTACTTTGTGGTTCTCCGAAATAATGTTTTCGATGCTTCTGGTAATTTCATCGTATTTGCCCGACCCCCCTTCGTATTGAGGATCAACCAGTAATGGATGATTTGAAATGAGTCGTAATCGATTCAATGCTTTCAAAATCATGATAGACGACTTCTGAAAACCTTTTTGTTCAATAGATTGCATAATTTCGTTGCGAACAGCCGATTTTTCTTTTTCATAAAATTCAAGTTGTTCATCAGTCATATCGCAATAAACAATTTGTTCGCTCAAAGAAGGAAGGTCTTGGAGAACATCCTCTTTTCGACGACGAAGAATATAGGGTTGGATCAATTGCTTGAGTTTTTCCTCCTTTTGCTCATCTTTATGTTTCTCGATAGGTTGAACGAATTCCTCTTTAAAAGCTGGTAAACTAAGCAACATATTCCTATTGACAAAATTAAGCTGTGCCCATAAGTCGGTTAAAGAATTTTCTATGGGGGTTCCCGTCAGTACCATCCTATTATGAGCATTAAGCTGGAGAATAGCCTTATATATTTTCGATTCGGGATTTTTTATAACCTGGCTTTCGTCGAGAATAACATATTCGAATGTTATATGTTTTAGTTGTTCGATTTCGTTTCGAATAATACCATACGATGTAAGAATTACATCTGCTTCTGTAAGTTCGGCAATATTCCTGGTTCGCTGACTTCCAAAATATTTCAACAATTTAAGATGCGGGGCAAAACGCAAAAATTCATTCTCCCAGTTATGCAACAACGACACCGGCATAACTATGAGCGAGGTAGGCAGATTATTCGTATTACTTGTCTCGTTGTTTTGGGTTAAATTCATCGTTTTTTTGAAAAATTCTTCTTTAGTTTTAACCAAAAGTGCAATAGTTTGAATTGTCTTTCCTAAGCCCATATCATCGGCAAGACACCCACCGAGGTTATTTTTTTGCAACTGATACATCCAAAAATAGCCAATCTTTTGATAGGGCCGAAGTTCGGCACGGAGGTTTTGAGGCAAAACATCGGAAGGTACAACTGATTGTGTTGCTATGTTTGCAAGCTTATCGGCCATTGCAATGTTAGCATTGGGATGACACCATTTGACCACCTGAGCATGACACTTACGCAAACGCAAATGCTCTTTCTCGCCTGTAGAAAAAATAAATAAATCGCGATATCTCGAAAACCAGGATGAAGGTAAGACTACTATTTTTCCATCGGGTAAAGGATACTCGCGAATATTGTTTAGAATATATCGTTTTAGTCTGATAAATGGAATAGCATGACCATCGAGGATTACAACAGTTTTTATGTCAAACCAGTCTATACCTTCTTCCACATGAGTTTCCAGTTCAATCTTTCCGGTATAATATCTTTCATAAGTAGAACTTACAATTACTTCAACTCTATTCTCTTTTAGTTGATCGGCAAATTGGTTAAGCCAGAACAAAGTTTCATAAATTTGCTCAACTCCATCGGCTGACAAATAACCGATTCTAAAAAAACTTCCTTGAGAATGTCTTAAACCTATAGCCTTAAGAAATGCTATTTGCGAATTTTCCCAGTCGAGATTTCTAGGAATCTTAACAAAAGAAAAACCTTCTTGATTTTCGTTAAGAATCACCTGACATGGGTCTATGTCAATCTCGTAACGAAACTGAGCACTTCCATATTTAAATACAAGTCGGAATGCGGGACTTCCCGATAAATCGGGTTCGAAAAATAAAAATGTTTGCCCTTGTGCGTCTTCTAATCGAATATCGAAACCATCGGCATTTACCGAATATTTGGCAATAGTATTTCGAACAAAAGTTGAAAGATATTTTCTGACATTTTTTTCTGGTACAACAATGAAATCTTTTGAAAAGAAAGGAAGAATTTTTTTTGAGTCGATATCGTCGATAAGATAAATGGTCTTGTCTATAAGTACCGATAAGGGTTGATCGGTTAGGACTGTGAACGGGCTACCAAAAAGTTTAATTGTCGATACCCCATCGCTAAGATTAAGAGAGTATTTTAGCTCATTTCCTTTGAGCCAAAAATTAAAAGCAGGTAGAAGGTTTGATTTATAAACTTCAACCTCTTCATCGGTATGTACAATTTGATACTTCCGTTCTTTACGATATATTTTTATTTGCTCTTTTTGGAGTATTTGCAAACACTTTACAATTCGTTTTTCACAGTAGGGTCGTATAAGGGTTTCAATAGTAACATTATCGACAGTATCGAAAAAAGTTTTTAGATTTTTCCCTTTACAAAAAAGTTTATGTATGCTACGTTCTGAATATTCGGCAGTAAGTTTAACTAGCTGCAGTTGTGAATTTGAGAAAGATATAGGATATGAGTTAATATTTTCGGGTGTTAAAATTTCGACCAGCTGGAAATACGACTGGTTGGGTTTACGATCGATAATATAGGGTAATAGTAACTCCCCAAGCTTACGATGCGATGACAACACCATCACAAATTCGTACGGCATAACTAAATAGGTCTGCTGATTAAACAAAGCAACAAAGATGCGTAAAAGCCCTGAGATTACAAAGGAAAAATTAATATCCGATGATCCAAAGGACACGAGCCTCGTCGATACAACGTTCGACGATCTCTATCATACGCCGGTTAACTGAAAGAAGCGACTGGTGGTAATAGTCCCACTTATCTTTCCATTGAGGCTCAGAAGTCTCAAGTGCCTTGATAAAAGCACTACCAAGAAAAGTTTGATGTAAAAACATCAGAAAGCTATCAAGGTCGCGAATTTGTTCAAAACTGCTAAGAAAATGCAATAATTCATTTCGGAGTACGACTATTTTTCTTGCATTGTATTTTGTCGGTTCGAAGTATTCGTACAATTCATTACTATTTTCGAAACATGTAACAAAGATGTTAAAAACTTCACCATCGAGATAGTAAGAGTCTTCGCTAAGCCGCTGACAATTTAAATTATCGCCTGTAACATTAAACTCAACAAAATTAAGTTCGTTTAGCTTGTAAAATTCGAGCCGCATAATTTCAGGTTAAATATCGGTTAAAAATAGAAAAAATATCAAACGCAGTCAATAGGTGTATAAAATAATTTCAGTTTTTTATTCGGTTGGCTATGTAATTGCTTTCGTTATCTTTGCAAATGCAGGTATTCGATTAATAACAATAAACTATGGAAGCTGAATATAGAGTTACAGATACTTTCCGACGTTTTTTAGGTAGTAGTAATTTTACTCTTAAGCCTCTGCCCCTTTCTGGTTCAAATCGTCGCTATTTTAGAGTCTATTACGGTCAGCAAACATATATTGGAGTTTTCAATACCGACACTAAAGAGAATATTGCTTTTATACATATATCTCAAAAACTTAGCCAACTGGGAATACCTGTACCGTCGATCTTGTTCGATGATCTTAGTAACCATGTTTATATCTTAAACGACTTAGGCAATACTACCTTACTGGATACTCTTCAAAAAGATGAAAACGGACGTCTTACTAACGAGAGTAAACTATACTATAAAAAAGCTATATCCTTTTTACCCAAAATTCAGCTTAAAGCTGCTAAAGAAATTGATTTTTCGCTTTGTTATCCTCGCGAAGCATTCGACCGACAATCAATTCTTTGGGATCTTAATTATTTTAAATACTACTTTGCCCGCTTAGCTAATGTCCCGTTCGATGAACAAAAAATTGAAAATGATTTTGACAACTTGAGCGAATATCTGTGTCGAGCAGAACATAATTTCTTCCTATACCGCGATTTTCAATCGAGAAATATCATGATTCTAAACGGCGAGCCCTTCTTTATCGATTATCAAGGAGGGCGTAAAGGGGCTCTTCAGTACGATATAGCTTCTATTCTTTTCGAAGCTAAGACTTTTCTTCACCCCGATGACAGAAAGGAACTACTTGAATTTTATCTCGGCGAATTACAAAAACTCGAGCCCATCAACCGTAATTTCTTTTTGGAGTTTTATTACGCTTACGTTTACATTAGGTTGATGCAAGCCATGGGTGCCTATGGTTTTAGGGGATTATACGAAAAAAAAGAACTTTTTTTACAGAGTATTCCAATGGCACTTGAACATTTGCGATGGCTACGCCAACACGTTAAACTCAATATCGAACTACCCGAGCTCGAAAAAGTTTGGGATTTTCTGGTCGAGAACGAATCTATCAGACAATTGGCAAAAAAGAGTCTGCCCCTTTTAGTTAAAATTACTAGTTTTTCATATAAAAGAGGTTTACCTATAGATAACACCGAGCATGGTGGAGGATATATTTTCGACTGTCGAGCAGTAACGAATCCTGGCAAAGAGGATAGATTTACACAGCTAACAGGCAAAGACGAAGCTGTAAAGCAGTTTCTCGAGTCGGAGACTTCAGCACAACTGTTCTTTGCCCATGTATGGGCACTCATATCGGGCAGCATTCAATCGTATCAGCAAAGAGGGTTTAACTATCTTTCGGTAGCATTCGGATGCACTGGCGGACAACATCGTTCGGTTTTTTTTGCCGAAAAATTAGCTCGTCATATTAAGCAATGGTTTCCATCGGTACGTGTTGAACTATATCACAGAGAACTCGAAAACCACAATCTTTCGTTATGAAAGCTATGATTTTTGCTGCTGGTAAAGGTACGCGATTGCATCCCATAACTCATAATCTGCCTAAAGCACTGGTTCCATTCAACGGTACACCGTTGCTCGAACTCTTGATACTAAAATGTTTGAAGTACAGTATTACCGATATTGTAATAAATATTCATCATCATGGAGAACAAATAGTCGAATTTTTAGAGAAAAAACGATACTTTGGAATTAATATTCAGATTTCAGACGAACGATCTCTTTTGCTCGACACTGGAGGGGGGCTAAAAAAAGCAACACCCTTCTTACATGGCAATGATCCAATTTTGATTCATAATGTCGATATAGTTAGTGATTTAGATTTTAACGAACTACTTAATAAGCATCAAGCTGCAAAAGCATTGGCAACGCTTGCTGTCATGGAGCGTTCATCTAATCGAAGGTTTTTAGTAAATTCTCAACATCTTGTGTGTGGTTGGGAAAATGTTGCTACCGGTGAGCAAAAGATAGTCAAAAATTTTGGCGAATTGTTAATTCCAGCATCATATTGTGGAATTGCTATTATCGAGAGTCATTTTCTCGATTTAATAAAGCAGGAGGGAATATTCTCACTAACCGATACAATCCTGGATTTAGCTGCGAATTACCCTATTCAAACTGTTTTTTTCCCAAAGATCAAATGGGCTGATGTAGGAACGCCAGAAAAGCTAAAAGAGGCCGAAGAGCTATTTAAGCAGATATTTTAGTCGTAAACTATTGCTAACGACAGTTACAGAACTAAATGACATGGCAATGCCAGCTATCATGGGATTAAGGGTAATGTTCCAAAAAGGATATAAGGCTCCTGCCGCTAAAGGAATAGCAATAATATTATAAATAAATGCCCAAAAAAGGTTTTGCTTAACTACGCGCATGGTTGTTTTAGCAGCGGCTATACTAAAAGCAATTTTCGAAACATCACCATGTAATAAAGCTACATTGGCCGTTTCGATAGCAATATCGGTACCAGTCGACATAGCAAAACTCACATCGGCTTGACTTAACGCAGGTGCATCGTTAATTCCATCACCTGCCATACCAACACACTTCCCTTTTTGCTGCAAAGAGCGAATATAGGCAAACTTTTCGGAAGGTAACATTTGACCTTTATAACGACTAATTCCTAATTCATGAGCAATACGGGCAACAACGCGTTCATTATCGCCCGAAAGAAGATGAACTTCAACTTTCATCTCTTTAAGCTTTCGTATTGTTTCGGCAGCGTTTTTTTTCAAAGGATCGGCCACAACAATTAAAGCAATAACTTCCAAATCGTTAGATACCCAAACTACAGTTCTACCATTCTGCTCATAATTTTTTGCTTTATCGGAATATACATCATCCACCCGAATTGCAGCCGAACGAATCAGAAGTTCATTTCCAATAAGAAATTTCTGGCCGTCAACTACAGCCGTTACACCCATTCCTGGTGAATAATGATAATCTTCTACACTAAGATTTTCGTCTGTCTCGGGCAAATACTCGATAATAGATTTTGCTAATGGATGCTCGGAACGTCTTTCAATAGCTCTTATTGCATGCCAGGTTTGTTTGGAAATTGGATGTCTCATAAACACCTCATCTACTCGAGGTTTACCAACAGTGAGTGTACCTGTTTTGTCAACTGCAAGTGTGTTAATATCTGTTATTTTTTCAATGGTTTCTGCATTCTTGATAAGAATACCTTTTTGGGCAAGCTGCCCCATAGCCATAGCTATTGCGGTTGGGGTAGCTAAACCAAGAGCACAAGGGCATGAAATAACCAAAACAGCAAAAAATGCATTAAATGCATCATAAAAACTGTGATTAGGTTCGAAAATTAGCCAGAGCATAAAAGTCACAAGTGCAATACCAATTACAATCGGGACAAAAATGGAAGCAATCTTATCGGCCAAACGCTGCACAGGTGCTTTAGACGACTGGGCTTCACGTACCTGACGAATGATGTTGGCCAGCACAGTTTCCGAACCTGTTTTCTCGACTTGCATAACAAAGCTTCCCGACTGATTAATAGTTCCACCAATCACACGATCGCCTTTTTGTCTAAAAACTGGAATACTTTCACCTGTTAACATGCTTTCGTCTACATAAGTATTTCCATCAACTATTCGGCCATCGAGCGGCACCTTTGCACCCGGAAGCACACGAAGCCAATCGCCCCTTCTAATAGCCTGTATATCTGTTTCTTCGTCGTTATTTCCATTTACCCGAATCACCTTTTTAACCTGCAAACCCATAAGCTTTTTAAGCGAACGACCGGTATTTCTTTTAGCTCGCTCTTCGAAGTATTTTCCTAGCAAGACAAATGCAATGATAATGGCGGATGATTCGAAGTAAAGGTGAATATCTTCTTTACTAATTACCTCCATTTTGACCAAAAGAAGTTCGATAAGGCTAAAAACAAAAGCAGCCATTGTTCCCAGTGCCACAAGTGAGTCCATTGTTGAGTGTCCAGCCAGTAATCTTTTAAATCCGATGCTAATCATATGCCAGCCCGCCCATATTACAGGAAGTGTAAATATGGCTTGCAAAATATATAGATGATGAGCATGATGGAAAAACATGGATAATATAAAAACCGGGATAGAAAAAATAAAGGCTACTGCAACTTTAAGTCTTAATTTTTTCTGTTGCTTTTCAAACTGCTCTTCGTCGTCTTCAACACTTAAAAATGTATCTTCCTCTAAAGAATAACCCACTTGTTCAAGTGCCAGTTTCATTTGATCGAAACTAACTCGCAAAGGATCAAATTCGACCCAAACCGATGATTCTGTAAGATTAACTTTTGCCGAAATTACCCCTTCAATAGCCTGCAAAATACTCTCTACGCTCGAAGCACAAGCAGCACAAGACATCCCGACTACTCTATATATCTTTTGCATTTCGAAAACTTTTTAGATTCAGTTGGTAAAATTAGTTCGCTTCGATAAAATTAACCCCATTTCATCTTAAAATACAATGTGTTTTTATGGTCAAGCTCATAGCAAGATTTTGCGAGCCCTTTTAGAAATGTCTTATTTCGATAAATTAAGTTTACAAAAAGCAAAAACCCTGAATATGAATTAAAAACTAATAAAAATCAGATAAACTAAATATTATAAATTTGAAAGTTTTTTTTAAAGCAATCGAAGTGAATTTCAATATTTTAACAATCATAATCGTTGTATTTCTGTATTAATATGAAAATATAATTTTCTCTATAAAAGATAACGATAATAAACTGAGCGTTATTTCACCACAAAGTAATCGTACTCAATTAATACTGGCACCTTTTTTGTTGCAAAAGCAAAAACAAATATTTATGCAAAAAAAATCTTTGAAATTCGCTAAAAGAGTGTTACACTTGCAAATTATTTCAATAAATTCTGCATATTTATAACTTTTTAAAAATAAAATCATTATGGCAAAGATGACCACACAGGATTACATTGCAAGAGAAGACAAGTATGGGGCGCATAACTATCATCCCATACCAGTAGTACTAACAAAAGGAAAAGGAGTATATGTATGGGATGTAGAAGGAAAGCGCTATTTTGATTTTCTATCTGCCTACTCAGCAGTTAACCAAGGACATTGTCATCCTTATATCATAAAAGCACTTACAAAACAGGCTAAAAGGCTTACACTCACCTCACGAGCTTTTTACAGCGATGCTTTGGGCGAATACGAAGAATATATTACCCGCTATTTTGGATACGATAAAGTATTACCCATGAATTCGGGTGCCGAAGCCGATGAAACAGCCCTCAAGCTTTGTCGTAAATGGGCGTACAAAGTAAAAGGAATTAAGGAAAATGAAGCCAAAATTGTAGTTTGTGAGAATAATTTTCACGGACGTACCATCACCATTGTATCGATGAGTACCGATCCCGATTCTTACGGCGATTATGGTCCATTTACTCCTGGTTTTATAAAAATACCCTATAACGATATCGCTGCGCTCGAGAAAGCGCTTGAAGATCCAAACGTTGCTGGTTTCTTAGTTGAACCTATTCAGGGTGAGGCAGGTGTGTATGTGCCGGACGAAGGTTATCTAAAGAAAGCATACGAATTGTGTAAGGCCAAAAATGTGCTTTTCATAGCCGATGAGGTTCAGACAGGCCTCGGTCGTACGGGAAAAAAACTCTGTTGCGATCATGAAGGGGTACGCCCCGACATTCTCATTCTTGGTAAAGCACTCTCTGGTGGTGTAATGCCAATTTCGGCAGTACTGGCCGACGACCCTATTATGCTAACAATCAAGCCCGGCGAGCATGGTTCAACTTTCGGTGGCAACCCCCTTGCATGTAAAGTAGCCATTGCAGCACTCGAAGTTATTGAAAAAGAAAAACTTGCCGAAAATGCTGCTCGTTTGGGCGAAATTTTCCGTAGCGAGCTCAAAAAAATTAAATCCGATATGATTGAGGTAGTTCGTGGAAAAGGTTTGCTCAATGCTGTGGTCATTAAACCCAAAAATGGCAAAGAAGCTTGGGATGTATGCTTAGCATTGAAAGAAAATGGGCTACTGGCAAAACCTACCCACCAGCATATCATTCGTTTTGCTCCTCCACTGGTTATTACCGAAAAACAACTCCGTGAAGCAATAGACATCATTGTTAAAACTTTCGAACTTTTTAAATAAGCTTTTATTTTTTTAAACTTGTGATTCTCTCTGTGGATAAGTTCTAACATGGTGTAGATACTATGTCCATCGGAGAGAATCACAATAGTTTATGAACCATTTTATAAGACTTATTAGCAATAAATATTTTCTTCTCTCCACTACATAAATTGGTTATTTTCTAAGCTCACCTTATCTCTTCCCAAAACAGTAAACACTCCTTGCAGTGGATTTATTTTTTCCATATTTTTGATAAAAAAGCTCATGGCTCACTCTCAACAAATCCTTATACAAACTGAACAGATTACTCCCCGTTTAACATACGTTTCAAAACATATTTTTGAAAATCTTTTGGGAATTATCCCTGTTTTCACTACAAATAAAGAAGAGTACCAATCGGCAACCATGCCTAAAATTAATTACAGCAGAGAAAATTTTCAATCGGGACTACACATTGTTCCGATTGGGTTGCTCGACCAGACAGGGATAGATTTCAATCTTGTGCCTAATGTGTCTTACTTGAATAGCAATCCCATAATTTTTAGGTCGCCACAACCCGATAGTTTGGGATTCGACCTATTCTCGGCTGTTTTTTTTATGCTAAGTCGTTATGAAGAGTACCTATACCCAAAGTTTGACGTTCATGGACGTTTTTTACCCGAAAAAAGTATTTGGTCGACTCATAACTTAGTAACCGAACCAGTGGTTGATGAGTGGATTAATATTTTAAAAAACAAACTATCGAAAGAATACCCCGGATTAACTTTTAAAAAGCATCAATACACCTACATCCCAACAATCGATGTAGATATGCCCTATGCCTATCGTTACAAAAAGGCATTCTATACAATAGCCGGAATATTAAAACAAGCATATAAGTCCGATTGGCGATCAGTTACAAATAGGCTGAAAGTTTTATTTTTGAACAAAGATGATCCGTACGACACCTATGGGTACCTTAACACGGTATTGATAAATAAATCGTATACTCCAATTTACTTTTATCTTTGTGGAGGAAAAAAACCTTTCGATCCTATTGCAGGATATCGTAGCTTGGCCATTAAAAAAGCTGTCTGTTGCAATGCACCATTTGCCCTATCGGGAATACACAACTCATACCATACTTTGGAAAACCCACATTTGATAGATAAAGAGTTAAAGAAATTGCAACAATTCGCAAACGAAACAATAATTCGTAGTCGTTTTCATTATATAAGATTTCAGGTCCCCTCTTCATATAGATATTTAATCCAATCGGGTATAAAAGAAGACTATTCAATGGGATATCCCACGATTAATGGTTTTCGAGCAGGCACATCTCATCCTTTTTACTTCTACGATCTTGAGGATGATAAAATTACAAATCTTAAGGTATATCCATTTCAGGCAATGGATGCAACTTTTATCTATTATCTCAAATATACACCCATACAAGTCATTGACGAATTAACTAAAATAAAAGAAAAAGTTAAACTTCACAATGGCACTATGATTATTATTTGGCACAACAATACTTTTGAGCCAACTCCTGAGGGCTTACAATGGCGAAAAATTTTTGAAAGTGTGCTTGATTAGTTACCACAACATCATGCCAGCAACAAACCTGCCCGTTTGTCCTTTTCCATGACGCGACGAATAGAAGTATTCGGCACGACAATACGTACAGAAATCCGAAATCGAAATATTTTCGGAAGGTACTCCCTCATGCAGCAATAATAATCGGTTTGCCAAGGGAAGGTTGAGCATGAGCTTGTGATTTTGAAAGCTAAAAATACTCTCTCTATCACGATTCCAATGTCCAAAAGCCTCGTAAACATCCTCCCCTACTTGGTAGCAACAGCTATGAATAGATGGTCCAACAGCAGCTATAAGATTATTACTCCTACATCCAAACATGTGCCGCATATGCTGAATGGTGTTTGAAACAATTTTATTTGAAGTGCCCCGCCAACCAGCATGCGCAACTGCAATAACACGTTCTACAGGGTCGAAAATAAGTATAGGCACACAGTCGGCGACTTGAACAACAATACAGATGTGTCGCTCATTTGTGATAAGCGCATCGGTATCGGGTATAGCCGTATCACGACTTAAACTTCCTAATCCTCTGTCGGATTTAACAACCTTATAAACATTGCTGCTATGGGTTTGACGAGGAAAAACGAACCAATCGAGGGGTATACCCAAGTCTTCGGCTAACAAAAAACGATTGCGAGTAACAGTATCAGGATCATCATCGGTCCCATATCCCAAATTCAGCTCATGATAAGGCTTATTACTAAATCCACCCAAACGCGTAGTAATGAAATGGGTAAGCTCATGATATGGTTCAAATATATCGAAACGGCCAATTTGCGTATTTCTCAGATTTACTAACTTCATTTTACAGTTGCGCAAATGGTCAAAACTATCAATAAATTTAAAAGTATAAATTATTTTCTTCCTCCAAAAACTGAAAAGTGCAGGTACCTGCGGGGTTGTTTTTTGATATCGAGCAAAAGCGAATCGAGCTGCAAAACGGTTCTTTGTAAATTTTGATAAAGACTATCACTGTATAACAGCTTTGTAAAGGTACCCTGTCCTTTTTGCATGGTGATAAGCAAATTTTGTGTTTGTGCAAGTACAGTATCCAACTCATTAAGTGTTTGTTTTAACTGCAGTTGGCTTAGGTTGCTCGAAAATGAGTTGAGCTGGCTAATAGTAGCATTAATTCGAGCATTATTGTCTTTAAGATTTTGAGTAAAACTCCTTATATTTTCGATGCTTTTCGAAGTATTATCGAGGTTATCGACTACAGTAGCCGTAATTGCTTCGATATGCTTTACTGTTTGTCGAATACGACTGGTAGTGGGAGGATCAAAAATTTGCATTACAGCATGGGTGAGAGAATCGAGCGAATTTAGCAAATTATAAGCCTGAACCTTATATGGCTCGAGCTGTTTAGCTATAGTTATTTCTACCTCACCAATAATAGTATCGTTGGGCTTATGCATTACCTTCGACTTCGAAAAGATGAGTTCTACCGCTTTATTACCTATTAAGTCGAGATTGTATATCCTTGCTCTTGTCCCCAGCGGAATGTGAACATCCTTGTCAATTGCGAGAATTACCCTTAAACTTGTAAGCGTGCTATCGGAAAAACTTATTGAGTGGACATTGCCAACCTTATACCCCTTAATGTAAACACCATTAGATTCGAGCAAACCACTGACATCATCATAAATTACAACATAATTATGGGTACGACTGAAAAAATTCCTTCCTTTAAGAAAATTTATCCCCCAGATAAGCACTCCAAGGGTAAATATCATGATCATTCCTATTTTAACTTCTTTTTTCATCTAATCAACAAAACATATAATAATTGATTGAAGGAATAGTTTCAATGAATGTTCAAAGATACAAATTGTGAGCAATTCTTAACCAAATAAAAACCGTTTTTTGATTATATCCTAATACTCATGACAAGATAAAACTAAAGAAGGTTTTATATCTCGTAATGTTTATCTTATTTTACGATCCTTGGGTAAAACGAATTTTATGCAAAGCTTAATATAAACATCCTAAGAAATATCTAAACTATTTTTTAAGCACCGAACTAAGAGGAACAATACTGTCACCTTTAAGCGCAATTATAAAAGCCTCGGGATAATGTTTTTTTACTTCTTTTACCAATTTTTGAATTTCGGAGTAGTCGGTAGTTTCGCCCACGGTATACTTGTAATAGTTGTTAAAGTAAATCTCATCAATTTTACTTGTCCGCAATAGTTTTTTACATTTCTTTATTTGTTCAGCATTTGAAGGCAAACGTTTTGGAAGCGAAAAAACTTGTACCTTAAATACAACCGAGTCTTCTTCGTTTTTCGGAAGTGTTGGCTGAATTTTGCTATTAGAATCGTTGTTATTACTTGTAGAAATAGCTATAGCTGAATTTGTTTCAATTTTACGTTTGTATTCGCCAAAAGCCTTACATATCGATTCGGCTATTTGCATCTGACCCTCATCAGAAGCTAAATATTTTTCTTCTTGCGGATTAGTAATATATCCAACTTCGATAAGGACACTTGGCATAGTCGTTTTCCATAAAACCAGAAATCCCGCCTGCTTTACTCCCCTATCGTTACGACTGGCAATCTCCCGGGCACGATTCTGAACATGACCAGCAAAATCGAGACTCTGAGCGAGAAAAGTGTTTTGCATTAAGGAAAAAATAATAAACGATTCGGGTGAGTTTGGATCATATCCTTCGTAGTGCAACGAATAATCTTTCTCAAAAATAATTGCAGCATTCTCTTTTTTTGCAACCTCAAGATTTTTTTCGTTGGTATGCAATCCCATTGCATAAGTTTCCATTCCAAATACATCGGTATTTTTAGTGGCATTAGCATGTATCGAAATGAATAAGTCGGCGTGGTTTTTGTTGGCAATTTCGGCTCTCTCGTGCAAAGGAATAAAAACATCGGTTTTACGTGTATAAATTACCTTTACTCCCGGAAAATTCTCTTCGATACACTTTCCTAATTTAAGGGTAATGGCAAGTGTAATATCTTTCTCCTTCGATATTTTACCCAAAGCACCAGGGTCTTCACCACCATGCCCTGCATCGAGAACAACTATCCCCACACTATTGCCTATTTCGTTACCGTTTATTGAAATAAAAGAAAAACTTAGAAGAAAAATATTGAGCCAAGCTATTGTTTTCCTGAAAAATAGAGGTTTATAATAATACCGACACATGAACCTATGCAAAAAATAATTAGTTTTGAGCGTTTTTTTGATACAGCAAAAATAGCATAAAGTTGAAAAAGTTGAAGCACAAAATTATACGGCACCTCTTTATTTTGATCTTTTTATTTTCGGGCATTTCCTATTTAATAGGGCAAGCCAATGATACGTTACCCTCGCAACAGACAAATGAAACTCAAACTATTGATTCCGTCAAACTTGCCACCAATGCTTATCAGGACGAAATCTCCGATCCAATAAAATACTCGGCAAAAGACTCGATAGTGTTCGACATGGAAAAAAAGATTGTACACCTATACGGTGATGCCCATGTGGAATATCAAAAGATCGACTTAAAAGCGGCTTATATCGAATTCAATATGAACGAACAAACGGTATTTGCAACAGGTACAACAGATAGCACAGGACAAGAGATTGGAAAACCTATATTTAAAGATGGGAACGATCAGTTTGAGTCGAAATGGATTCGCTATAACTTTAAAACGCGCAAGGGATTTGTCTATTTTGTTAAAACCGAACAAGGAGGGGGTTATCTCATTGGCGACTCAACCAAACGCAATGCCAATGGAGAAATATACCTTAAAGGGGCTAGTTTTTCGACTTGTAATCTCGATCATCCTCATTTTTATCTTAAGCTAACGAAAGCTATCGCGGTGCCCGAAGATAAAATTGTAACAGGCCCTGCATACCTTGTTGTTGCCGATATACCTTTTAAAATGATATTCGTCCCCTTCGGTTATGTTCCCAATACCAAGAAAAGCTATGCATCGGGTATTCTTATGCCCTCATATGGTGAGGATAACGCTAGAGGACTTGCTTTGCGCGAAGGGGGATACTATTTTGCTATTAGCGATTATGTCGATGCCCGCATTACAGGCGAGATTTATTCAAAAGGATCGTGGGGGCTGGCAGCTCAGTCGAATTACAAAGTACGATACCGATTTTCGGGTAACTTTAGCTTTCGTTTCAACCAATCGGTATACTCAGAAAAAGGACTACCCGATTATGCCGTAAAAAACGATTACAAATTTAGCTGGCAACATACACAAGATCAGAAAGCAAATCCAAATACACGTTTTTCGGCCGATGTTAATGTAAGTTCGTCGAGTTACGACAAGCGAAATTCATATAATATTAACGACTATATTACCAATACCCGATCGTCGGGGATTACTTTTTCTCGCACTTGGCCTAACTCACCTTTTAATCTTAGCGGAAGTTTAAAACATACTCAAAACAATGAAACCCGACAAATTTTTATGAGCCTTCCGCAATTATCATTCAACATGAACACCATTTATCCTTTCCGAAAAGAAGATGCTGTAGGACCTTCCAAGTGGTACGAAAACATTCAACTTAGCTATCGCGCCAATCTCGATAATGATGTATATACAACCGATTCGCTTTTCCTTACTCGTCATATTATGGACAGTACCAATACCGGTTTTTCCCACGAAATACCAGTTAGCCTGAATATAAAAATTACTCGATCAATTAATCTTACTCCAAGTCTCAATTACAAAGGTGTAGCCTATCCCAAATATTACACGTACCAGTGGGACTCTCTATACTATAACAGCAATACAGGAAAATACGGGAAGGTAGATACTATTGTCCACAACCAATGGGTTTATGGTCATTCGCTGTATCCCTCTATTTCTACAGGTTATAGTCCAAAAGTATATGGTATGTTTGTATTTCGTAATTCGCGAATTAAAGCCATAAGGCATATTATGTCGCCTTCAGCATCATTCAGCTTTATTCCCGATATTTCGGAATTTATGCCCAATTATTACTACAAATATTATAATGGGGTTGGTATGAAAACCGTATCACGTTTCGAACGTACCAAATATGGAACACCCTCTCCCCCTCCTGGCAAAAGTGCAAATATTAGCTTTAGCTTACGCAATAATTTCGAGATGAAGTATCTACCCAAGCAAGATACGGCTCAAAAGGAAAAGAAAATTAGCTTACTCGATAATCTCGACTTCTCGGGAAGCTATAATCTAATGGCCGACTCATTTAATCTTTCCAATATCTCAATGGCCTCGGGAACAAACTTGTTCGATAATAAGCTTTCGTTGCGCTTCGATGCTGTTTTCGATCCGTATCAAATCGATTCTCTTGGACGTCGGAAGAACGTATTTGAATTGAAAGACGGACGTCTTGCACGTATGACCAGTGCCTCTTTTTCGCTTAGTACAAGCCTAAGCTCTTCGGAAAGAAAAACTCAAACACCTTCATCCAATCCATCTGACACAATAGGTAAACCGAGAACTTCTTCTACCAACTTCTCCGTACCATGGAATCTTTCGTTAAACTATAATTTCAGCTATGTCCGTGGTACAACAAGGTTAAATCGATCGCAATATATCCAAAGCGTAGGTATCAGAGGCGACTTATCGTTAACCAAAAAATGGAAAATATCCTTTTCAACCGGATATGATATAACCAATGGCGAAATGACTATAACCCAGATTAACATTCACCGCGACCTACATTGCTGGGAGATGAGCCTATCTATAGTTCCATTCGGCCCTCGACAAAGCTACTTCTTTACCATCAACGCATTAGGTTTGCTAAAAGATTTAAAATATACTAAGAATAATGATGCTTGGCGTAGTCGGTTCTAAATTTATCTTTTATATTCTCCCAAAAGCCGACATAAAGCATAAAGACTTGAACAGATAAAGGTATTTCCATCAGCCAGTTCGACTGTCCACTGGTAATCTTGATTCACTTTTTTAACTATCACATTAATTCTGGTAGAATTATCGGTAAGTTCATAACCAATTCGTTCCAGAGCCTTTTGCGTAAGTTTCGCAACAGATCGAGGTACCGTAGATTCGGATTTTAAAGAAGCTTTATATAAAAAAGACTTAACTCTTTTCAAAGTTCCAGAAATAGGATCGAAATGAAACTGGTTTTTGAACAATGAGTTGAGCTGGTTTTTCAACTGTAAATCTTCGGGTGCCCCTACCAAAAATTGGTTAGGTAGCATAACCAGGAGTTTATCCGTCTCGCTGATTGCAATATTAAGATCATGGGTGGTAAGGAGTACTGTTTTCTTTTGTTGATGTGCAATATCTCCAAGCAAATGTATAATATTATGCTTATTCACTATATCGAGAAAGGCAGTTGGTTCGTCGAGCAAAATAACGGGAGTGTCCTGAGCAAGAGCACGAGCAATTAAAGCTTTTTGCCTCTCCCCATCGCTAACTTCTTGTATTGGTTTGTTCCGAAGATGCTCTAGTTGCATTTGTTCAATAGCTCGTTCGACGATTCGACGATCTTCGGAAGAAAGCCTACCCATCCAGTTGAGATAGGGAATTCGGCCAAGTGAAACTAATTCATAAACCGATATGTAAAAAGGATAGCTTGTTTCGGTTGAGACAAATGCTATGTATTTCGACATTTCGGCCTTAGGAATTTGTCTTAAAGGTCGACCTTGAAAAAAAACTTGTCCTTCGATAGGTTCATTTAATCTTATCAAGGTTTTTAACAAGGTACTTTTACCTACTCCATTTGGACCGATTAGCATTGCTAACTCGCCTTCTGCTAAAGTAAAAGAAATAGGTCCTGCACGAAATTCTTTATTCCGTATGTTATAGCCAATCTGAAGATCCTGTACTTCAAGTTCGCCTTCCAGCCCTATCATATTTTCTTTCGTAAAATTATTGCGATAATCAAAGGTATTCCCATCAAAGAAGTTAAGGCATTAATAGGCAACGAAATATTTGAGCCTGGTAAGTGTGATAAGATATCGCTCAGCAGCATCATTAAGCTTCCGGTAAGTAAAGATGCCACAATAAGCACAAAGTGATCGTTTGTCCGAAGAAGCATCCGACTAAGATGGGGAACAGTAATGGCAACAAAGGCAATTGGGCCGCAAAAAGCGGTAATGGTACCAGCTAAAAGAATTATACTAATAAAAATCAAAACACGTGCACGTGCTAAATTTATGCCCATGGTTTGTGCGTATTTTTCCCCAATGAGCAATGCGTTTAAATTTTTTACCGAAAAAAAAGAGAGTAATGTACCAAGTGCGATAAAAGGACTCATTATTGCCAAATGGTTAAGCCCAAGATGCCGGATACTACCAAAACCCCAAACTACAAAAGACTTAAGCAGAGTTTCATTACTCAGATATTGAATTACAATAATAGCCGACGAGAAAGCAGCTCCCACCATCAATCCAAAAACGAGCATTGTTACATGATCACGAATGATCCCCGAGACAAGGGTAATCATCAACATGGTTGCTGCTGCCCCTACACATGCTGCTACGATAATTGTCCAGTTGCCTACCGGTGAAGAACCCAAACTAGGTAAAAACTGACTTATAACCAGTAACACAAAAGCCACACCCAAACTGGCTCCTGAGCTTATTCCCAATACATCGGGACCTGCCAGCGGATTTCGAAAATAAGTTTGGGTTAATAATCCACTTATTCCCAATGCTACCCCTGTAATAACAGCAGCAAGAGCCTTTGGCAAGCGGAAATTGTAAAAAATCATGCTTGCTGTTGAATACTCTGATGGCGATATTATTGACCGAATAAGGTCTCCAACTGGAACTTCTGCGTTACCGATGACTATATCTATAAAAAAAAATAATAGCACCAATAACAAAAGCGCAACAAAAATTAAGCTCCTTTTAGAATTAACCACTTTTTCCGATTGTGTAACCATGAAAAGTACTACGCCCCTTTAATTTACGATTTAAATCACAAGAGAGCTGTATGAAATAAAATTAATAATTGACTATCGACAGAAAATAATAAAAAGAGTCGTTGCCAAAGGCAAAACGACCCGTTTCATTTTTTTCTAAATGTTATTTACCAAGCTGATCCAGTAGCTCTACACCTTTGTTAAAATCATCAATAATACTTCTGTAATAGGCTTTCACCTTCTTCTTGTCTCCTTTCACATTACAATGATGGATACGATAAATCAGATCGTTGTGATTTTCAAGAATTCTACTGAGTACCTGTGCCACTTTATCGGGGTTGGCATCTTTGTTAAAATACTGATAGATCAGACATTCATTGATAAGTTCGCCTGTTAAATAATTTAGGTTTTTTTTAAGTCTACGAATGCTTGCCATAGTTTTAAGTTTTTATGGTTAGGCTAAGTTTTGTCCATGACAGTTTTTATATTTTTTCCCACTACCACATGGACATGGGTCGTTGCGACCAATCTTCTTCTCTACCCTTATGGGTTGGACTTTTTGCTGATCGCGATTAGTTGCCAACTCACTAGGATTTGTTAACGAGGGGGCTTCGTGTTTGTTAAGACTTAAACGACTCATATCCATACGTCTGGGCATCTGCGCTCTTTGCATAGCATTAGGATCGGTACCCTCAATATGGGCTTTTACCAACATCGAGACTATCTGACGATTCATTTTCTCAACCATATTTTTAAAGAGCTGAAACGATTCGAATTTGTAAATAAGCAGTGGATCCTTCTGTTCGTAAGCAGCATTTTGTACCGACTGTTTCAAATCGTCCATTTCGCGTAGATGTTCACGCCATGCATCGTCGATAGTGATAAGAATTGCAATTTTCTCAAAACTTCGTACTATCTCTAGTCCCTGGTTTTCATATGCTTTTTTAAGATTTGCCATTATTTGATACACATGGGTACCATCAGAAATGGGTACAACTATATTTTCGTACCTGTTTCCTTGATTTTCATAAACATCCTTCACTACCGGAAATGCCTGTTTGGCCAACATAGACGACTTTCGCAAGTATGCTTCCCAAACAGTACTGTATAACCTATCGGTTAATTCCTCGGAGGAGAGATTGAAAAAGTCCTCTTCTGAAAATGGTGACTCAAGCGACAAATAACGTAATACATCGAGTTTAAAGTTTTCAAAATCGTTAGCCTCGAGATGAGTATTAATAATACTTTCGCAAACATCGTAAATCATATTGGAAATATCGAGGCTAAGTCTTTCGCCAAAAAGTGCATGACGACGACGTTTATATATAACTTCGCGCTGAGCATTCATCACATCGTCGTATTCGAGTAATCGTTTACGAATCCCGAAGTTGTTCTCTTCGACCTTCTTCTGCGCTCTTTCGATCGATTTAGAAATCATGGGATGCTGAATTACCTCACCTTCTTTAAGTCCCATGCGATCCATAATAGCAGCAATTCGGTCGGATCCGAAGAGTCGCATCAAATCGTCTTCGAGCGAAACGAAAAACTGTGACGAGCCTGGATCTCCCTGTCGACCTGCACGACCACGGAGCTGCCTGTCGACTCGACGCGATTCATGACGTTCGGTACCAATAATTGCAAGACCACCTGCAGCTCTGACCTCGGGCGAAAGCTTAATGTCGGTACCACGACCCGCCATGTTTGTTGCAATAGTGACGGTCCTAGACTTTCCGGCTTCGGCCACAATTTCGGCCTCTTTCTGATGTAACTTGGCATTAAGCACATTATGCTTGATACCTCTGATCTTAAGCATTCGACTCAATAATTCCGACACTTCAACCGAGGTAGTACCAACAAGTACCGGGCGACCAGCTTCGATAAGTCCTACAATTTCATCAATAACGGCGTTATATTTTTCGCGTTTAGTCTTATACACTTTATCGTCGTAGTCGATACGAATCACGGGTTTGTTGGTAGGGATAACTACAACATCGAGTTTATAAATATTCCAGAATTCGGTGGCTTCGGTCTCGGCTGTACCAGTCATACCAGCCAATTTCTTATACATGCGGAAGTAGTTCTGAAGGGTAATCGTAGCAAAAGTTTGTGTTGCAGCTTCGATTTGAACCCTCTCTTTAGCCTCTATTGCCTGATGTAAACCATCGGAATACCTGCGCCCTTCGAGAATACGACCAGTTTGTTCGTCTACAATTTTTACCTTATTGTCGATTACCACATACTCTACATCTTTTTCGAAGAGTGTATAGGCACGAAGCAACTGATTAACGGTATGTACTCGTTCTGCCTTTATAGCATAATCCTGTAATAACTGTTCTTTCTTTTCTATTTTTTGCAGAGGATCTGTAATAGTACGCTCAATTTCGGCAAGCTCCGAACCTATGTCGGGCAAAATAAAGAAATTTGGATCTTGAGATGATTCGGTAATCAGATCGATACCCTTATCGGTGAGTTCGATGCTATTTTGTTTTTCATCGATAACAAAATACAATTCATCCGTAACAATGTGCATGTTACGGTTATTATCCTGCATATAAAAGTTTTCGGTTTTAAGCATTAAGGCTTTATTACCCTCCTCACTTAGCAGCTTAATAAGTGCTTTGTTTTTGGGCAAACCTTTGTAAGCTCTAAGCAGAAGCAAACCTGCATTTTCTTTATCACCGTTATCGAGTGCTTTCTTGGCATCAGCAAGAATTTGTGTAACAAGCTTACGTTGAGCGTTGACAAGCATCTCGACCTTTGGACGATACAGTTCATATTCATGATTCTCGCCCTTAGGTACAGGACCTGATATAATAAGAGGGGTACGGGCATCATCGATAAGTACTGAGTCGACCTCATCGACAATAGCGTAATTGTGTATTCGCTGTACTAATTCCTCGGGCGAAGTCGCCATGTTGTCGCGCAAATAATCAAACCCGAATTCATTATTTGTTCCATATGTGATATCGGCCAAATATGCCTTACGTCGGGCCTGGGTACTTGGTTGATGCTTATCAATACAATCGACCGATAACCCATGGAATTGATAAAGAGGACCCATCCATTCCGAGTCACGTTTGGCCAAATAATCGTTTACCGTAACAACATGAACTCCTCGTCCTGAGAGAGCATTTAAAAAAACAGGTAATGTTGCTACAAGTGTTTTACCTTCGCCTGTTGCCATCTCGGCAATTTTTCCCTGATGAAGAACTACTCCTCCAATAAGCTGACAATCGTAATGAACCATGTCCCACTGAATTTCGTTACCTCCAGCCATCCAGCGGTTTTTATATATAGCATGGTCGCCTTTTATTATCACATGATTACAACTGGCAGCCAACTCCCTATCAAAATCGGTAGCTTTTACCACAATTTCGCTATTCTCAACAAAACGTCGAGCGGTATCTTTAACAATTGCAAAGGCTATAGGTAAAACTTCATCGAGCTTCTGCTTTATTATTTCGTCTATCTCTTTCTCCAGATCTTCAACCTTCTTGTATAAATCTTCTTTCTCTCGAATATCAATCTGCGGATCATCTATTTGCAACTTTAATTGCGCAATCTCCTTTTCCTTATCGGCAAACGAGGCCTGTACCTCCTGTCGAAGTCGTGCACTCAATACGCGCAACTCATCATGAGATAATCCTTTTATTTTTTCATATTCCTGATGAATCTTCTCAATTATCGGTTGTATTTCCTTAATATCTCTTTCGGATTTAGAACCAAAGATACTCTGGACTATTCTGTCTATTAATCCCATTTTTTACCTATGATTTAAGGTTAAAATTACAAAGCGTCAAAGTTAATTATTTTCCGCTATTTCGAATGATTAACGCTTAAACTTTTATGAATTAGTTAAACACTCCCCCCCTGATTTAAAAACTGTCGTACTACGTTTTCGCTATAATTTTTTGAAACCGGAATTTGAATTTGATCGGTGGTGTCGAGTTCTATGACTAATCCTGAAGAATTTTTGTATATAATGCGCACTTTTGAAAAATTAACAAGATAAGATCGATGGCACCTAACTACCCCCAAACGTCGTAACGATGACTCTAATCGTTTCAATGAGTTCCTTAGCAAAAAGCTTTCCGAACGACCCTGTACTAAATGGTGAATATTCACATAGTTATCATTTGCCTCTATATACAAAAGATTTTCGAGTTTAACGGATATGCGTAATACTCCTTTTTCATCATGAAAAGGGATTAATTTATTAGATATTTCATTCTTAAGTGAAGCGGTTTCGTTTAAATTTTCGATATATTCTTTTTTATCCTCGTACGAGAAATACAACCATAACACAGCATAGGGAAGTAAAAGTACCAATGCAGTATTTTGAACAGAAACTTTTAGCAATTCGAAAAAATTTCGCTTATCATGCAAAAAAATTAATTCAAAAAGCACATAAAATAGGGCCATAAAAAAAACCTCAGCAGCTATCCAAATAAAATATTTTAAATAACTCAGCGATTTCCCTTTATAAAGAGAATACATAATCATACGACTAATAACAACAACAATTACCCCTGTAAGGATGATGAGGCTGGAGTATAGCAATAGCTGCCACTTAGTTACAGAAAACCAAAGTTTTACACCAAAAGGAGCATAAAAATTGATAAAAAAAAGAGCAAATAGCGATGTGTAAATTATTAAACGAACAATGTTTCTTTTCTTTAATAAGTAGGATGGTATAGGTTGATCGAGATTGAGAAATGACATTTTTCAAAATTTTGCTAAAATTAATAAATTTTCAATCTGTAGCCCACCCCTTAATACATAATTTCGCCCCAATATATTTCTTTTAACCCCTTTTAGTAATAGCAATATCCCAATTATTTTGCTGAAAGCCAACGGAATTTATTTCTTTGTATTAAAATTACGTAAAAAAAATAAGATGGCGATAGAAGGAACCGTAGTAGTAGAAATAGATAGATGCAAAGGGTGCGGCTTGTGTATCGAGGCATGCCCACAACACGTACTAGATTTTGCCGATAGCAAGGTAAATATTAAGGGATACAGGTATGTCGTTCTTACGAGCGCAGGATGTACAGGTTGTACAAATTGTGCAATAGTTTGTCCCGACAGAGTTTTGACAATATATAGAAAAAAGGAGGCTTAACATGGGAGAGATCCAACTAATGAAGGGGAATGAGGCTATTGCAGAAGCAGCAATTCGTGCAGGCTGCGATGCATATTTTGGCTACCCAATTACCCCTCAAAGCGAGATTCTAGAATATCTTGCAGCAGCTAATCCAGAGAAACGAACGGGCATGATAGTTCTTCAAGCCGAAAGCGAATTAGCTGCAATCAATATGGTTTATGGCGCTGCTGCTGCCGGAAAAAAAGTAATGACCACCTCTTCGAGTCCAGGAATTAGTCTCATGCAGGAAGGGTTATCGTACATGGCAGGAGCACAATTACCTGGTGTTATTGTAAATGTTGTACGGGGAGGGCCTGGTTTAGGAACTATCCAACCTTCTCAAAGCGATTATTTTCAATCTACTAAAGGTGGTGGCCATGGCGATTACCGCCTGTTGGTTCTTGCTCCTGCATCGGTGCAGGAAATGTCCGATCATGTTAAATTAGCCTTCGACCTAGCTTTTAAATATCGCAATCCTGTCCTTATTCTTACCGATGGATTAATTGGACAAATGATGGAGAAGGTAGAGCTATTCGATCCAGTACCTCGCTCAAAAACACTACCCGATTGGGCAGCTTGCGGTAAAAAAGGACGTCCGCATAATATAATCACATCTTTGCATCTCGATGCTTACGAACATGAAAAAATGAATCAGAAGTTGAAAGAAAAATATGCTCTAATGCAAAAAAACGAAGTTCGTTACGAGACATACTATTGCGAAGATGCTGATTATCTCATTGTAGCCTATGGTGCTAGTGCTCGGATCTCTCAAAAAACGGTTACTTTAGCTCGCAACAGGGGTATTAAACTAGGTCTTTTACGTCCCATAACACTTTTCCCATTTCCTTCTGAGGCTATTGCAAGGCTGGCAGCTCAACTTAATGGTATTTTATCGGTCGAAATGAGCCATGGCCAAATGGTTGAAGATGTTCTGCTCGCCACTCGGCAATACCCAGCACTGAGAGTGGAGCATTTTGGACGTTTTGGCGGAGTAGTACACACTCCCGAAGAAATACTTGAAGCTTTTATTAAACTTTTTATTCAGCTAAATTAATAACATGGAAAGCACCGACATAATTAAACCCGAGAATCTTGTATACAAGCGTAGCCGATTGATGACAGAACAGCCATTGTCATATTGTCCAGGTTGCGGCCATGGTACGGTAACAAATCTGATTGCAGAGGTTATAGAAGAGTTAGGGATAGAGAGCGAAGTCATTGGAATTGCTCCTGTAGGCTGTGCAGTTACTGTCTACGATTTTATTGCTATCGATTGGATTGGAGCTGCACATGGTAGAGCTACAGCTGTAGCTACTGCGGTAAAACGAGTTCTTCCCGATCGTTACGTATTTACCTATCAAGGCGATGGAGACTTGGCAGCAATTGGAACCGCAGAAACCATTCATGCCTGCAACAGAGGTGAGAATATCACTATTATTTTTGTAAACAACGGAATTTATGGAATGACTGGTGGTCAAATGGCACCTACTACCCTTGAGGGGATGAAAACATCTACCTGTCCTTATGGACGTGATGTTAACATGCAAGGACCTCCAATTGACATTACTCGAATGATTGCTGTGCTTTCCGGCACATATTATGTTACCCGACAAGCCGTTCATACCCCTGCTGCTGTTCGTAAAACAAAAAAGGCTCTATTAAAAGCCTTTGAGCTTCAGAAAACTAATAAAGGGGTAAGCTTTATTGAAATTGTCTCAAACTGTAACTCGGGTTGGAAAATGTCGCCTGTAGATGCTAATCGGTGGATGGAGGAAAAAATGTTTAAAATTTATCCCCTCGGCGATATTAAGGTCGATGGTAAAATGCTTGTTTAATAAAACTAATTTGAGTAAATATGACAGACGAAATTATTATTGCTGGCTTTGGTGGCCAAGGAGTACTATCTATGGGAAAAATAATGGCCTACGCTGGGATGATGCAAGAAATGTATGTAAGCTGGATGCCATCGTATGGGCCAGAGATGCGAGGTGGAACAGCAAACGTCACTGTTATTTTAAGCGAAGAACCTGTCAGTTCTCCTATATTGCGTAATTACGATACCGCAATAATACTTAGTCAACAAGCTCTTGATAAATTTGAACCCTTAGTCCGAAAAGGGGGTACACTACTATACGACAGTAATGGTATTATTCGCGTCCCTCAACGAAACGATATCCAAATTTACTCCATCGACGCTGCTGCCGAAGCCGCTAGGTTGAAATCCCTTCGAACCTACAATATGATTATGTTGGGCGCATATTTACGTTTGAAACCTTTGCTCAAAATAGACAATGTTCAAAGCGCAATAAAAAAGAGTATACCTGCACGATATCATCATTTGTTCGAGGAGAATATGAAAGCATTAGACAGAGGAATGAAAATGATTGAAGAGGTTTTGTGCCATTAATAATCAACCACTATCAACCAATTTTTACTTGTAATATATTTTAGGTAGAAATTACAAAATACTCTACCTAAAACTTTTACAAAAAAGGGAATTTACTTTACTTTTTGAAAGAAAACCACTATAATTCTGTAGTTTCTTGCATAGTCTTAAATCCTTCTCCTAAAATTTCGTTCGTATTTATGATAGTAATAAAAGCTCTGGGGTCTATTTTTTTTATTTTTTCCTTTAACAAAAAGGCCTCGCGGCGCGACATATTGGAGAATATGAGCTTCTTCTCTACGTCGGAATACATA
This sequence comes from Bacteroidales bacterium, assembly GCA_026416115.1. Taxonomy (GTDB): domain Bacteria; phylum Bacteroidota; class Bacteroidia; order Bacteroidales; family DTGW01; genus JAKPGM01. Next base: position 2,452 of record JAOAFU010000129.1, on the reverse strand, counting down.
CCTTGGGCACGTATAAGCGTTGCACCACGTCCAATATCGTATAGAATGGTATTTTTTACCTCATCATAATGATCGGTAATAATCAGAAGGGTTTTATTATAATGCAGACCCTCGAGCGTTGCATCAATCACTTTACCCGAAATATAGATAACGATCCACGAAAGTAAAGGTATCTTCCAATCTTGGAAAGCAGCTAAACCGATAAGAACAATGGTTGAATCGACAGCTATCATTAGCTGACCCAAGGGTAAATGGGTGTATTTTTCCAGTATCATTCCTATAATATCAGATCCTCCTGAGGTTGCACGAGTTCTAAAGATTACACCCAATCCTAGCCCAATTAGCACACCACCAAAAATAGCAGAAAGCAATGCTTCGTTGGGTACAAGAGGTTCGGTACCCCACAAAAAAGTTAGAAAGTCGATAAAAAATGAAGAAAGTACAAAACCCACAATTGTTTTAACCCCAAATCGTGGTCCCAGTATTTTTATTCCTAGAATTGTAAGAGGAATATTCATAATTAGTCCCATCGTTCCAATAGGAAGGCCATCGGGTGCAAAAGAAAAGACCCCTCGGGTAAGATAATGAATAACAATTGAAATGCCATATACACCGCCAGGCACTATTCGGTATGGGGTAACAAAAAAAACAAACCCTGCAGCTAGTATAAAAGCTCCAATTGTAATCTGCAAATACATTCTGAACCATTCGCGGGTAAACATCCGCTCAGTGTTAATGAAGGTAATTTTCATATTTTCAGCAATTTAATAAATGCCCGCTAAGGTAGTCATATCTTAAGCGTTTTGCAAAATGTTAAATAGCACAAAAAAGAATAAAAATTTAATTGTCTGGCCAAAGAAAAAATTATTTATATTACAGATTTTCTAAGAGCCAACATGTAATCAAAGACAATGGCTTAAATAAACATTAAAGTTTCGAGACAATATCAAAGTTTTAAAATTTTTTCTTATAAAAATGACAATAGGGCGTTGTACCTTTATGTTGATAATACTTTTGATGATAGTCCTCGGCAGGATAAAAAACTGTAGCAGGTGTTAGCCTTGTAACTACATTGTATCCTTTCGTCTTTAAAAGTTCTATTAATTTCTGTGCAATTTTCATTTGGGTTTCATCGAAATAGAATATTTCTGATCGATATTGATCACCCACATCGGGACCCTGACGATTGAGTTGAGTAGGGTCGTGTATTTCGAAAAATAACTTAGTTAGCTCTTCATATGATGTTTTTGAAGGATCAAAAGTTACCTCAACTGCTTCGGCATGTCCAGTAGTATGGGAACAAACCTGTTCGTACGTGGGGTTAGGTATGTTTCCACCAATGTAACCTACTCGAGTCGATATTACACCAGGCGCTTTCTGCAGATAATATTCAACCCCCCAAAAACAACCTCCAGCAAAAATAGCTTTCTCGTATTGAACATTAGTATCGGCAACAAATTGTAAGCTAATCGAATTGACACAATGTCGCACATTTTTGGGCGTAAATCCCTCACCCTCAAAAACATGTCCCAAATGAGCATCGCAATTGGCACAGAGTATCTCAATTCGTCGGCCATCTGCATCGAGTTGTCGTTTGATAGCCCCAGGTATTTCGTCGTCGAAACTAGGCCATCCACAATGAGAGTCGAACTTATCTTCCGACCGATATAAAGGAGCATTACATCGTTTGCATAGGTATGTACCTTTGCCATTGAAATGAACATACTTACCACTAAAGGGTGGTTCGGTTCCCTTATATACGATTATGCGTTCTTCTTCAGGTGTCAGTTTATTGAAATGCATATCCTGAGTGTTTTGTGAATGACAACTTATGATTAATATAGAAAAAATTAAATAAGATAGCATTACTTTAATGATCATGCTATGTAAATTTATGGTGCTAATCGAACAATTTTCCAGCCATCGGAAACTGCCTGGTATTGGATCCGATCGTGTAGTCTATTAGGACGTCCCTGCCAAAATTCAATAGAAGTAGGAATCAACTTGTAACCACCCCAATTTTCGGGACGAGGAATATGACCACGGGCAAACTTTTCGCGAAATTCGAGATGCTTTATCTCCAGCCACTCCCTACTTTCGATGGGCTGGCTCTGGGGCGATGCCCATGCACCTAACCTCGAGCCAACAGGCCGCCCCTCGAAATATTTATCGGATTCGGCAGAAGAAATTTTATCTACTATGCCATGAATACGAACCTGGCGTTCGAGCTCGGACCAATAGAAAACCATAGCTGCATGAGGATTTTCTTTCAAATGCTTAGCTTTAAGGCTTTCGTAATTTGTAAAAAAAGTAAACCCACCATTTTCAAACGATTTGAGTAATAACATGCGTACACTTGGCATACAATTTAAATTTGCTGTAGCAAAGGCAAAAGCATTAGGTTCAAAAATTTTGGCTTCAAAAGCTTCTTCATACCAACGTTTAAAAAGCA
>JAOAFU010000070.1 GCA_026416115.1 Bacteroidales bacterium | reverse complement strand
AAAATAAAATACGTTTTCATATTTTTTTTCTGATACTTGGTATGATGCCATTAATGTATCAGCTTTACCGATAATGTAACCATACCAGTATAAATATGGAAACTCTATATTCAAATTATTTTCATGTGCAATTATTGCAATATAAATTGTTTTATCACACTCATAACCTGACCAGCAACTTCCAAAAGTCTTCCGATCTTTTAAATATTCACATGTTGGAATAAGTAAGTCATTTGTTGAATTCCTTTTTTTGATAAAATAAACTAAATCAATATCATAATAGCTATATGGTGCCTTACATGAGCCAGTGAGAGGTTCTTTTATTACTCCTTTAATTCTATTGTAAACAAATAATGTATCTGACTGATTATTATTATCATAATATATCAGGGTATCTCCGCTTTTTAATGATGAACGATTACTTTCTTTTAAAAAGTAATATTCATCTTTTGATATTTCACAATTATTAAATACAATTATTATAAAAATAATTAATAATAAAATTAAATTTTTCATTTTAAATAAGTTTTATTCTGTTAACACCATCCTTTTGGTATCAATCAGTTTCCCATCGACAATGAGGGCATACATGTACATCCCGGCTTTGAGTTCGTAGCCGTTAAGGGTTACATTCCCATATCCTTTTTGATGCAGGGTGATGCTTTTAAGTTGCGTGCCATTCATATCATAAATATTCAGGGTAGCACGCTGAAAATCATTGGCTAAATAGTATTCAATGGTGGTGCTCTGCGAGAAGGGGTTGGGTACGTTCTGGTATAAGATATGTTCGCTATCGTTCGGAGCTGACGAAGAGTTTGTTTTTCCGTCTGATATGGGAGCACTTTTGAGCTTTGAGCTATTACTTTTTAGCTCTTTTATTTCGTTTTGCAGATTTTCAATGATGAGTTGTTGTTCTTTGATAGCCTGGACAAGTACTGGAATAACTACAGTATAATCAATCCCATATAAGTTACGTCCTTCGTCTTTCACTACTGCTTCAGGAATGACCTCCGCCACTTCTTGAGCTATTAATCCTATTTTTTGCAATCTTTTCTTATCGTATTTTTCTCTTTTTGAATCGGGCAACAACATTGAATCCAAAATAAGGTTGTATGTAACGGGTCTCATTTTCTTTATTTTTTCTAATCCTGTCTGTAAAGGTTGAATATCTTTTTTTAATCGTCTGTCCGATTGATGTACGATACCATCGGCCGTCCATATCTGATTAGTATATACTCGCCAAAACGGGATATTTGAATTACCTAACCAGGCTGAGTTTCCCCATTGAGGAAGAATTATAGGTTCGTCGTACCATTTATTATTCCAGTAATTATGGTAGTTAGCAAAATAAATTCCTGAAGTTGAAGGGATACAGCTAAAATAAGCTTCACCATTGACATCGAGCACTCTTCTAGGTTGTGCACCATATAAATTGCCAATACCGACATAGCCATTGGCAGACATTCTAATTTGGCTGAAATTGTTTAAATGCCAATATAAACCTACAAAAAACAAAAATATAAATCTCAGTTTCATAATGGTTATTTTAGAACGATAATAACTTCGATACAGACCTCCCCCGCTGTATCTTCGGGGCAGTTGTACAATGTTGCACAACGCCTTCCGCCTATACACCGGGCGAGGTTTTGTAGCCTTTTACCCTAAGACTCAGCACCTGCCTACCTATGCCTACTTACCTTACCCGCCTGCACAGCCGCCCCGCATGGGGGTATAGGCGGTGTTGTGCAACGTTATAATTTATATCTAATTCCGCAAAGAAAGTATGTATTGGTATAGTATATGGAACTATTTAATAAGGATGAACCTGCCACAAAGCTATTTATCCCCTTCTCAAGTTTTCCTGATGTAGTGAAGTCGAACTTGTCAGTAATACTATATATAATCTTTATGTTAAATGAAAGGTTAAACAATAATTTTGAGAACATTTTATCAAGGGAAATGTTTTCAGAAATATGGGTGGGTATTAAGTAAATATAATTTTCTCCTGTTTGATTTCCTGTGATATATGCGTTTATTTCGGGTCTAATACTAAAACCCCATTTTAATTTATTGCCAAAAATAATCTCAGGGTATAGAGAATAGCCAAGATATCCTATTGAAAATTTTGCATTCACTATTCTATCCCATGATGAGCCACCTACTATAAAGTTTACATCAAATGACCGGGATATATATCCTACAGATGTTCCAAAGGAAATTTTTTTGTATTTATAAAAATAATAATCTACAAAAAAACTATACGAATATGAAGAGTTATACTTTTTCAAAGCATTAATATTATTGGAGTTTAAAAAAGTATGGTTAATTCCTATACCCACTTCGAGTTTTTGTTGTGAGTGTATTTCTTGTTCTAACTTTATTAGTCCTAAACAAAATAAAAATATTATTTTTTTCATGGTAGTAAACTTTTATTTTGACAAAATAATAGGCGTTATGGGTTGGGGTTCATTCAATAGAGGTTGTATTAAAGCTGAAAAGTTTGATGAAACTTCAAATCCTTTATCTAATTGAATATAATTTTCAGCCCTAACATCGATGAATGAGTCGGAAGTTAGAGGAAGGTGAGAATTGATAGTAACAGACTTTGCAAAACAAAAATAATTTGTATTAGAGAATCTATATTTTGAAGACGGAATAGTAAAGTATGAAGAGTTATAAATTAAATCATAGTTTCTTCCATCATAGATATTGGTTATAAGTACATCCCAAAGATAAATCGGTGCATAAAACCTAACAAAATCAACTTCCATTATTGATGGAAGTGTAGGGGTAGAATTTGAAATATTCCAGACTGAATTATCCAGATAAATAGCCATAGGTGTTCTGGGATATGCACAATCATAAGTAAAATAATCATAAAAAATTACAGCCCCGTCACGCTCAACCCAAGAATCCATTGTAAAAAAAGCACCACTATAAATATAAAATTTTGCTGAGTGATCAGTACCATCATTTATTCTGAAGGATTTCATATTATGTTCTTGGCCACAACCACTATGATGATAGGTTATTGATAAATCTTTAGGATTGTTATGCATAAATTCAAAAATGTCAAACTCGTTCCATTTATCGTCAGGAAAGTTACCAAATAACCAAAAAGCAGGATTAAGACCTTTTACATCACTTGGAATTTTTATTCTTGCAGTAGCCATTCCATAATCGAAATTCTTCTTTGTGTGAAAGTAAGCCGACGAAAAGTAAACATCTATTCCTTGTGGGTATTGCCAATTATAAATTCTCCGTGGATAAGGAAGCTTTCGTGTGATAATCGAAAGAGTTCCTGAATTTAAACTTACATTATCTGGTAAGTTATAAACACTAGGCCCATGATTTGGATCGACATGTATATAGTAAGCCCATTTTGATGAATCAAGTTTAGTACCTAAAAAATCGTCTTCAAATACCAATTTCCACTTTACATTTCCATAAAGAGGAATAATCCATGGGTCATCAAATCCACCAACATCTTGACTTAACCCCGATTTAATGCCAAAATACAGTATGGTGATAAAAATCAAAAATATTTTTAGTATTTGTAAAGGAATGTTGATAAGATGTTTGATTATTAGAAGATAATGTTTCATGCTAATTAATTTTACCTTGTTAAAATCATTTTTTTGGTATCCACCTCCTGGTCATTGGCCACAAGGGTATAGTAGTACATGCCGGGCTTAAGCTCCGAACCGTATATGATTATGCTGCCTTTACCCAGCGTTGTTAGGGGTACCGACTTTACTTGCATTCCGCTCATATCGTATAGGTAAATATATGCATTTTTTGTGTTATAGGGAAGATAGTAACGTATTTCGGTATTCTGATCAAAGGGGTTGGGAGAGTTTTGTTCTAATATCGCTAATTCAACATTATTAACTTGGCTTATGCTCGTTGTTTCTTTATCTTCAACTGCTGATTTTAGTGATGTTTTAGGTTTATTTATTAATTTTTTAAGGGAATCAATCTGATTCTGCTGTTCTTTGATAGCTTCTACCAACACAGGAATTAGGGCTACATAGTTTATTCCATAGTATTTTTTAGCTGAATCGTATACGACGATTTGGGGTAAAACCTGCTGAACTTCCTGTGCTACAAAACCCAATCGGTTTTTAGTTTCCTTATCATCGGATGCATTTCTGGGTTGATAGCTTGTACCAAAATACTCTTCCGGCTTGTAGTCAAAGGTTATACCTCGTAAACGCTTTATGGTTTGAAGGGGAGTATTGATTTGTCGGATGTTTGTTTTCATTTTTTCGTCGGAGGTAATAATAGGGTTTGGGCAATTGATATATCGAGTATAGATGGTATTCCATCGCTTATAATAGCCAAGATAGCCGACATTATCTCTATCCGTTTCAATATTTATTTGGTCGTAATAGGAGTTGAATATTACCGTAGCACTATTTCCATATATGGGAGTAGTGGTGATAATTCGGGTTTGGCCAAAGATATCCACTTTGTATGCTGGAGTGGCAGTACCCAATCCGATGTTGCCGTTGCTATCGATTTTTATTTGTGCTAACGAAGAAAAGCTAAGCATGCAGCATGCAAAAGTTGCAGATAATAATAATTTAATTTTCATGTTAAAGTAGGTTTAGAGTTAAGCTTCGATACAGACCTCCCCGCTGTATCTTCGGGGCAGTTGTACAATGTTGCACAACGCC
>JAOAFU010000057.1 GCA_026416115.1 Bacteroidales bacterium | reverse complement strand
TTAAAACTCAGAGGCATGGAAATTAAAGGAAGTCGGTTAAAGAATGCATCGCGAAGGAAGTTTTTACAACAGCTTGCGTTATGGGGTGGAGGTTCTGTGCTTGCAGGAGGAGCTGTTCTTTCTGCCCTCCACTATGAGCATAAAAAGAAAGGGGCTCCTCATATCAAGGAGATAGCAGAACATAAACATCAGCTAAAATTAAATAAGGAGGCATTAACAGAGCTTCAACGTAGAGGGCGTGAAGGTATCCCCGGTAAGCGATGGGTTTGGGTTATTGATCTTGCCAAATGTAAAAATGCCCGTCGTTGTATGACTGCCTGCCAGCAAGCCCATCATTTACGTCCCGAACAAAGCCATATGAATGTGTTGGTAATGCAGGCCTCGGAGCATACCCCGGCATACTACATGCCCAAGCCCTGCCAGCATTGCGATAATCCACCTTGTGTCTCGGTTTGTCCGGTTGATGCTACCTTTAAGCGGCAGGATGGAGTGGTACTCATCGATAATCAACGGTGTATCGGCTGTCGGTTCTGCATTGCAGCGTGCCCGTACAACGCCCGTATGTTTAACTGGATTGAGCCCCTTTATGCAAAGGAAGACGCCAACATGGAGTATAATGTTGAGCTTAATCTTCCTCAACGAAAAGGTACCATTACCAAATGTTTAATGAGTGCCGATCGACTCAGGGAAGGCAAATTGCCCTATTGTGTTTCGGCATGTCCTAATGGTGTCTATTGGTTTGGCGACGAAAACGAAGACGTTGTTACTAATGGCACTACCCATGAAACCATGAGGTTAAGTGAGTTGCTCGAGAAAAATGGGGCCTATCAGTTAATGCCTGAGTTGGGTACAAAACCAAGGGTATATTACTTACCACCTAAGGACAGAAGCATGCCCGTGAAGGAAAGTGATAAAAAAGTAGCTAGTGAATATGTGCATCATTTTGAAAGTTAACGGAATTATACTATGAGTGTTGCAAATGAAAAAATTGTAAGTGATTTGCTCAAGCCCATTGGTTATGGTAAAGGTTTTTTGATATGGATGTCTTTTTTGACAGCAATTTTAATCGCTTGTTTATATGCCTATTCCATTCAGCTTAGGGAAGGTCTTGGAGTTACAGGACTTAGAGATTATGTCTCGTGGGGTATTTATATAGCCAACTTTGTGTTTTTTGTTGCTACCAGTTTAATAGGTATGCTCATTAGTGCAGTACTCGGACTTACGAATATTAAATGGGCATCGCCTTTGGCTCGTATAGCCGAGATTATTTCGTTGGCATTTGCTGCAGTGGCAGGTCTGGTTATTATTTCAGACATGGGTCGCCCCGATCGCTTTTTATATCTCTTTTTCTATGGTCGCATACAGTCGCCTATCATTTGGGATGTAACAGTAGTAACCACTTATGTCGTAATCAGCATTCTGTTGCTCTATCTTCCCATGATACCCGACATTGCCTTGTGCCGTGACCGATTAACCCATTTGCCTAAGTGGCAAAGAAAAATATATGAAATTTTATCGGTAAACTGGCAGAATACACCTGAGCAACAACATATCATTCGACAGGGAGTTAAAACCTTACTGATACTGATCATTCCTGTTGCACTTGCTATTCACACAGTTACCTCCTGGTTATTTGCGGTTACCCACAGGCCGGGTTGGGATAGTACAATCTTCGGGCCTTATTTCGTTACCGGTGCTTTTGTTAGTGGAACGGCTGCTGTAATTATTGCTATGTATGTATTTCGAAGGATATATCATCTGGAACAGTATATAACTGCAGAACTATTCGATAAAATTGGGAAACTATTGGTTTTGGTTTCATTGGTTTATCTGTATTTTAACATCAACGAGTATCTGGTTCCAGTTTACAAGTTAAAACATGCCGACGCTGCCCATTTGCACGAACTCTTTCAAGGACGTTTTGCAATACTCTATTGGTCGGTGCAAATAGGCGGGCTATTGATACCTATTATACTTCTATTATTCAAACCCATGCGTCGTCCCTTGCCACTGTTTATTGTGGCTATTTTTGTTATCGTTGGAGCCTGGTTTAAACGCTATCTCATAGTTATTCCTACCATGCAGCATCCATTTCTGCCTATTCAAAATGTTCCTATAGAATATCAGATATATAAGCCAACGTTAATCGAAATTGCCATTACTGTTGCCCCAATTATTCTGGTGTTAATGATTATTACAATTTTATCCAAAACATTTCCTATATTGCCTATACAAGAAGTTGAGAACCATGAGAATAATTAAATATTTTTTGTCTCTTACTCTATTGTTGATTTTTTTACAAACGGCTTTGTTGAGTGCCGAAGAATGGGAAGTGCCTGCAGATAAAGCTAAACGTACTTCGCCATATTTATTCGATGAAAATGCTCGAAAGAAGGGTGAAGATATTTTTAAGCGAAGTTGTGCTTCGTGTCATGGAATTCCTGGACAGGGAAATAATATTAAAAGCTTAGTCCCCATACCTCCCGATTTGAAGGAGGCTAAAGTTCAGAAACGCAGCGATGGAGAACTCTTTTACATGATAACCACCGGGCGTGGTGCTATGCCCTCTTTTAAGAATTCTTTAACGGAGCAGGAGCGTTGGCAAGTTATCAGCTACATTCGTAGTTTTAACAAAGACTATGTACAGCCACCTCTAGCTAAGTTGGTCGACTCTGCTAAACTACGATCGGTACAAATAATTCCCTTTTTCGATACAGTAAAATTTAAAGTTTCCGTGCTGGTTAAGGCTTTTCAAAAAACCGACACGCTTCCATTGCCCGATGCCGAAGTAAGTTTATTTGTTAAAAGATATTTTGGGAATTTGCCGATAGATTCAATTCGCATTACTCCATCCAATGGTAAGGTAACATTTAATTTTCCATCGAATCTTCCGGGCGATTCAACTGGAAACATACAATTGATTGTGAAGGTTAATCACGAAATGTTTGGTGAGCTTGAAAAACTCTATGTGGCTAAGCTTGGAGTTCCTACTATAAAACCTCCACTAACCGAAAAGCGAGCCATGTGGAATGTTGGAAAGAAAGCACCTCTTTGGCTCATTTTTTCCTATTTGATAGTGGTTGGAGCTATCTGGTTCTTCCTGGTTCGTATTATATTATCCATCCGAAAAATAAAACAATCTGGTAAAAACCCTAAACTATGAAAAACTTAAATTTATTAGGTCGTATTCTTTATGGCCTTCCATTCGGGCTCATCGGTTTGAATCATTTTTTTATGACCGATGTTTTTTTAGGTATGATGACATCGTATGTGCCTGGAGGTGCATACACCGTTTTTCTCGCAGGCTTTTTTCTAATTGCGGCCAGTGTGCTCATTATTGTTAATCGTTATGTGAAGGTAGCTTGTTATGGTCTTGTTTTTATGCTCAGTTTGTTTATTCTGACCATACACATTCCCAATCTTTTTACCGAACATGCCGAGATGGCCTTGTTTGCTTTGCTTAAGGATGTAGCTTTATTGGGAGGCTCGTTACTTTTAGCCAATAATTATGTTTCATCGAGATAAAACCTAAATGTTAGTTTTAACATTACATATCTCAACAAAATTTGCCCTAATTGGTTTTATTGCGTCGGTTTTTTAGAATTGTTTAAAGCTATATACATGAAAAAAATTTATTTATTATTTCTACTTACCATTTGCTTTGTAGCTGTCAAGGGGCAGAGCAACATAGTCGACAGTGAAGTAGGTATTATTGAACATTTGAATGATACAATACCCTTAGATTTAAAGTTTTTAGATGAAAATTCGGATACCGTAACTTTGCGGCAGCTAATCGATAAGCCTACTATTTTTAGCTTTGTCTATTTTGATTGTCCAGGGTTATGTAGTCCTTTGTTAGAAGGCGTTGGAGAGGTGATACGCCGAACCGATATGATTTTAGGGAAGGATTACCAGGTAGTAACTATTAGTTTTAATTTCAGAGATACGCCAGAAAAAGCTAAAGAGAAAAAGAAGACCTTTACCGACCGTTATGCTAAGGATCATAAAGAAGGTTGGCATTTTCTAACCTCCGATAGTGTAACACTTTTTAAGGTTACCGATGCATTTGGTTATAAAGTGAAGGCTGTAGGGCTCGATTATGTACATCCATCAGCTATAATAGCGGTTAGTCCTCACGGTAAGATTACGCGCTATTTATATGGGCTCAGCTATCTACCACTCGATTTTAAAATGGCATTAATTGAAGCCCAAAAAGAAGAAGCTCGGCCTGCCGGACAAAAAATTTTGCTTTATTGTTTTGCATACGACCCGGCAGGAAAAAGGTACGTTTTTGATGTACTTAAAATATCGGGCACTCTATTGATTTTTATCCTTTTGCTCTTTGTTTTTTGGTTGTGGCGTTATTCTCGTAAAAGGAAAAAACAAATTAATTCATAACAGCGATGAGAGCGGAAGCACAGGAATTTTACAAGGGAACTTATCTCGAAAATACGGGACGGTACAAAGGTATTTGGGCATGGCTTACCTCGACCGATCATAAGCGTATTGGATTAATGTATCTGTATGCCATTGCTACTTTTTTTATTGTAGGGGTCATTATGGGGTTACTCATGCGAATTGAGTTGATTTCACCCGGAAAAACTATAGTCGAGCCGCAAGCCTATAATGGTTTATTTACTGTCCATGGGATTATTATGATATTTATGGTTGTAATCCCCGGTTTGTCGGCTACTTTTGGCAATTTTTTTCTTCCCATCATGATAGGGGCGCGGGATGTATCTTTCCCGAGGCTTAATCTTTTTTCCTTCTATCTTTTCTTGTTCGGTTCTTTTTTGGCTATTTTATCGCAGTTTATGCGTCATGGCCCCCCCGACACAGGATGGACCTTTTATGCCCCCTATAGTACCACAACAGGAACAAACGTTATTATGGCAACTACAGCAGCCTTTATTTTAGGCTTTTCTTCCATCCTCACTGGCTTGAATTTTATTGTTACTGTTCATAGGTTGCGTGCGCCGGGAATGAGATTTTTCCGTATGCCTCTTTTTCCCTGGGCTATTTATGCTACTGCCTGGATTCAGCTTTTAGCTACACCTGTAGTTGGGATAACATTATTGATGATAATTGCCGAACGTTTGTTTCGCATCGGCTTTTTTGATCCTGCATTGGGTGGTGATCCTGTACTTTATCAGCATTTATTTTGGATTTATTCTCATCCGGCTGTTTATATTATGATCTTACCAGCAATGGGCGTAATTACAGAAATAATACCCACTTTTTGTCAACGTAAAGTATACGGCTATAAGGCTATAGCCCTTTCGAGCGTGGCTATTGCTGCAGTTGGATATCTGGTTTGGGGCCATCATATGTATACCTCGGGTATGAGTGGTAAATCGTTGTGGTTATTCTCGTTTCTGACTTTTGTTGTAGCTGTCCCTAGTGCTATAAAAGTTTTCAACTGGTTGGCCACTATGTATAAAGGTTCAATCGATATGAAACCACCTTTTCTCTTTGCCCTATTTTTTATTTTTCTATTTACCATTGGTGGGCTTACTGGTTTAGTATTGGGAGCATTGGCAACTAATGTACATGTACACGACACTTCCTTTGTGGTAGCTCATTTTCATTACATTATCTTTGGTGGGATGGGTTTTGCCATGTTTGCTGCCATACACTACTGGTTCCCTAAAATTTATGGTAGAATGTATAACCTAAAACAAGCAACGGTTGCTTCTATCATTATGTTTGTGGGTTTTAACCTTTTGTATTTTCCCCAGTTTATTATAGGAATTGAGGGTATGCCACGTAGGTACTACGATTATTTTCCACAGTTCCAGCCCGCCCAGGTTATCTCAACCATCGGAGGTTTTGTTCTTGCCGCGGGTTTGGCGCTTATGTTTTATAATCTTATACGCAGTGCTCGCAAGGGAGAAAAAGCACCTGCTAATCCTTGGAATGGCACGACACTTGAATGGCAAATACCTTCGCCCCCTCCATTAGAAAATTTTGACGAGATTCCCCATATTAACGAAAGGCCATACAGTTTTAAATGAGTGTTAAATTATGGAACATCAAGCGAAAGCACATTTGTTAGAACATCGCGACGACGAAGCTTCAAAGCTCGGCATGTGGTTGTTTATTTTTACCGAAATTTTGCTTTTTGGTGGACTATTTCTGGTATATGCAGTTTATCGTTCAATATATCACACCGAGTTTCATGAAGCATCGTTAGAACTTAATGTAGTTTTTGGTGCTGTCAACACTATTGTATTGTTGGTAAGTAGTATGGCTATTGCTATGGCCTTAACTGCTTTGCAGCAAAATAAAATCCAACTTAGCCGACAGCTTATTTGGCTTACTGTATTTTGTGCTTTTATATTCTTAGTAAACAAGTATTTTGAATGGGGAGCTAAATTTGAACATGAAATTTACCCTGGATCTGAGTTGCTCATGAAGTTGAAGCATGGCCATATTCTTTATTTTGGACTTTATTATGCCATGACGGGTCTTCATGCCTTACACGTTACTGTGGGAATGGTTATACTAATTGTCGCCGAACGAAGAATCAAAGCAGGAAAAGTTCACCCCGAAAAATATGTTTTTTTGGAAAATTCGGCCCTATATTGGCATTTGGTCGATTTGATATGGATATTTTTGTTTCCACTTTTATATTTAATCACATAAAAACTATGTCAGACAATCATCACTCTGCCTCAACTCATATTACTCCATACCGTACGCTTGCTATAGTGTTGGTGGTTCTGTTGGCTTTGACTTTTTTAACTATTGAGATCACCTCTTTCGATCTTAAAGCATGGAACGTTGCACTTGCTTTATTGGTTGCTTGTTTTAAGGGATATCTGGTGTTATCGTATTTCATGCATCTAAAATACGAAAACCTATTAATTAAGATTTTGGTAGGAATGGTTATTCTTCTTTTTGCTCTCATTATTGTTATAACTTATATTGATTATTTGTTCCGTTAAAAAAAACTCTTATGAATTACGGGATACACTACGGCGCTTCTAACTTTGTAGAGAAAATAGACTATACTTTCTATTTTATACTTGGTATCGATATTTTTTTCTTTATTCTTATCACAATTCTGATGATTTATTTTGTAGTCCGGTATAACAAAAAGCGTCATCAGAAAGCAGTTCAGGTACAGGAACGTACATGGCTCGAGGTATTGTGGATTACAATTCCTTTGATTCTTGTACTGGCTATGTTTTATGTAGGTTGGAAAAACTATATTCCTTTACGCCGGCCTCCAAAAGACGCGCTTGAGGTTAAGGTGATTGGCCGTATGTGGGACTGGCAATTTGTTTATCCCGATGGTAAAGTAGCAACCACTCTTTATGTTCCTTTAAACAAGCCTGTAAAACTTAATCTTTATTCTCCTGATGTGCTTCACGGGTTTTTTATTCCAGCATTTAGAATAAAAGAGGATGTAGTTCCTGGCAAGAACAATTACACATGGTTTACAGCTACCCAGCTTGGAGAATATGATATTTATTGTTCGGCCTACTGTGGTATGCGGCATGCCTACATGTATTCAAAAGTTAAGGTAGTGCCAACAGAAGAGTTTAATAGTATTTTGGCAAATTTAAAAGTAGCTTCTTCAACCGATGGAGAGGCTGTTTTAAGAAATAACGGTTGCTTCAGTTGTCATTCTATGGATGGTACCCGTCTGGTTGGGCCCTCATTCAAAGGTTTGTGGGGGGCAAAAAAGACCGTTATTACACCCGATGGTAAAAAAGAAACCATTGTGGTAGATGAAAAATACCTCGAAGAATCGATTATTGACCCTAATGCTAAGGTGGAGGAAGGTTTTATGCCTAATGTGATGAGATCGTACAAGGGGATAATTAAAGATGAAGAAATTAAAGCAATTATCGAATATTTTAAAAACTCGGATGGTGAAGCTAAAAAAGAATGAGAAAAGCAGGTAAATATATCGCAGTTTTACTTGAGCTTTGGAAACACCGTATTTCTGTTATGGTGGTTTTCACTGCTATAACTTCATATTTGCTTGCAACAAACGATTTTGATCCGACAAAGATAATAGCACTTGCTATAGGAGTTTTTTTGGTTGCTGGAGGCTCGGCTTGTCTCAACCATTGGCAGGAAAGACGCTATGACGCACTTATGCAACGTACGAGAAACCGACCGATTCCTTCTGGTCAAGTTAGTGCAACCACCGCACTGCGTTTAGCCGTATTTTCTGTTTTAACTGGGTTAACGATCCTGTATAGTTTTTTTGGTATTGTGCCAACGGCTTTTGCCCTTTCTAATGTTTTTTGGTATAATGTTATTTATACTCCGCTCAAAAGATATACAGCTTTTGCAATTATTCCAGGCTCGGTAATTGGTGCAATTCCTGCTTTTATTGGTTGGTCGTCAGCTTCTGCTCCTCTTAACGATGTTCGCTTGTGGATTCTTGCTCTTTTTCTTTTCTTCTGGCAAATACCTCATTTTTGGATTTTACTTTTAAAATATGCCGATGATTACGAACGAGCTGGTTATGCTTCTATTAAGCATGTTTTCCCTATCGAAAATCTTCGCTGGATTACTTTTCCCTGGATAATGATAACTACTTTTTTTTCTCTTTCTTTTCCGATAGTTGGCCTTATTCATTCGCATATGGTAGTTTGGCTTATAGTTTTTGTTAACGTATTATTGATATCGCTTTTTGTTCGATATCTTTTTGATAAAGAATCTTCCTCATCATTTCGTTTGAAACATGTTTTTGTAGGAATTAATTTTTATTTGCTTATCAATATGGTAGCTGTAGCACTTCAGCGTGTTATTGCATAAAAAAACATGCAGTTTAAACAATAGTTATAGGTTCAATGTTAAAAGAATAAAACAGTATCAATATGGCTAATCGTATTTACACCAGAAATGGCGATAATGGCACAACGACAATAGGCGGGAATCTTCGATTGCCTAAATATGACGAACGTATCGAAGCAATTGGAACATTGGAAGAACTTACCAGCTATTTGGGTATTCTGCGCGATCTGACCTCATGGCCCAATATATCCGAAAAACTTGCACTTATTCAAAATAAACTTATTAGTTGTGCAGCAATTATTTCAAACACCAATATAAAGACCTCTATCGATCGCAATGACATAGAGCTCATAGAAACAGAAATTGACAAGATCGATTCAATACTAAATGGCTATAATGGAGTTTTTCTACCGGGAGGACATCCATTGATATCGTATTGTGATATAGCCCGAAGCATATGTCGACGTGCAGAACGGAAGGTGTCGTTGGTGAGTGATAAGTACAATACCGACAAATCAATAGTGGCCTACCTTAACCGGCTTTCTGATTATCTTTATATGCTTTCCCTCTTTTTTGTTAAGGCGCTTAATGTAAAACCCATAGAGTGGAAACCTTAAAATTCATAGTTTAGGGTAAATGACAATTTCCGTTTCCGCTAGACCCTGTGAAAATATTTTTACCTTAAAGGGTTGTGACTTTGCTTTTGAGAATTTTACAATAGCTAGGCACAATCCATTAAAAGCCCTGCGTGTGTTGGATATAAACGAGGTAGTATCGGTAGGGTCGCCGTTATCGATAGCAACCAGTTTTCCTGGAGGCTCGACACTCACGTCGATAAGATTGTTGGCAGTTGGTATTATGCGGCCTTCGCTATCGGTAACACGAATAGTGATGAATGCCAGGTCGTTTCCGTCGGGGTAGATGATAGGGCGGTCGGCATCGGCTACTAAACTCGTTGCTTGGCCTGTGGTTTCAATTACTTTTTCAGCCCATTTTTTGCCGTTTTTGTATGCAATGGCTATAACAGTACCAGGCTCGTATATAATACTATCCCATCTAAGTCGGTATTCGAAAGGAGCTTTCTTTTTGCGTCCTTTCGATTTGTTGTTAATAAACAATTCCACCTCGTCGCCAGAGGTGAAAACGTGTACAGGTGTTGGCTGCCCGATACGTTCGGGCCAATTCCAGTGGGGCAAAATATGCACCATTGGTAAATCGGGTCGCCAGCGTGATTGGTAAAGAAAAAATCGGTCTTTTTTAAAGCCAGCCAAGTCGATAATTCCTGAATATGAGCTTCGTGCAAGATAATAAGGTGTAGGTTCACCTAGATAATCCCAACCGGTCCATACAAATTCTCCCGCTACAAACGGATGTCGATCGAGAGAGGCAAAGACTTTATCGGCAGAGGAACCAAAATCGACAGCGTATAATTCGTAGGCGCTTACATACATTTTTTTAGAATCACCTCCCATTCCATCGCGAATATGAGAAGAGTTTTTGGGAGTAACAGGGAATAGATAAGTTCCACGAGTGCTTAGGGCAGAGGCTGTTTCGGTACTTAAAATTACTTTGTTGGGAAACTGGCGATGAAAAGCTTCGTATTGAGGTGGTGTTCGAATACGATCGGTACCTTCAAATTCGGGATCTTGTCTAATTCCTTCACCCTGATAGTTTAATCCAATGATATCAGGGACCTTAGGTAGTTCCATAAAGGGTTTAGCATAGTTCATAGCTATGGTTGTCGGACGGGTAGGATCTTCTTCTTTGATAATTCGATGTAGTTTTGCGGCAATTGCGGCCCCTTCTTCTCCTGTATATTGTTCGCCCACTTCGTTTCCAAAGCTCCATATGATTACCGACGGGCAATTGCGATCGCGTCGTACGAATGCCCTTGTGTCGGCCTCGTACCACTCGTCAAAAATTAGGTGAAAATCGTGTGGAGTTTTTTTGCGTTGCCAGCTATCGAAAATTTCGTCAATCACCAGAAAACCCATACGATCGGTAAGTTCGAGTAGTTCAGGGGCTGGTGGGTTGTGCGCCATACGAATTGCGTTGCATCCCATTTCGCGAAGAATTTCAAGCTGCCGTTCTGCTGCTCTTAAGTTAAAAGCAGCCCCCAATGCACCCAAATCGTGATGTTGATTAACTCCACGAATGGGTATATGTTCCCCATTTACGAAAATGCCTCTATCGGGGTCAAATGTTAGTGTTCGAATACCAAATCGAGTATAGTAGGTATCGAGTATTTTACCGTTCTGCATTACGGTAGTTTTAAGCATGTAAAGATTGGGTTGCTGAGTGGGGGGAGGTCCCCATAACTTGGGATTTGTAATTACTGCTGAGTCGAATTGCTTATATTTTTTTCCTGCTAGGATTACTATTTGTTTGGGGCTTATTTTGGCAATCGGTTTATTTAGATCTTGTTCTTTTTGCTCCCAGTCATAAATTTCGTGCTGAAGAGTTACATGTGCAGTTTTGTTCGATTTATTTTCAATTAAGGTCTCGATTGCAAGCAATGCCTCATTAGAAGATGCTTTGCATGTTCTAACAAAGGTTCCCCACTGACTCACATAAACCGGGTTTACTTTAGTGAGCCATACATTACGATACAGTCCAGCTCCTGGATACCATCGTGCCGAGTGGTTGGGATTATCTATGCGAATTGCAATCTGATTTTCGCTGCCAAAATGCACATAAGGGGTTATATCTAAAGACCAAGAAGCGTAGCCATAAGGCCATCCACCTGCAAGAAAACCATTCACCCAGACTATGGCATATGACATTGCACCGTCAATTTCGAGCAATATACGTTTATTTTTATCAGATTTGTCAAGTACAATTTTTTTTCGATACCAGCCTACACCTATACAAGGGAGTCGTCCCATTCCACCACCTACTTCGGCCTCCCATCCAGTCATAAAAGGTCCTTTAATACCCCAATCGTGTGGCAGATCAATTAATTCCCATATCGAATCATCGAAGTTAATTTGTACAAAAGGGAAATCCTTGCCTGGATTTCCCTCTGGTCGTTTATGATGGCGTGAGCTGTCGACAATAAACGAATTGGCTGTAGGAAGTATCCAGGGTTTAAGAACCATTTGTTTGCTTTCGGCCTTTATAGCCTCGGTAGGTCGGCTATCGGCTTCTTTAGTATCGTTTCGTTCGGTAATTTCAGGGCGTACATCGTAAATCAAAGAATCGGCCTTTTGGGATTTACTATATTTATAAAATCTCCAGCCTTCGTTGAGTAATATTCTTTCGCGACCTAATGTTGATTTCTTTTTTTGCGAGTAAAGGGCACCTATAAAAAAACTGATACTTATTAGCAGAATGAATACTTTTTTCATGTTTCCTACCCTTAGTGGTCCAAAAAATAATTACGTTTAAAAGAGTACTATCTAAAATAGATAGCTATA
Organism: Bacteroidales bacterium; assembly: GCA_026416115.1. Taxonomy (GTDB): domain Bacteria; phylum Bacteroidota; class Bacteroidia; order Bacteroidales; family DTGW01; genus JAKPGM01. The sequence goes on along the minus strand of JAOAFU010000057.1, from coordinate 2,453 downwards.
ATTGAAATTAACATTAAATTTATAAAAACTGATGAAAAAGTAAGGTGTATTAAATATGTTGATCATTTAAAAACCAAAGTAATTTACAGCATTATAATAACAGATGTTTTCCACTAACTGACCAAGCCATTTTTTATCGTTAGGAATTTCGCCTTTTTCAACTTCAGTTCCAATGAGATTACAGAGAATTCGACGGAAATATTCGTGGCGTGGATATGATAAATAACTCCGAGAATCGGTAAGCATTCCAACAAAACGGCTGAGTAGTCCCATAGAAGAGAGTGCATTGAGTTGACGTTCAATACCATCTTTTTGATCGAGGAACCACCAAGCAGCGCCCATTTGGATTTTTCCGGGAATAGTTCCATCTTGGAAGTTTCCTATCATGGTGGCAATTAGTTCGTTGTCGGCAGGATTAATATTGTATATGATAGTCTTTGTTAATTGGTTAGATTGGTCTAATCGGTCAAGAAATGCTGCTAAAGATTTTCCGTAACGGGCATCTCCAATAGAATCGAAACCTTTATCAGGTCCAAGCATTTTGTACATTCGGGTGTTATTATTACGTAAAGGGCCTACATGCCATTGTTGTGTCCATCCTTTTGCATGATCCATTAGGCCAAATTCATAGCACATGGCCGATTTAAATTTAGAGATTTCTGCTTGCGACAGTATTTTACCCGATCTAACTTTATCAAAAATAGACCTTATTTCTGTAAGGGTGTAATCGTCGGCATAGAAAGTCTCGACACCATGGTCGGACAGACGACAGCCGTTTTCGTGAAAAAAATTATGACGAATGTTTAGAGCTTCGAGAAGCTTGTCGAAAGTTATTATTTCTATTCCTGCTGCCATACCCAACCGGTCGAGGTAAGCATTGTAACCTTGGGGATTTTCAACTGCCATGGCAGCGTCGGGGCGCCAGGTGGGTAGAATGCGAACTTCAAAACCGTCGGTTCTTATTTTTTTATGATGTTCGAGCGAATCGGCAGGATCGTCGGTTGTGCAGACAACCTGAACATGCATAAGTCGTAGCAAATTACGAACCGAGTATGTTTTTTGACATAGCAAGGATGAAGTTTTTTCGTATATTTCTTCAGCTGTATTGGGGTTAAGCAGTTGATCAATATCGAAATATCGTTTAAGTTCGAGGTGTGTCCAATGAAATAAGGGATTTCGGATGGTATAAGGAACGGTTTCAGCCCATTTTAAAAATTTATCTTTATCGGGAGCGTTTCCAGTGCAATAATTTTCAGATATTCCGTTGGTTCGCATGGCTCGCCATTTATAATGATCGCCATTGAGCCAGGCCTGTGTTATATTTTCAAAATTTATATCGTCTGCAATCTCTTGTGGATTAAGATGGCAATGATAGTCGATAATGGGCATTTTAGCCGCATGTTCGTGATAGAGATATTCAGCTACCGAAGAGTGTAATAAAAAGTTTTCGTCGAGAAATTTCTTCATATTTATATTGATTTATAATTCTACACGTTTCATTTTGGGAACTAATAATTGATACACCAGCCAGGCAATAAGATAAGCCGAAGCTGCAATGAAAAACAGTATAGTGTATCCAGTTTCAATGTGTCCACTGGTTTTATAGAACTCGAGCAGGTGACCAGCAAATAGAGCGATGAGTGTCCCCCCGAGCGCACCAGCCATTCCACCAAGACCAGTTACCGAACTTACTACTTTTTTGGGGAACATATCAGAAACGGTTGTAAAAATATTGGCCGACCATGCTTGGTGGGATGCGGCAGCGAGACTGATGAGTAGTATAGCGCTCCATAAACTTACCCCTTCGGATTGGGTAAAGATTATGGGTATTACAAGAAGAGCGAAAAGCAACATAGTCAGCTTACGACTTTTGTATACAGGCATACCTTTCGAAATTAAGTAGGAAGATAACCAACCACCACCGATACTTCCCACAGTAGTAGCAGTATAAATAACCACCATGGGTAATCCAAAGTTTTTTAGGTCGAGTCCTGTTCCACGAACGGTTGCTAACCAACCAGGTATCCAGAAAAGATAAAACCACCATACAGGGTCGGTTAGGAACTTTCCAATTACAAAAGCCCAGGTCTGAGGGTATTTCAGAAGCTTCCACCACGAAACTTTTTCATTGTTCTCGGTAAGTTCTTCGTGGTCGCTTTTGATGTAGGCTAACTCATCAGCAGACAAATGTTTGCTTTTTTCGGGTATTTGATAATAAATAAACCAAAAAATAAGCCAGATGAAACCAATAGCTCCTATAAGAAAAAAAGCACTTTGCCAACCCAAGTGAAAGGCGAGCCAGGGTACTAGTACCGGTGCTAATAGGGCACCAACGTTAGCGCCAGAATTAAAAATCCCGGTAGCCAAAGCCCTTTCTTTTTTAGGGAACCACTCGGCAACCGTTTTTATTGCTGCAGGAAAGTTACCCGATTCCGAAAGACCAAGTAGTGCCC
>JAOAFU010000028.1 GCA_026416115.1 Bacteroidales bacterium | reverse complement strand
ATCTTATTCGATTTTACTGCACCTGCTACATGAATTGCGCCACCAAATAGTAATAATTTTTCGGTAAGTGTTGTTTTACCAGCATCGGGGTGGCTAATTATGGCAAACGTTCTGCGACGGTTAATCTCGTTTATCAAGCTCATCTTCTCAATTTTTGAGCCGCAAAATTATGTTTTTTTATGGAATACCATTCCTCCTTGAGAGATGCAAAAAATAATAGTTTATGTTTACCTCAAGAGCTAGTATATATTCGAATACCTGCTTTCTCGGCTATAGCAGCTATTCTTCGTAATTCGTGGCTGCTTATTTTTTCGATGTTTTTGGCGGGGGTATCGCGTTCTATGGTGTAAATCATTACCAACGAAGGGCCTATTTCTTTTATGGCCTTAATCCATGCCTCGAGCTCAGTTGGAGTAGTATTATCGAAAAATTGCTTGTTATAAATTCCTCTTACGAACATGGTTTGTATTATACAGTTACCTTTGAAGGCTTTCAGATTTTCGATAGTTTCGTCGATACTAAAATGACCTGTGGGTTGATTTAAAATTCGGCAGGTATCTTCGATGGCCGAGTCGAGTTTTAGGATGTTCATATCTACCTTCATCAGCGCTTGACGTATCGATGGTTTGAATATTAAGGTGGCATTTGAAAGCACTGCAATTTTAGCATGGGGCAAAAGAGTGTCCCTTACGGCTATAACTTTCTCTACAATAGTATCGAACTGTGGATGCATGGTAGGTTCGCCGTTACCTGCAAAAGTAATTGTATCGACAACTGTGTTGCTTTGAGCTAAAGTTAAAAGTTTGATTCTAAGCTGTTCCTCTACAATTTTAGGAATAGGCCATTGCAATTGTTTTGTCTCAAGACTATTCCAACCACACTCGCAGTATATGCAGTTGAAATTACAAATTTTTTTTCCTTCGGGCAAAAGATTAATTCCCAACGAATTACCCAGCCTACGACTTTTTACTGGCCCAAAAATAATATCATCGAACAAAAAAGTACCCATAATTTTTTCCGCTGTACAAACGTAGCAAATTATTTACTGTTGCGAAAACTTAGCAATTATTTTCTGATGAGCAGTGCAACATTTTCGACATGATGGGTATGGGGAAACATATCGACCGGCTGAATTTCGGCAACCCGGTAACGATTTGCCAGCGCTTTAATATCGCGGGCCTGAGTAGCAGGGTTACAGCTTACATAAACAA
>JAOAFU010000244.1 GCA_026416115.1 Bacteroidales bacterium | reverse complement strand
AAACTCGCAGTAATTATACTGCTTATTACATCATGCAATTTACAAAAAAACAACAACGAAATCAACTTTTTTTTTCAAAAAGGAGAAAGTTTCTATCAACAAAATAGATTTTATGAAGCTATTCCTCATTACTGGAGAACTATCCAAATATCAACTTCAACTGATACCTTAGCCTTAAAAGCCTATTTTCAGCTTTTTTATTGCTATTACAGGCTTTCAAATTATACTATGTTAGATTCTGTCTACTCTCACATTTTCGCCATTTATCCCTTAGATAGTTTTAACTTTAAAACCGATTATTATCGTGTTAAAGCTCTTTATCTTTCAAGCAAACGTAAATACCCCGAAGCTATCAAAGCACTTCAAGAAGCAATTCATTCCCAACAAAAGCCTTTACTGAAAGACTACTATCAATTGGGAGTACTTTTATTTCAAATGAACCAAATTGATAGTGCACAATACTATTTTCGGAAAACTATTAGAGAAGCTTATGAAAGCGGCGATACCAGCAATTTCATTCTCTCCATGGCATATTGTAACCTAGCTAATTACGAATACTATTACAAGGGAGATATGGAAAGAGCAAAAATATTATTTGATAGTATGTTATGGGTACATAACCATTCTCCCAAAATAGACTCTTCACACTTCGCATGGAACTTAGAATCATACGGGGTCTTTCTTCAAACAAAAGGATACATAAACCAAGCCAGCGAATTATATGAAAAAGCTTACAAAATATATTCTCGTTTACCAGGTAACTTCGAATTTGATATTTCTTCTCTTCTAATTTCTCAGGCTACTATTGATTATTACATGCAAAAAAACAGCGTAGCTCTAAGTAAAATCGATCAGGCTATCCAATTTTTTAAAGAAAAAAAAGAACCGTATTACCTCGCAGTAGCTCATACCGTAAGAGCCAATATTTTGTTTGGTAAAGGCGAATACCAACAAGCATTAAACGAATATTTTTCAATTTTAGATCTTTACAACTCTGCTCAGTTACTTCGTAAAGAAGAAATATACTATTTAATTGGTCGTTGTTACATGAAGATCAATAATTTAGATAGTGCCGACTATTGGTTACAACGAAGCATAACACATTTGTCCGGTCCGTCTACTTTATTAGTAAATTATTGCTGCACCTACTCAAATTTCTTGTTGAGTGCAGGTAAACCCCAACAGGCCTTGGCTATATTGGAACAAAACTTTCCTTATGTAAGAATAAGATTTGGAGGTAAGAATCAACAAATGATCCATTTTCTTACTATGCGTGCAAAAGTTTTGGAAAGATTGGGAAAATATAATAGTAGCCTTGCAACTTACAACCAGATATTCGAACTCATCAGCGATAATTATACTGGTAAAACATCTAATTATGCTTTACCCGAGATCGGCAAAATAGATTATGAATTAGCAAATGAGATCGTAGCAGCACTTGAAGGAAAAGCAGAATTATTGAGCAAAATTGCAGGAAATGAAAAAGGGATACTCATTTCAAGTTTACAACATTACCAAAAAGCTTCAGAAATTGCAGATACCTACAAAAAAAGTATCCCAATGGAGATAGACAAAATTCTATATAACGAATATAATACTCAAATTTCCGAAAAAATTTTTGAGCTCGCGATAAAATTATGGAAAATTAGTAAATATCCTGGTGAAAAAAATTATTACTATCAACTTGCCTTTAATGTCTCAAACTCGCTAAAAGCCAACGTTTTAACAGAAAACATTATCGAAAATTCACTTAAGAAAATAGCAGGAATACCCGATTCAATTCAACAAAAAGAAAATATTCTTTTACAAAATATCTTGTATTTACAAAATGCTATTCGCGACGAATACAGACAAGCAAATCCCAATCATGCACTTATCAAAGATTGGCAAAAACAACTGGTTAGCTATTTATCCATGGCTCAGGAAATTGAACAAAATTTAGAGTCGCAATATCCTCTTTATCGTGAACTTAAATATCAACATCGCAAGATATTTACAATTAAAGAATTACAATACAAACTGGCCGAAAAAGAAAATCTGCTCTCTTATCACTGGTTAGATAATATGTTATACCTCTTCCTTATAAACAAACAAACATCTAAACTTATAATAATTAACGACTCGAGTCTTTCTCGAAAAATTGAACAGTTTAGAAATATTCTTACACACCCTTCTTTGGATGAGAATTTTACAAAAGATTTTTTTCAATATATTACCCTCTCCTATCATCTTTTTCATAAGCTATTTGCTCCAGCCAAACCATACCTTCAAGGAAATAATATAATTATAATACCCGACAGACAGTTACACTATATTCCATTTGAGGCATTTATTTCCGATACTATAATAAAAAATAATGTACCCGACTATGGTATGCTCTCCTATTTGATATATCATTACAATATTCGCTATTCATACTCAGTGCATTTGTTCGACTTTCAACAAAATAACGTTTCCCCAGTTGCAAAAGGAGTACTCGCCTTTGCTCCTACTTATCAAAACCAAGGAAAGGAAACAGCTAAGAACAGGACAGCAATTTACCGATCTCAACTTGCACCCTTACCAGGTGCCCTGGAGGAAGCTACAAACATTACAAAAATAATTGGAGGTCATGCTTTCAAGGGACGTAATGCAACCGAAGCAATCTTCAGAGATAAAACAAAACATGGATATATACTTCATCTTGCCATGCACACCCTAGTTGATGACGAAAATCCCATATTTTCGAAACTGGCTTTTTATTCTGGCGAAGACTCCATGAACGATGGATTTTTGAATGCTTATGAAATATATGGTCTCCGTTTCTCAACACCATTGGTTGTTCTGAGCGCATGCAACACGGGTTATGGTAAAATGATGAAAGGCGAAGGTATATACAGTCTTGCGAGAGGATTTATTTACGGAGGTTGTCCGGCCCTTGTATTTACTCTATGGCAAATTTCTGACAAACCGAGTAAAAACCTAATGGAATTTTTCTATCACCATGTAAAAAGAGGTGAAAATATAGAGTTTGCTCTTCGTAATGCTAAAATTCAGTATATTGTTTCATCTAATTCGTCAATGGCACATCCATACTACTGGGCTGCATTTTGTCTATCAGGTAAAAACAATCCTATTCAATTTTTTAAAGGTTATCACCAGTTTATCTGGATAGGTTCAATAATAACTATTGCGTTGTTTGTTATTCTTCTTATTTTATACCATTTGCGACATCGTTTATAACTAAAAAATTACCCTCCTTTTAACAGAATTTTCTCCTTAATTTTTTATAGCCAATCGTTTCTTTGTATAAAGAAATAAACTTATACCCCTATGAATCGATTAATTCGTTTGTATTTGCTTATAAGTACATGTATATTAATAAATTATAAATTATTTTCTGTTCCACAACCAGGTGAACCCACATACGTAAGCTTTCAGAAACAAGATGGATTTTTCGAATTGGTAACAAGTGGCGATGCTGCACAAATTATTGTATCAGAAAATGAATTTAAAGGAGTACAAATTGCTGCCACCAATCTAACAGAAGATATTGAACGCGTTTCGGCAGTAAAGCCAATTCTACAAAAAAAATTACCTAAACAAGCAAATAAAATAGTTATAATTGGCACTCTGGGCAAATCGGAAATTATTAGTCAACTTGTCCAAAAAAAACTCATTCAGGTTGAAAAACTTAAAGGCAAATGGGAATCGTACGCTATACTAACAATTAAAAAACCATTCAAAAATATTGAAAACGCCTTGGTAATAGTTGGTAGCGACAAACGAGGTACAATTTATGGAACATACAACCTATCAACCCAAATGGGTGTTTCACCATGGTATTGGTGGGCCGATATCCCAGTAGAAACTCACAAAGAAATATTTATCAAACCCATTACCTATTATTCTGAGGAACCCAAGGTAAAATATCGCGGTATTTTCATCAACGACGAAGCTCCTGCGCTTTCGGGCTGGGTAAATGAAAAGTTTGGTGGCTTTAATCACAAATTTTATGTGAAAGTTTTTGAGCTCATACTTAGACTAAAGGGTAACTATTTATGGCCAGCCATGTGGGGAAATGCATTTTTTGTCGACGACACTTTAAACGGCCCTTTGGCCGATGAGTATGGAATTGTCGTTGGCACATCGCATCACGAACCTTTGCTTCGAGCACATGCCGAGTGGCAGAAATTTGGTAAGGGCCCGTGGAATTATCAAACTAACGAAAAGGTACTAAAAGAATTTTGGAGAAAAAGCCTTCAAGAAAGAACAAAATTCGAAACTATACTAACCATTGGTATGCGAGGCGACGGAGACGAGCCGATGTCGGAAGAAGCAAACATTGCTTTGCTTGAACGTATTGTGAGAGATCAGCGAGAAATAATTCAGCAAGTTACTGGAAAAAATCCGTCGGAAGTTCCTCAACTTTGGGCGCTTTACAAAGAAGTTCAAGATTACTACGACAAAGGTATGCGAGTACCCGACGATGTAATTCTCCTGTTATGCGATGATAACTGGGGAAATATTCGAAAGCTCCCTCTACCAAACGAACGAAAACATCCTGGAGGTTATGGAGTTTATTATCATTTCGATTATGTAGGTGGCCCAAGAAATTACAAATGGCTCAACACAAATCAGATTGAAAGAACATGGGAACAGATGCACATGGCCTACGAATATGGTGTTAATAAAATATGGATTGTAAATGTGGGCGATATAAAGCCCATGGAATTTCCTATCGAGTTTTTTCTCGACTTGGCGTGGAATCCAGAAAAATGGACAGCCGACAATATCTCGGAATATACCCAACGCTGGGCAGAACAATATTTTGGAACTGCACTAGCGCCTGCAGTTACAAAGGGAATAAAGCTATATACCAAATTTAACAGTCGTCGTAAACCCGAATTATTGTCGCAAAAAACATACAGCCTAATTAACTATCGCGAAGCTGAAAGAGTAGTAACCGAATATGAACAATTGTTTTTTTATGAAAAAAATGTGTTTAATTCCTTGCCCGAACCTTATAAAAACGCATTTTACCAATTAGTACTTCATCCCATCGAAGCATGTTCAAATCTTCACAAATTATATTATGCTACAGCTAAAAATGAATGGTTCTATACCCAGAAACGTGCTACAACAAACCGATGGGCAGATAGTGTAAAAATATTTTTTGAACAAGATAAACATATCACCAATTATTACAACAAAGTATTGTCCAATGGTAAATGGAATCATTTCATGGACCAAACGCATATTGGATATACCAGTTGGCAACAGCCCGACTCAAATATTATGCCTGCCACATTTAAATATCAGCCACCACAGAGCGCTATGCCTGGCGTCTGGGTTGAAGGTTCGACAGATTTTTATCCACAAAAAAGGAATTTAAAAAGTCCACAAATAAATTCTATTCATAACAAAACATTCTTTTTTGAGATTTTCAATCAAGGTACTCAACCTTTCTCCTACAAAATTCGAACACAAAATACCTTTGTACAGTGTTCTCAAGTAGCAGGTACTATTTCCGATGAAACTCGTATAGAAGTCTCCATCGATTGGTCGCAAGTACCATACGGTAAATCAAGTTCAATTCTTTGGATCGATCTAAATAATCAGGAAACTGTTGACATTACTCTAAACATAAATCATGTCGATACTTTTGCTATTTCCTTTTTCAAAGGATTTATCGAAACCGATGGTTATGTTGCAATAGAAGCAAACCATTACCAATATGCTTTTTCGCCGAAAAATATTTATTGGAAAACAATCGACAATCTTGGTCGTACTTCATCGGCAATGTTGGTAAAACCATCGGTATTTCGATTCGATAGTATAACTGAAAATACTCCATTTTTAGAATACAACTTCTATTGTTCAGATACGGGTAATGTAAAAGTAGAAGTTAGTCTCTCTCCTACTTTGAATTATAACGAGAATATTGGGCTACGTTATGCTATTGCAATCGACAACGAAATACCTCAAATAATTAATTTTAATAAAACATACAATCTTAAACTATGGGAAAAGTGGGTAGCCGATAATATTCTTAAAGTTGTAACGAAACATCAAATCAAACAGGTAGGAGAGCATCGGCTTAAGTTCTGGCCATTAGATGGAGGAGTTGTCCTACAGCGCATTGTAATAGATTGGGGCGGAGTGAAAGATTCGTACCTGGGTCCACCCGAAAGTTTTCTTAAACATTAATTATTCATCGGATTTAAGAAGATATGGGCGCAACCGTTTTGTACGTTCTATTGCTTGCTGAAGACACCACTCTTCAATAAGTTTAGTATTTCCTGAAAGCAGCACTTCTGGTACTTTCCAACCTTTATAATTAGCTGGTCGAGTATAAACTGGAGGTGAAAGTAAACCATCCTGAAACGAATCGGTCAAAGCAGCCTGTTCATCACTTAGGGTTCCGGGTAAAAGTCGTACCACTGCATCGGTAATTACAGCTGCAGCCAGCTCGCCGCCAGTAAGTACATAATCTCCTATCGAAATTTCCTTAGTAATCAAATGGTCTCGTACACGCTGGTCGACTCCTTTATAGTGTCCGCATAAAATGAGTAAATTTTTCTTAGTAGATAGCTGGTTAGCCATTTTTTGTGTAAAAGGTTCTCCATCGGGCGATGTATATATGATTTCATCGTATTGTCTTTGCTCTTTAAGAAAAGAAATAGCACGATCAATGGGTTCAATACACATCACCATCCCCGCAATGCCACTATAGGCATAATCATCAACCCGTCGGTGCTTGTCGGTCGAAAAATCGCGAAGATTATGAACAACTATCTCGACCAATCCTTTTTCCTGAGCACGCTTAACAATAGAATAATTAAAAGGACTCTCAAGCAGTTGGGGCAGAACGGTTAGTATATCGATTCGCATATTATTTTTTTACAAAAATAATAAGGTTTTTAACCCAACATGACAGAATATAAAATTAACAAAAACCCACACTCACAATAAAGATCATAAGTTTAATCGTGAGAGAATAAATAATTTCAGAGAACAAATTAAATTTCATTATTATTCAGCATTTGTCATGCTTCGCTAAAGCTTATTTAGCATGGATCTCAATCTGAGGTGTTTGTAAAATATAAAAAAATTAGCTTACTTTGGTTGTATCAATTTTGATGAATGATATGAAATTAAGCTTAGAACAGAAACAAATCATTTCATTCAGAAGTTGGATGCACTCAATTTTTTGGGTATTTCAGTACAAGAAAAAATCTGTAAACTTTATAACTTTTATGAGCTATAAAGTAAGAAACGAAAATCACATTAAAGTTGTGGGGGTATGGTTGTAAACACCAGAAAACTGGATTCATTATTGGAAGAATTTGGAGAAAAGTCTTTTTTAGAAATTTACAATATTTTTTTGGAAGAAGTTTCAGAAGTAGTCGAAGGGATGAGAAATAGTATATTAACCAACAATTTAAGTGCATTTCAGAATTGGGCACATAGAGGAAAAACTACTGCTGGCACATTTGGGATCATGCGATTAAGTAAAGAACTCGATTACTATGCCCATTGCGAACTAGAAAAAATTAATATAGATATTGCTAATAAAGTAGTAGATAAATGCGAAAAAGATTTTATTTTGGCGATTGACGAAATAAATGATTATATTCGTACCATTAAGCAAAAAAGTTAGACTATGGTCAAGACACAAAAAGTTAATAATATCCTCGTGGCATCGTTCGAGAACATGCCACGTTTGAATGCCCTCGTAGCCGAGCAGGT
>JAOAFU010000151.1 GCA_026416115.1 Bacteroidales bacterium | reverse complement strand
GTACAAACGGCTTCAATCTCATCGGTTGAGAGTTCGGACATGAAAAGCATTTTTAGCTCGCAGCCATCGCAATTGCACTTGCTTAAAGGCATGTTACATGATTTTCTTTACAAAAATAATTTTTTTCTTTAGATTAGAATTGTTCTAAATCTTTAGCATGTTTTTATTGTTAATTTAATAACAAAAATATGATAATTATCATTTACTGCTTTTTATCATAGTGAATAGCTAAAATAATCGGAGGGGTATAACGTAAATTTGTGGTGAGGAATCAGAAAACGTTATAAATCTTCAAAATATGAAAAACATACTCATTTTAGGTGCAGGTACTGCTGGAAGCATGATGGCAAATAAGCTTTTTCGTGCGCTCGATAAGAAGGAATGGAAAATTACGGTGGTCGACCCCAGCTCAACGCATTACTATCAACCAGGTTTTTTGTTTATACCGTTTGGGAAGTATTCAAAGGAAGATGTAATTAAACCGGCAGCACAGCTAATACCAAAAGGTGTTGAGTTTATCAGTGCCGAAGTTCAACTTTTACAAGCTGCTGAAAATAAGGTTATTTTGACCGATGGACGATCGTTTGCTTACGATTATTTGATTATAGCAACAGGTGCTCGTATTGCTCCAGAAGAAACTCCAGGAATATTAGGTCCACTTTGGCAAAAAGATGTTTTCGAATTTTATACGCTCGAAGGTGCATTGGCTTTGGCCGAAAGACTCAAGAATTTTAATGCTGGTAAGTTGGTGGTAAGCATTGTTGATATGCCTTTTAAATGTCCTGTTGCTCCAATCGAATTTGTGTGCCTGGCTGATGATTATTTTAAAAGAAGAGGCATTCGCGAGAAGGTTGAAATATTTTATGTAACCCCTCTCTCGGGAGCTTTTACTAAACCTATTGCCGCTAAGATGCTTAGCCAGGTTATGCAGGAAAGAAATATACAAATCATATCCGACTTTTATATCGAGCGGGTAGACAACGAAAACAAAAAACTTGTATCGTATGATGAACGAGAGGTACCCTTCGATCTGTTAACTATAGTTCCTTTAAATAAAGGTGCCGATTTTGTCGGTAGGAGTGGAATAGGTGACGAACTGAATTTTATTCCAGTCGATAAACATACCCTACAGATGTCGCATTATCCCAATGTTTTTGTTTTAGGCGATGCTGCTGCTATTCCTACCTCAAAAGCTGGTTCGGTAGCTCATTTTGCTGGAGAAATTTTATTCGAGAATATTATGCATATCATACAAGGGGAAACACCAAAAGAAAAGTTTGACGGGCATTCCAACTGCTATATCGAAGTTGGTGGAGGTAAAGCAAGTCTTATCGATTTTAATTACGATACTGAACCTCTTCCTGGAACTTACCCAGTACCTGGTGTTGGACCTTTTAAGCTATTAAGTCTTACCCGAATTAACCATTGGGGTAAGTTAGCTTTTCGCTGGATATACTGGAATCTATTGGTTAAAGGACGTACCTTGCCAGTATCGGCTCATATGAGCATGAAGGGTAAAAAAATAATATCATAAACTTTTAAAACGTAATATTATGGCAGAAAAAGTAATTGCAGGACGTACCATTCAGGTAAACGATGAGGGTTATATGACTAACCCCTCTGAATGGACACGGGAGATTGCCGCTGAGATGGCAAAAGAAGAAGGAATAACACTTACCGACAAGCATTATGCAGTGTTGGAATACATTAGAGAAAAAGCTTTAGCCGGCGAGACTCTAACCATCAGAAAAATTGGTAGTTCAGGTATTGTCGATCTCAAAGAGTTTTACCAGCTGTTTCCTGGCGGTCCTCTTAAACTAGCCTCTAAATTAGCTGGAATACCAAAACCAACCAGTTGTGTTTAAAGGTTTAACCATAAAAAATTGAAAGCTATGGCAACAAAAGAAGAATATCCATTAAAGAAAGTGCTCATCATATGCGCTAAAGGAAATCTTGAAGACGTATATGCTGCGCTGGTGATGGCCAATGGAGCAGTGATGGAAGGCATTGAAACCAAACTGTTTTTTACCTTTTTTGGACTCGATGCTATTACCAAAAAACGTATGAATTGTCTCCATACGGCAACGGTTGGAAATCCAGCTTTGCGGATGCCGGGTGGCTTACCTTTCCCAACCCTCCTGGGTATTTTACCAGGTGTCGAAGCTGGTGTATCGGCTATGATGCGCAAGGAAATGGATAAGCTCGATATCCCTCCCGTTAAAGAATTTCTTGAAATGATTACTGCTGGTGGTGGCGAAATTTATGCCTGCAAGCTCGCTGCCGATATGTTTAAGCTGAAAAAAGAAGATTTTACTGAAGAGGTTCTCGATATTATCACAGTTGGGCAGTTTTACGAAATGGCAGGAGGAATAGGCACGCAGATTATTTTTGTATAAAGATATTAAGGGGCACAGTATTTTGTGCCCCTTATTTTATGCACCTACTTTAGGTGTAAGCTTCGAGTAAAATTTCCATTATTTTTCTACCGGCATAGGCGACAGAGGTACCAGGGCCAAAAATAGCTACAACGCCACTTTTGTAAAGAAAATCATAATCTTGCGGAGGAATTACACCACCTACAATCACCATTATATCTTCTCTTCCTAGTTTTTTAAGCTCTTCAATAACCTGAGGAACCAGTGTTTTATGACCTGCAGCAAGCGAGGACACCCCTAATACATGTACATCGTTCTCAACTGCTTGTTTAGCGGTCTCGGCAGGTGTTTGGAATAAAGGACCTACATCGACATCAAAACCAAGGTCGGCATAGCCTGTAGCAACCACCTTAGCTCCGCGGTCGTGACCATCTTGCCCCATTTTCGCAATCATTATTCGCGGACGTCGCCCTTCGAGCTGGGCAAATTTATCGGTCAACTCGCGAGCAATTCTAAAATCTTCATTGTTATTTGCTTCGGCGCTATAAACACCAGATATTGTACGTATCACTGCTTTATATCTTCCACAAACCTTTTCAATGGCCTCGGATATTTCGCCGAGGGTCGCACGCTTTTTGGCGGCTTCGACCGACAAAAGTAATAAATTTCCTTTTCCAGTTCTTGCTGCTTCGGTAATAGCATCCAGCGCCGAACGTACCTCAACATTATTTCGATTAGCCTTAAGCTGTTGTAAACGTCGTATCTGTGATTCGCGTACTGCAGCATTGTCAACCTCCAATATCTCAATGGGATCTTCCTTTTCGAGCCGATAACGATTTACCCCTACTATAATGTCTTTTCCACTGTCGATTCGCCCCTGTTTTCGAGCAGCAGCTTCTTCTATACGCATTTTGGGTAATCCCGATTCGATTGCTTTTGCCATTCCTCCCATTTCCTCTACCTCTTGAATATGCTCCCAGGCACGATGAGCTAATTCGTGCGTAAGTCGTTCGACATAATACGAACCTGCCCAAGGATCGACTACGCGACATATTTGTGTCTCTTCCTGAATATATATTTGGGTATTACGTGCTATACGTGCCGAAAAATCGGTTGGTAAGGCAATAGCCTCATCGAGTGCGTTGGTATGTAACGACTGAGTATGACCCAGTGCAGCGGCCATTGCTTCAATACAGGTTCGTGCTACATTGTTAAAAGGATCTTGTTCGGTTAGGCTCCACCCAGATGTCTGTGAGTGTGTACGCAATGCGAGCGACTTAGGGTTTTTGGGATTAAATTGCTTGACTATTTTTGCCCAAAGTAGTCGTGCTGCTCGCATCTTGGCAATTTCCATAAAATGATTCATCCCTATTGCCCAGAAAAACGACAACCGTGGGGCAAAATCATCGATATCGAGACCTGCTTTAATACCTGTACGTAAATATTCAAGTCCATCGGCCAAGGTATAAGCCATTTCAAGGTCGGCTGTAGCACCAGCTTCCTGCATATGATAACCCGAGATACTGATGCTATTAAATTTGGGCATAAATTTCGAGGTGTATTCAAAAATATCCCCTATGATACGCATGCTCATGTCGGGCGGATATATGTATGTATTACGTACCATAAATTCTTTCAGAATATCATTTTGGATGGTTCCCGAAAGCTCCTCAAGCTTAGCCCCTTGTTCAAGAGCTGCAACAATATAGAATGCCATAACCGGAAGTACGGCTCCATTCATGGTCATCGACACCGACATCTTATTGAGCGGAATACCATCGAAAAGTATTTTCATATCTTCCACCGAGCAGATAGAAACACCTGCTTTTCCAACATCACCAACAACTCGAGGGTGGTCGGCATCGTAACCACGATGGGTTGCTAAGTCGAAAGCAACGGAAAGACCCTTTTGACCCGATGCCAAGTTGCGCTTATAAAATGCATTTGATTCTTCGGCTGTCGAAAAACCCGCATACTGACGTATGGTCCATGGTTTCATTACATACATGGTACTATATGGCCCACGCAAATAGGGGGGAATGCCTGCTGCATAATGCAGGTGTTCCAGCTCTTCGAGGTCGGCCGCAGAAAATACAGGCTTTACTATAATACCTTCGGCTGTTTGCCAATTTTGACTGCTATTACTTTGCGAACCTAAGGTACTTGGTTCCGATTGTAAAATATTTATTTTGCTAAAATCTGGTTTCATGCCGTTACATTTTAATTTATTCCCAGTAGTTTTTGATAATAAGTGAGCGTTTCGAGCAAATTGGACCTTATGCTGATAAAATTTGTAATACCTTGCGATTTCAGCTCTTCCATGCAAGGGGGATTGCCTGCTACTACAAAAATTGCTCTATTTTCAAGCAGCTTAAAGGCTTCGGGGGCTAAAGTTGCGTATTCCTCATCGCTGCTGCAAAGAACAATTATATCGGCTTTGGCTTTTAAGCCTGCCTCGATACCTTCCGAAATGGTAGCAAAGCCATTGTTATCGATTACTTCAAACCCAGCAACAGCAAAAAAGTTACATGAGAACTGCGACCGAGCCAATCTCATTGCCAGATTACCGATAGTTAACATGAAAACCTTGGGGCGTTTATTACTCATTTCGGTTTTTAAACGCATATTTTCGATTTCGGTACTTATTCGTATTGGTTGTAAAGGTTCTGCTATTGATTGTCCATTTGAACAATCTTGTTTCCAGTATACATCCTTATTTATTTGAGATAATACAGTTTCATTAAAATTTGGGTACTGGTTGGTGCCCAAAATGGTAGCTTTTCGAGCAGCAACGTCGGAAAACATTTTTTGTGCATACGACTTAACTTTTTGTTGTATAGTACCGCTTTGAAATGCCTTGCTGTATCCTCCTTGTTCTTCAACCCACAGAAACTCTTTCCAAGCTTCTTGGGCTAAGCTTGCTGTGAGTGCTTCGATATAGTACGAACCGCCTGCCGGATCGGCCACTTTATCGAAATAAGCTTCTTCTTTCAAAATTATTTGCACATTTCGTGCAATACGATTCGAAAAACTATTTGGCTGCTGATAAATCGAATTAAAAGGTCGAACTGAAAGGGAATCAATACCCCCAATTACTGCACTCATACTTTCGGTGGTTTGGCGAAGCATATTTACGTATGGATCGTATAGAGTCATGTTATATCTTGCAGTTGTAGCATGGATGAAGGCTTTAGCCGCCTCTTGATTTTCGACACCATAAGCTTCAACAATTTTTGACCAGAGCATCCTAAAAGCGCGTATTTTGGCAATTTCGAAAAAATAATTGCTGCCAATCGATAAATTGAACTGTATGCGGGGGGCTATTGTTTCAATCTTAGTTCCGGCTTCGGACAAACGATGAAGATATTCGTTTCCTATAGCAAGGGTATATGCCATCTCTTGTACAGTCGAAGAGCCTGCTTCGCGAATTAATCTACCATCGGCCAAAAGAACACGATAACCTGGAAGTCTCTGAGATACCTTAGTAATTAGTTCTTTAGCATTGGAAAAGTCGGTTTCTTCGTTTATAATCCAGCTTCCATGTTGAGTGAGCATGCCTAATGGATTATAACCCAGACTACCTTTGGCATTTTTTGAATCAGCTACTCTTTTGTCAAATTCGTTTTCAAGTTTATTCCACAATTGTAACGGTTCTATGTATGTCTCAAGTTGCAATTCGATGCATTGAATATATATGTCCTTCAGCAGTGAGGATAGATCGAGATCTTTCGTAGAGCTTTTGTCAACTTTAAAACAAATACCTGTTGCACCTCTATTCAGGGCATCGAGAGCTTCGCTGTTTGTAATCTTCTCATCATCAACAACAATATCCTGTATTATTTCCCATTGATTATGGTCGGATTTTGTTCCCCGTACATAGGGGAATTTTCCAGGCTCGTAATTTAAATGTGCTAAATTTTTTATGTCTTCGGACGTATAATAAGGTTTAACTTTGAAACCCTCGTCCGTTTTCCATACCAGTTTCTTCTCATAATCGGCTCCCTTAAGGTCTACCCGTATGGCTTCCTCCCATTGTTCGACCGAAACTGGCGGAAATTCTTCAAACAATTTCTTTAGATTGTTACCCATAACTCTGTTCTTAAAAAAATTAACCGCAAAAGTAAATATTATCTGAACAAGGTCATCTTGTGCAAATAATTTAAAAACAGTTTAAGTAATTTTATCCATAAAACTATTTGTTTAAACATCTTGTTCCAACCTCTAGTATTCTATTGTTCAATCTTTAATATTGGTTCGATATAGATTTTATTATTCTTATCGAAAAACACAAAAATTCGCACATATGTTAAAAGGTTTTACATTCGGATATAAAAAAATATATTTTGAACAGGGTCACATCAAAATTAGCATCCTGATTTTCTTTAATTTAAATTACATTGTGTTTTGAATTGCTTAAATAAATCCCAGATATATTTTATTTGTCTGTTAAACAACATTTACTAAGCGTAAAAATATTTTGTCAGCATCATAATAAATAAAAAAAAGTAATTAACTTTGCCACTCAAAAAATTTTAAAACAAGTAGAAAATTAAATAGCAGTTATGTTAACACAAGCGCAAAAAAAAGAAATTTTTGAGCGATATGGCCGTAAAGCCAACGATACGGGTTCGCCCGAAGCACAGATTGCTCTGTTTACCCAAAGAATTAATGAATTGACCGAGCATTTGAAAGTACACAAGAAAGATTTTAGTACGCAGCGAGCACTTTTAAAATTAGTGGGTAAACGACGTCGTCAGCTCGACTATCTGAGGGATAGAGATATAGAGCGATATAGGAATATTCTCAAGGAGCTGAATATTAGAAAATAAAGAGGCAATTTCAATTGCCTTTTTTTGTATTTATTAATTTGAAATTAGAATTATGTACAATCAGGTTACCCAAACGATAGATTTAGGCGATGGGCGAGAGATCATATTGGAAACTGGTAAGTTAGCCAAACAAGCCGATGGTTCGGTAGTGGTACGCATGGGGCGTACTATTTTGTTAGCTACAGTAGTTGCAGCAAAAGAAGCTAAGGAAGATGCCGATTTTATGCCTCTTTCGGTCGAATACAAGGAAAAGTTTGCAGCCATGGGACGATTCCCAGGTGGTTTCCTTAAGCGCGAAGCAAAACCTTCGGACTACGAAACTTTAGTAGCTCGTTTGGTTGATAGAGCCCTACGTCCTTTGTTTCCCGACGATTTCCATGCCGAAACCTTTGTAACCATCAACTTACTCTCGGCCGATAAGGATACAATGCCTGATGCACTGGCCGGACTAGCAGCGTCGGCAGCTCTTGCTGTTTCCGATGTTCCTTTTAATGGGCCTATTTCCGAAGTAAGAGTTGGGCGCGTCAATGGTCGGTTTATCATTAATCCTACTTTTAGCCAAATGAAAGATTCCGACATGGACATTATGGTGGGGGCAACCGCAGAAAATATTCTTATGGTCGAAGGCGAGATGAAGGAAATAAGTGAGGAGGATATGCTCGAGGCCATCAAGTTTGCACACGAGGCTATCAAAAAGCAATGTGAAGCACAAATTGCTTTTGCTCAGTTAGCTGGTAAGACCCAAAAACGTGAATATTGTCACGAAACCAACGACGAAGAGCTGCTAAAGAAGATACACGATGAGCTCTATGATAAAATTTATGCAGTAGCCAAATCTTTCTTACCCAAAAAAGAACGTAGCGAGGCCTTTGAGAAAATTCTAACCGATTTTATAGAAGCCAATATTCCCGAAGAAGAAAGGGAAGAAAAAATGCCAATGATAAATCGCTACTACAAAAAAGTAGAAAAAGAAGCCATGCGCAACATGATTCTCAATGAAGGCGTAAGGCTCGATGGTCGAAAAACCGACGAAATCCGCCCCATATGGTGCGAGGTCGACTGTTTACCATCCACCCATGGCTCGTCTATATTTACAAGAGGCGAAACTCAGGCACTGGCTACAGTAACCCTAGGCACCAAGCTCGACGAAAAAGTTATCGACGACGTGATGGTGCAAGGAACAGAAAAATTTGTATTACATTACAACTTTCCACCTTTTGCTACTGGCGAGGCACGCCCATCACGCGGTCTTAGCCGTCGCGAAATTGGACACGGAAATTTAGCCTTACGAGCCCTTAAAAATATGATCCCCGAGGATACTCCCTATGCTATTCGGGTTGTATCCGATATACTCGAGTCGAACGGCTCGTCTTCTATGGCAACTGTTTGCGCTGGTACTCTGGCACTAATGGATGCAGGCATTCAAATTAAAAAACCTGTTTCGGGAATTGCCATGGGACTTATTACCGAAAATGGTTCGGGTAATGGTAAGTACGCAATTCTTTCCGATATTCTCGGCGATGAAGACCATTTGGGAGATATGGATTTTAAAGTTGCTGGAACAAAAGAAGGTATAACAGCTACCCAAATGGATATTAAAGTCGACGGACTTCCCTATGAAGTGATGGCAAAAGCCTTACAGCAAGCAAAAGCTGGACGTCTTCATATCCTAAACAAAATGCTGGAAGTTATAAGCGAACCTCGTCCCGATCTTAAACCTCATGCACCGCGCATTGTTCAGATGTCGGTTGATAAAGACTTCATTGGTGCCATAATTGGTCCGGGTGGTAAAATTATTCAGGAAATTCAACGAGTTACAGGTTCGACTATAGTTATTGAAGAAGTTGATAATCAGGGAATTGTAGACATATTTGCTGATAACAAAGAGGCTATCGATAAAGCAGTACGGTGGATTAAAGGGATTGTTGCTGTTCCTGAAGAAGGGGAAGTATATCTCGGAAAGGTTAAAGCTATTACCCCCTACGGTGCTTTTGTCGAAATATTGCCAGGTAAAGATGGACTACTTCATATTTCTGAGATTGATTGGAAACGAATCGAAAAAATCGAAGATGTGCTCAAGGAAGGTGATGAGGTAGAGGTTAAATTGCTCGAAATCGACAAGAAAACTAACAAACTTAAACTTTCGCGCCGGGCATTGTTGCCTAAACCGCAGGCTCAGTCACAGGTTAAAGAAAAAAAATAATGTAGGATACCAAGGTATTGAGCAGTGATTTCTTTTAATCACTGCTTTTTTTATTCTTAAAGTGCTCAAGTATGATAAATATAATACTTGAATCTACAATTGTCCTTAGAAATAATTTCTAATTCCAGCCATTAGAAAAATAGCGTATGATTGCATACGCAAGTATGAAAAGTGTCGGAGTTTACAGATGCTTAAGTATTCCTCGATACAAAAGTTAATGCAGGACAAAAGGCTCTCAAGCCCCCTAAAAGCGATATCGATATGCTTTTGATACCCGTTTTGGCGGTATGCGTAATTATCTAATCTTTTTGTCAGCTTTTAATCTGTCAATTATCCTTTTATCATGCCTTGGGTCTTTATATTGTTTAGATGAAAGCTAATAACTAATTCATTGTCATTTAATCCATCTAAATCATAATATGGTTCGTCGATATAAACCCAATTGCATGGTATTGAAGACATGACTGGCCATTAAAATCCACAATAGATTGGTTCCTTATCAACAGTCTCCACAAACATACGACCGTAAATTCATCACCTATCTTTAATGAATTGTGGGAAATGTTAAGTGTTAATTTATTTGAGATTGTATCATATGATTTCAAATCATTGTAACATAAAATTGGGGTATTAGAATTATAATATTGTATCAAAATCAATCTTACTATAATCTGTGTATAGG
>JAOAFU010000148.1 GCA_026416115.1 Bacteroidales bacterium | reverse complement strand
AGCATATTAGCTTCGGGCAGTTCGAGCTCGAGCTGCTCGTCGCGGCAACGCAGATATGCTCCACTCTCTATATATATCGTGCGTTTGATCATTACAAGACGTTTTAAAGCCTATCCGAAATTACTGTAACTCGTCCTATATTATTAATCCTAACTTTTATTGGATTTAAGCTTTGAAATGCGCCAAAGCTCTGAGTATTAATGAATCTTTTACTATTCTTTGCTTCGGAACTATCATCAATTTCTGTTTCAAGATGGTGCCTAAACATGTAATTTCCAGAAGCAATCTTTTGTACCCTATACAAATAATGACTTATTGATTTATAATCTTTGTCCCGAAGAGCTTTATCAAATTCCTCGTTTGTCATGCCCAAAATAAACATTTCGTTCTGCTGTAGACTCAGTAAGAAGGTGAGATTGTCGGGGGGTAATTTTTCAACAAAACTTTCGGGGTACTCAATACTCGAGTTCAAAATTTGGGTCCATAGCTGAGAGGTATCGGTAATAATTACGGGCAAGCCATATTTTTTTCGTTCGACAGCATGCCAGAAAGTACAAGTATGTTCAACTATTTTTCCATCGGCATCCTTGTATAAGGCAATGTGATGATTATTCCCCGGCTTAACAAAACCAATAGCCTCGCCATTTTCGTTTCTCAATATGGGTTCAACCGCTGTTAAACCGGTAAACCTTCGAACCGAACGGATGGGTATTTTCTTATTTTCGTCGTAATATAAAGGTTCTTTAAATGCATCCGACTCTTTAGTTACGGTTTTAAATCGTTCGGCAACCAGGGCTCTAATTTTGTTATCAACTATATCACCTACATCATTAGCTTTAATAGCACTTAGAGGATATTTTTTCACATATTTTTCGGCATAACAAGGGGCTTTTTCCAAAATTTTTTTGTTCTCGTTATCGAGATAAACAGGTTTTTCTTTGCACGATTTCAGAGCTTTTTTAACATCGTTATTATTTTCGGACAAAATGGCAATAATTTTTTCTTTAATTTGCTCGTTTACAATAAGCTGAGAGTTCTCGAACAAATATTTTAATGGTTTATCCTTTTCAATAACTCTAATTTTACCATAAACCGATTCTTCGGATAAAGGGCCTCGTGGGACAAGTATATTGTCTTGGGCAACCTTTTTATGACCGTTAACTTTAACAATACGCTTTGTTTTGGTAGCCACTTTTTTACCCACCTTATACGATACAAGTATTTGCGCTACATACTCTTTTACATAATCGGTGTTGAATGGTTTTTGAGCTATGAGATATTTGTCGAGCAGATTTAGACGGTCGTTAAGCTTTAAATCCTTAACTTCGTTGAAAATTTCATTGCGAGTCGACTCGGCTGCGAGGGTATTAATTCGTTGAATAAAACCTTGTTCGGTACAAGCAATGGTAAGAGCATCAATAGCATGATGCCGCTGATCGTTGCGTTTCGTCCAGTTTTTTATAACCTCCTTTTTGGTCACACTACCGTCGGGATTCTCAACCTCAATTATTTCGGTCAACCCTACTTCGCGATATTTTGGTAGCTGTAATTGCATCAAAATCTCGTCCCAACCCCAAAGTCGTCGAAGCCTTTCGGTGACGGGTCCACTCGTGCTCCAAACATGGTAGCAAATTTGAGATAAGATTTCTCGCGATTTACGCGAAATATACTGGGTTTCTCTAAGCTGCCGGTTAATGAAATCGTCGGGTATTTTATCACCAGGAGTTAAAAAACGTTCGTATTTCGTTTTCGATATTAGTTTATTATTATACAGGGCATTTATTCGTTCCTTGTACTGATTGAATATTTGTTCACCTTTCGATTTCATAAAATCGAAAGCTGTCAAATTACTTTTATTGGCATTGCAGCTACGATGTACTAGTGTTTTATTATTCTGCGAGTCGTCGAAAAATAAGGTTCGAGGAATAATATGGTCTACATCCACCAGATCGCCATTTAAAGCATCGGTAATACCAAATGGTTTTCCGCAATACACGCATACGGCGTTTATTTTTTTATTTTCATCGTCGATTTCATGGAATAAACGCCATTTAATGATATTATTTCGAGTAGCCCGTAACCCTAACTTCTCAAGTTCAGCTGCAATTTCAGTATTTTCTCTTTCTCTTTGTCTCTGATTTTTATAAGTTGTTTTTCGTTCTTCCTTGCTCTGTTTTAACTCCCGGGCCAACTCAATTCTAATCTCAAACTGATTATTTAAGCGCTCTTCGCGTGTAACCCATCCTTGTTTTTCATCAATAATAGCATTCACTAAATTGACCAATTGATTAAGAATTTTTTCGACCACTGGTTGACGAAGACTATTTTTTGGAAGCAACTCAAGCTTGTCTTTTAACTGTTTTTGAAGAATTTCGTTGGTTGTTAAACTCGATGAATGATTATAACCAGCATATTCGCAAGCATCTGAGTAAACATAACCCTCCATCAAATAAGGTAAAATTTTACGAATGGCTCGTGCCGATTTGTTGCCAAAACCAGGTGTAATAAAATCGAGTTTAGCTAATTCTTTAGCTAATTTTTCATCGAGATTAAATCGTTTTATCAGTGCTCGTGCACATTCATCTTCATCCTTTATCGAGTATATTGTATGCCATAGCTGGTAAAAAGGCTCTTTTTCAAAACTCGCATCTACAATATTTTTATCGTTTTCTTCTAATATTTCGCCTGTTTTACGATCGTACAGGTACGATTTTTCACTTAAGGTATTGATAATCAAATTAAATTGAAGTAAATTTTCACATCCTTTAAACTCTTTAATAATTTTTCGGATCTTAGCTTTTGTAGTATTCCCCTGAATTCCATTGTTTATTTGCTTATTTCCGAACCATCCGTCTTCTTTTTTTAAATTCAAAATTTTAAATAATTCGGTTACCGAAAGTTTATCGTTCTCGTCGAGATGCTTGAAAATGAGCAACTTCTGTTCGGGTGTAATGAATAATTCATCGCCATTTTTATTTCTAATTTTAAGATTATTAATGGTCTCCCATATTTTTTCGACCTGAAACAGAGGGGAAGAACGAGGTATAACTCTTGGACCAACAAAAATTTCCTTTCCCTTGTGCTTAACCCAACGGCCTTCGAACTCGCAAATACTAACGAGTTCTTTTTGCGATTTTAATTTTCGCTGATAATAAATTACATTATCCCTCAGTCTTGCAATAAATTCGTCAGTGATAATATCGGGATAATATTTTTGCTGGCATTGCATTATCTTATTATATTCTTCGATATAAGCCTCCCGTGGGTATACTTGCTCCTTCGTTCTATAGAAGGGATTTTCAAGTAATTCATTATAAAATTTCTGTCCAATAGTCAAATTTGGTTCTTTCAGAAGCTGATACCGATTTTTGACTTCTGCCACGTATTCTGTATCTTTTTTATTTTCACTTTTCGAAATGCTTTTATAACCTCTTTTCTGATTTAAATGATAAAGAATTCGACCAAGTTCTGGTAGTTCAACCTTTTCAGAACATGCTTTTGCTCTTAAACCCCACAAGGTAAGTTTGTCGAGTTTAAATAAACCCGGGTCGAACATCTTGTTCTCGATCAATATTTGAGTTAATGCTTTCCTTCTTAGCTGGTATCGATCGTATCCTCTTCGTTGTCCTCTTTTTAATCTTCTTTTCTCGTTTTTTGAAATGCTGTTACCCTTTTCAAATTCATCTTTTTCGTCGGTAAACAAAGGAATTACCCTTGTGCCCATGGCAATAATTTTTCGGTCGAGCTCATTTTTCTCAATTAGTGCCCAACCAATAGAGTTGGCTCCTAAGTCGATTCCCAAAATTTTTTTTCTCATAGTTTGTACTATTTAATTTTTTTATATAATTTTGTTAAACAATTGTAAGCAATTCACAATAAGGATTATTCCGTTGTGAAAACATTTAAGGCGGGGAAACTCGCCTTTTTGTATGTTTTAAAGTTATTAAAATATTTAAATACTAAAAATTTCCTCAATATCTTTTTGTCAAAACTCTATTAACACTACATTCCCATCTCACCGACTAAAACAAGCAATGAAAATATTTCTATAATTTCAAAAGCTGTATTTATACGACATGTTTCGATTGAACGTATTTTTAAACATTTGATCCTCTCAAACTATTAAGGAAAAGATTCGAATATTAGCAAATCCAATAATTGCAAACCTTTTTGCCGCACCGGAGGAACATATACCCCCTCCATGGTAAAAAGTTTTGCTAATATTTTCCTTAAACTAATCAAATTCGTACAGATGGTAGGGCCAGCTTGCTTAAGAAACCTTCTCCGCCCTCTTCACATACACCACTATTCCCACCTGTTTTTCGGGGTGTGCCGACGGGTCGATTTGTTGTACATAGGTTTCGAAAATTGCATGTCCCATATCCAACAAGAGATGCACAATATCGTTTTTGTCGGCGGGCAAAAATCCAAGCTTAGTATTTTCGTAATAAACCGCTACAGCACTAGGATCGTACTTATTCTCAGGCTCGAGTACGAGCCTTAGCTCCGTACCTATAGTTAACTTGTTAAATACCAACGAGCCTTCGTAATACGAAAATCCCGCCAAATTGCAGTGCATGAAATGTTTCCGTTTTTCCATAACCTACTTTTTTGAATCAAATGTAATACGCCAAAGCGACAGGTTGTGTCGTTGAATTTTTTTTTTGATTTTTTTTTATATTTTTTTCTCAAAAAAATATAGAACTGAATGATTCAGTAAACAGTAAATATCCAATCATAAGAAAAAAAATCTCCAATAAGAATATCGGTAGGTACTATGGTATTAAACTCCGACAAG
>JAOAFU010000143.1 GCA_026416115.1 Bacteroidales bacterium | reverse complement strand
GAAATATTGGAAACAATTTCATTATTTTGCTGAAATTGAACAATAATCCGAGGTTGTTTACCATAACAAAGCCTGGTAACAATGGCAGTAACAGGTACAGCTCCTAATGGCAAAATGTTTTCTCCTAAAATACTGTTTATCAATGAGCTTTTGCCTGATTTAAACTGACCTAAAACAGCAACAAAGACTGTATTTTCTTTTCTGTTCAGCAGATCATTTAAAGGTTTTGAAGTATAAGGTGTCCCAATAGCTCTGTTAATTGCTTCAATCTCGTAAAAAATTTTTTCCATATTATCTTTCATGACATATTAGATTTTGGCTGAAATTTTGAAAAACAAGGGTAAAGTAGCCACCTGAATCAAAACCGAGAAAGCAATCAAACCTGAAATAGATATTTCGTAGAGCCAACCCATAAAAAAACTACCTAAAAACCAGAATAGGCCAAACAAGGCATTAAATACTCCAAAACCTGTAGCTCTTTTTTCTTTAGGAAGTATTGTTGCCAAGATGGCTCTCATAATAGACTCCTGGGCAGCCATTCCTATGCCCCAGCATATCATACCAACAATGGCGGTATTCATGTTTCCCACAAAGACAAGAGGGGCAAACATTAAAGCTATTAAGGTACTGGCGATAAGTACTTTTGTTCCATATTTATCAAAAAATTTTCCTAACAACAAAGCTGCCACTGCATCGACTCCCATTGCAATAGCGTACATCACGGGTATCCATTCCTTATCGACCTGGCCGGTTTTGCTGAAATGAAAAGCGATAAGAGGATAGTCGGCAAATCCTGCTGCTATCAAGCATGCAGCTATCATGTATAGCCAGTAAACTTTTTTGTAAGATGTAGATTGGGGATTATTGTGATTTATCATCTCCATTTTCTCAGTTTTGGGGTACGACCAACGGGCTATTACAAGAATTGATAGTGCTATCAGAGCTGGAATAAGTAAAACAGCAAACGATTTTTGGTAGCTTCCCGAAAAATAAAATACAGCACCTACAATTAAAGGTCCTGCAACAGCGCCTATTTGGTCGAGAGCTTCATGAACCCCAAAGCCTTTTCCATGCCCTATCGACGAAGTGGCGTGCGAAAGCATAACATCTCTCGAAGGATTACGAATTGCCCTTCCGGTTCTCTCAACGATCATTAAAACAGCTGCTGCTTGCCAGCTACCTGCCAGAGCCAGAAGAGGAACAGCCAGTAAATTAATAAAATATCCAACAAAGGTTATTGTCCAGTATTTTTTTGTCTTATCGGTTAAAATTCCCGAAATCAGTCGAATGCCATATCCCATAAGTTCGCCAAAGCCTGCTACAAAGCCTACAGCAGTTGAACTGGCTCCAAGAGTTGCTAAGAATTGTCCGGTAAGACTTCTTGCCCCTTCGTGGGTCATGTCCGAGAATAGACTTACAATACCGATGAGAATCACAAACGCCCACGGTGATTTTTTAATTAGTCTCATCCTATTAGTTTGAAATCTTCTACCCTTCAAATTATATAAAAAGCCACATAAAAAGGGTGCTAAAGCACCCTTTAAATTTTATCTGTTTTTAAAGGCTTTTATCCCTGCAAATTTTGCACTTGTTCCAAGTTCATTTTCTATACGAATAAGCTGGTTAAATTTTTCTATACGTTCGCCACGACAACCGCTTCCAGTTTTAAGATGACCTGCATTAACAGCAACTGTCAGATCGGAAATAAAAGAATCGGGTGTTTCGCCACTTCGAT
Organism: Bacteroidales bacterium; assembly: GCA_026416115.1. GTDB lineage: Bacteria > Bacteroidota > Bacteroidia > Bacteroidales > DTGW01 > JAKPGM01. The sequence continues at coordinate 1,983 of JAOAFU010000143.1, read as the reverse complement.
GAGATACAAAGCAATTATAGCTGTTTTTGTATGCAAGTTCAATTGTTTCAAGTGTTTCAGTTACTGTGCCTATTTGGTTGAGCTTGATAAGAATAGCATTAGCTACTCCTTTTTCTATTCCTTCGGCCAAAATTGTTTTATTGGTACAAAACAAGTCGTCGCCAACAATTTCGATTTTATTGCCCAAAGCTTTAGTGAGATTCTTCCATCCGTCCCAATCATTCTCGGCAAGCCCATCTTCGAGCAGTACTATGGGATATTGCTTAACCCAGCTTTCCCAAAGTTTTATTAATTCGTCGCTCGAAATCAGCTGGCCTGTACTTTTAAATAGCTTGTATTTTCCTTCTTCCCATAATTCGCTGGCTGCAGGGTCGAGGCATATACTTACATCTTCGCCTGGTTTATAGCCAGCTTTTGTAATTGCTTCGAGTATTACTTCTACTGCTTCATCGTTCGACTTTAAGTCGGGTGCAAAACCGCCTTCATCTCCCACTCCGGTACTGTAGCCTTTCGACTTTAAAACACTTTTAAGCGTATGAAAAACCTCTATACCTATGCGTATAGCTTCGGTAAACGAAGGTGCATTATGTGGAGCTATCATAAATTCCTGAAAATCGACGTTATTGTCGGCATGTTTACCTCCGTTGATGATATTCATGCAAGGTACTGGCATCAGATGGGCATTACATCCACCCAAATATTGATACAAAGGTTTCCCTTCGCTAATAGCTTTTGCTCGTGCATAGGCCATTGATACAGCTAAAATTGCATTAGCCCCTAATTTCGATTTGTTTGGGGTACCATCCAACTCTATCATGTAATAATCGAGCTCGCGCTGACTTACAAAGCATTTTCCAATTATCTCTTTAGCAATTTTTTTATTCACATTTTCTACAGCTTTAAGTACACCTTTTCCTCCATATCGTTTTTTATCGCCATCGCGCAACTCGCAAGCCTCCCGTTCTCCAGTCGATGCTCCACTGGGAACCATAGCTCGTGCCGATGTTCCATCTTCAAGTTCGATCTCAACTTCAACGGTTGGATTACCTCTGGAATCCAAAATTTCCAGTGCAGTAACATTCTCGATTTTCATAACTTATATTTTTTTGTTTTACATATGAAGATATTAATATAGGTTTGTAACAGTTGACCAATATGGAACTGTTACACAAAGACCAGACTTGAATTAAACTTAAATTTAAAGTATTAGCAATGAAATTATTAAGCCAGCTAAGCAAAAATCCACAATAAATCGCTGAGTATAAAACTGAAGGAAAAAAGTAGAGAAAGAATATTAAGCTGGAGATTCGCTTTACCCTTATATTAACGATTTTTTTTATCATATGCTGATGATCCATAGTAATGGTATTACACGGTAGGAGTCATCAGCTTTTTAAGGCGGTTAAAGGCTAACTCCATAGCCTGAAAACAAAAGTAAATAAAAAATATGATTTTAAGGTGTTAAAAATTGAAAAATTCTATGTTTTACTATATCACATTTCGTATGCTTGATACTTCTGATAAGTTAAAATACTTTCCTTGTATACATTCTGGTATAAACTAAATCAAATAACAGCGATAGAATAATTTGAGACAGTTTTACACTGCTGTATTTTACAAAAAACTATTTTTGATCCAGTTCATTTAAATAGCTGCAAATTCTTCGTGCTGAGCTTTAATACTTGTATTATCCGACAATTGAGATTTATTCAATTTTCATGTTGAATTTAGGTTGGTTGTTTCTAATGTAATAAATTAATTTAGACGAAATTTTGCTGGTGATTTCACTTGGCAAAAATAATCAGTTTAGTTTTCCCTTTTATAAATTCTTAAAAATGTATATTTCTATTTTAATCGATAATAATCCTCATCCCTATTTTAATTTACTGTCCGAGCATGGTCTGAGCATGTATTTCGAGGTCGATCATCGCAAGTGGCTCATCGATGTTGGAAATTCGGATCAATTTTTTTACAATGCACAGA
>JAOAFU010000137.1 GCA_026416115.1 Bacteroidales bacterium | reverse complement strand
GAATGTCTCCTACTGCCATGCGATTAATATAATCGGCTGCAACCTTCAAAGGCTCAACAATGGCATCTAAAATATTATTAATACCTACAACTATGTCACGGAACTCTGGGTTTATTTTTTCAGGTTCGCCCCGAGCATTCAGTTTACCATTCACGGCCGACTCACTCAATTCATTGGTTGTAGTAACTACTGATTTGATTATTTTTACGATATTTCTTGAAATAAGCAATGCAAGAATCAGCGAGAAAGTTACAACTACCAGAATTATCGATAGTATAAACTTTGTTGCGCTTGATGCCTCTTGTTTGTTTAGATTATAAGTTTCTCGTGCAATTTTGATTTTTAATTCAACAAACCGATCAATGTTGCTTTGGCAGGTGTCGTTTTTCTGTTTCATAGTGCCACCTATTAGTTTTATGGCTTCTTCTTTTTTTTCATTGTCGACTAGAATTTTAAGATTTTCTATTTCTTTTGCGTAATCTTCAAAAGATTCTACCACTTTTTGCAATACTTTCTTTCCCTCAACAGTAACAAGCGTTTCTTCAAGTGGCTTAATGGCATTGTAAAATCCTGTTTTTAATTCTTCGATACGTTTATATTTTTGTTCTCGAATTTCTTTATTAGGTGCTAATATAGCATCTCTAACATTTACCCTAATTCTTTGAAAGTTAGATACAAGATCTACAACATCTCCTAATGGTACGGTAACCTTTTCATATAGTTTTTTTTCATTATTGATTATAATATTCATTTCTGTAATTCCAATATAACCCAAAATTGCAGTAAGGGCGGTAATGATGATAAAACTACCTAGCAACTTTGTCCTGATTTTCATGTTATTTATCCATTTCATAGCTTTAAAATTTAAATTATTTTCAACGATAGGAATTAATTTTACTTTCAGAAAGTATTTTATTCTTCGTTTATTGGAGCTGTTTGAAGAGTTGTTGAGCTGACATCTTCGGACGAAAACAATTTTTCTACTTTAAGAATCATGATAAAGTCATCGTTCAACTTATAAATACCCGATAAAAAGTCGGTATTAAATTCTTTACTCATAGGGGGTACAGGTTTGATATCATTTTCGTCGATAGTAATGACATCGCGAACCCTGTCGACAATGGCTCCCATGCGTAGAGTCTGATTTTCGTCGGAGATATCAAGAACTATAATGACGAAAGGATCCCCATCGGGGCGGGGTGGGAAGTTAAACCGAATACGGGTTTCAAAAACAGGCACCACTTCTCCCCTGAAATTTATTATTCCCTTTATATAATCCGGTGCATTAGGGACCTGGGTTATGGGCTGTTTTTGAAGTACCTCGAGAACTTTCGATACATTTATGGCAAAAAGTTCTCCATGGACAATAAATGACAAATAGGTTTGGCTCATAATTCAGCATTTTAATTTTGAATCGAAATATGTTGTTGATATAAGTTATTTGTAAGGCTACGGTTAAGCTCGGCAATATCGAGCATAAAGGCCATATTACCATCTCCAAGCTGGCAAGCAGAGGTGATAAATTTTTGATTGCGTAACATGCTTCCTAATGGCTTGAGAACTGCTTGATGCTCGCCAACAATTTTATCGGCAAGTATCGCCAGATTTCCCTGCGAATGATTGACAACAATAACTTTGACTTTCGATGGATACTCACCTGTCAACTGGAAATGTTGACGTAAGTTAACGTAAGGGATTAGCTGGTTACGAAAAACGAAAGTTTTAGTATGTTCACGGTTTATGATATTGGTAAGCGAAGTTTGTTCACATACCTCGATATCAGAGATGGGGACAACAAAAAACTGATTCTCGACGGTGAAAAGTAAGGTGTCGAGTATTGCCATTGACTGTTGTAAGTATATCGTAAATTTTGTTCCTACTTCGCGTTGCGAGCTAACGATAATGTTTCCACGCAAGTCTTGTATTTTCTTTAAAACTACATCCATTCCCACTCCACGTCCTGACACTGCAGTTAGGCTTTGTGCTGTTGAAAAACCTGGCAAAAAAATCAAATCATAGATTTCTTTTTCAGAGGGTTTATAATTTTCGGGCCATATACCTTTTTCTACAGCTTTACGTCTTACTTTTTCGTGATCGATACCACACCCGTCGTCTTCAACAGTAATAATAACATGATTACCCGAGTGCGATGCCGTAATAGTGATCGTACCTTCTTCAGACTTTCCTTTCTGTCGCCGAATAGAGGGCTGTTCTATTCCATGATCGATACAATTGCGGATGATGTGCATCAATGGTTCGTAGAGTTGGTCTATTGTGCTTTTATCGAGTTCAACTTCTACTCCATGAGTAATGAGTTTAATTTTTTTCTGAAGTTGTTTCGAAAGATCGCGTATCATTCGTTGGAATCTGAGCACAATATCTGCTAACGGCACTAGTCGTAACTCCAATGCATTATTTCTGAAATGTTTTGATAGGCTGTCGAGTTTCTCGAGATAGCGTCCCAGGTTTATAAGATCGGTTTTTTCGTGTGCTATATTAAGTTGGGCGTTAACTGTAATTAGTTCGCTAACCAGATACATCAGCAAGTCGAGTTTGTTTGAATCAACTGCTATTCGTCGATTCGAATGAGGGACCTTAGTATTACTTTCTTTCGTTAAGGAGCTCTCTTTTCTGGTATTATCGTAATTTCCTGCCTCTATATATTCAAGGATACTTTTTTCATCAATAATTTGGTTAGTGTTTTCAAATTGTTCGATAAGGTTTCGTTCGCTTAGGCGCGATACAAAACAGTTGTCTTCAATAAACATGAGAATTTCGCGAATATCTTCTTCTTGAGCATCGGTTGTATAAATTATGTTCCACCAATCGGCATCGTCATTACTCATGTTTTTCAAGTGTTCAATATAGAAATTACCACGTTCCGACAAATCTTTAAAAATGTTTAATAGGTTTATTCCTCTAAAAAAAAGTTTTTCGTCGGTGCGAAGCAATATCTGATAGGTAAATGTTTTTTCTTCCTCATTATTATTTGATTGATTTTGGGGTTTATTTTCGTTTAAAATTGGGCTTTCAATCCTATTAAGCAAGACCACCACTTCTTTGATCAACTGGGTATGAGTTGATTTATTTTCATTTTTTTCCAAATTTTCATCCTGAAGTAACTGACGTAGATGATCAACCGATTTGAGAGAAATTTCGATGATATTTCTATCGAGTTCAATTTTACCCTCTCTGATGTTTTGGAAGAGGCTCTCGAACTGATGAGTAAACTCACTAATAGCCTCGAATCCATACATACCACTTGTGCCCTTTAAAGTGTGCATAGCTCGAAAGGCAGCATGAATTAAATCGATATTTTGTTGGTTTTGCTCGAGCTCTAAAAGTGTTTTCTCAAGCTGATCGAGAAGCTGATATGCCTCTTCAATAAACTTGCTACGAAATTTTTGCAAAATCGGATCCATAACATAATCTTTTTATCAAAGTTACGTTATGACAGACAGGAGCCGCATCGGAAAAAAAAATGATTTTAGTTCATTAATTTGTGGATTTTGCGAATACGTAAAAAGTATTAGTTAAAAAGAGGGAGAAAGTGTCGAATCAGTTGCAAGAATAATTTGATTTTACTTATAATACACTGATTAATTGAAAATTGATGATATTTTGATGTAATATTCACGAATAAAAAATTTTTCCTTTTATTTTGCGCAAAAATTTAAAAAGGGTTCAATTACGATAAAACCCAAATTTAAAAAAGATAGTAATGAGATTTTCCGAAAACTCTTTATTTGTAGCTCCCACTCCTGTAAAGCTGGCCGAAGAACTTGCCGGGTGGTTTTATTCGCAGGTATTTAATCATTCGAATGCTTCGAAGAAGTATTATATAGCACTCTCGGGAGGAACAACACCGGTTTTATTTTTTAATTATCTTGCTTCGTACTATGGAAAATACATTGATTGGGGTCGGATTCATTTCTTCTGGGCCGACGAACGTTGTGTTCCACCCGATGATAATGATAGCAACTATAAAACTGCGTTTGTGAATTTGTTGAGTAAAATAGAAATACCGTCCGCTCAAATACATCGCATCAGGGGTGAATCCGATCCTCATAAGGAGTCTGTTCGTTATGCCGAGGAGATTATGTCGATTGTTCCTTTGGAAGATAATGTTCCTCGATTCGATTTAATCCTGTTGGGTATGGGAGCCGATGGACACACGGCATCGTTATTTCCGGATCAGGCAGAGTTATACGATGGTAACAAGCTGGTTGCGGTTACTATCAACCCAAATACACAACAGCAGCGAATAACTTTAACTCCTTGGATTATAAATAGGGCTGCTAAGATAGTTTTTCAAGTGACTGGTTTTGCTAAAGCTGGCATAGTAGGTGAAATCTTGCAACAAAAGCCTGAAGCAAGTCAATATTCAGCATCTAAAATAAAACCAATTCATGGCGACATGTATTGGTTTATCGATGCCGGTGCAGCAAAAGAGCTTTTTAAATAAGAACTTTTACTCGTAAGGAGGAATAATTTTCTTTTTTTGATAGAACTCAAGCGTGTTGTTTATGGGTTCGATGGATGAAGGAAATGGCATTCGGGAAAAAGTCTGGAAATAGAGCAGACATGCTTCTTTCCACCAACGGGCATCTTCTACTTGTCGCGAAAGTTTTGCATTTACTGCCACAAACCTGTCGTTATCGATATATGGCTGAATCTTTTGCCAAAAATTTTGCATTTCAACAACCGATTCAACTCCTTGGTTGTATTTCAGACAAAGTTCATCCCACAAACTTCTACCCGATCCCAATTTGTAATTCCAGGGAACGTGGTGAAACCAGAGCAGGTATTTTTGAGGGCAGGATTCGAGATTGTCGAAAATTTGGTTTAATGGTGGAAAATACTGTGCCACTGCATTTGACCCTCTGGAAGTACGATCGAAGCCGAGGCCTATACTATCTGCACGATGGTAGTACACCGAATTCCAGTCGGGGCGCGCAGCAGTATCGAGCCAGGGTTGAGGTCCGTAGTGATGCTCATAAGCCATGAGGTGGTGTAAACCCATTGGTGTCATGTAATTAACAGCTGCTTCGTGCGAGCCAAGCATAATGTCCGAAATTATTTTCAAAGCAGTATCATTTCTCGTAAAGGTTAGCTTTATCCATTCCGAGGCAATTTGTTCGGCAGACAGTGTATAGTCCCATGCTAATCGGCCAAATGCATACCAGTTGGCCTGTCCAAAGTGGTGTCCGCACCAGTTGATAGTGGAACCTGTATTGGCCACACCGGCCATAAGGGTAATTTTTTGTGGGAAAATACTCCCATCAATGATTTTACCAACTGTACTTCCTTTGCCTTTTGCGTATGTGTCGCTTTTGAGTACTTCGGTATACAACGGTGCGAGGTATACTAGATGTGTCGAAAAACCAAGATATTCCTGGGTAATCTGAAACTCCATCCCAATATTGGTTTTTTGTAAGGCACCAAAAAGTGGGTGAAAGGGCTCGCGTGGCTGAAAATCGATAGGTCCATTTTTTACCTGAATTACAACATTGTCTAAGAACTTACCATCGAGAGGAACAAACTCATTGTATCCCTGTTTGGCCCTATCTTCGTTGGATGGGGAGTATACAAAAGCTCTCCATACTACTATACCTCCATAAGGTTTTAACAAGCGAGCAAGCATGTTTGCACCATCGGCATGCGTACGTCCATAGTCTTGAGGGCCTGGTAAACCTTCTGAATTCGCTTTTACAAGAAAACCTGCAAAATCGGGTATAATGCTATAGATTTCAGCAATCTTTTCTCTCCACCATCCAATAACTTCAGGATTGAGAGGATCGGAATTTGATAAACCTCCCAGGTACTTTGGAGTTGAAAAGTTAATCGACATCATGGTTTTAATTCCGTACTTCCTAAAAATGTTTGCTAAAGAAGCTGTAAACAGAATGCTTGTGTCGGAAAGCATTGAGGGTGAAGCATTGACGTTGTTTATCACAACAGTGTTGATGCCCAATGAAGCATTGGCTCGGGCATAGTCGATAATTCTCAAGGTATCGATTTTCTTTTTTCCATACCATAACGAGGTTCCAGCATATCCTCTTTCGATACTTCCGTCGGGGTTATCCCAATGGTTTAGCACCCTATATTGTATCTTTGGAGAGCTAACGATATTTATATTGTCTAAATTATTGTCAAGATTGATGAGTTTTAGTAAATGAAACACACCATAAAGCAATCCAGACTCAGATAGAGAGGTTATTGCAATTACTCGATGATTATTAATTTTTATATTTCTGATGATATAACCTTCTTGATTGATTTGGGAGAGCTCTTTTTGAAAAATTTTTTTAAAAGAAGGGTAATTATCTGGTGTTGAAATAATTAATAAACATTTTTCTTGGAACTTGTTTACAAATTCCGGCTTTGAAGTTAACATTTCGTAACATCCCTTCTCAATCTCTTCTTTAATTGATTTTCCTATCGGAGAACTCGATTGTAGCATAATGCTTGAGAGGAACTTAGAATAATATTCTTTATTTTTATCATCTTTTTTATTGTACCTAAGCCAAAGTTTATATCCATCTTCGGCCCAGATGCTAACACATACCATTAGCATGAATGAAATTAAACCCCATTTTTTCATAGCTAAAGAATAACTTATCTTATCAACAAAGGTAAAGGTTCGACAATCCAGGGGAGTAGGATAAAACGGGCTAAAAAGGGGAGAAATATCGCAACTGTAAAAAACAAACGCTTTACATCGATAATGCATGTAAAGCGTTTTTGTTTTTTAAGGTGACAAATCCTGAAATAAATGGTTAAAATTTTATCACAATTTCATCACCGGTATAATTAACTGTTTTATCAACTCTTCTTGAAATTTCCAATCCCACACCTTTATTTTTGTCAACCAGTATTACATTAATTGTTCTTTTTTTCAACATACCAGGAAATTCTCCCTTACGTTTACCTATAGTCAATGTTTTATTTGTGTCGTCCCAGTCGAATCGAATTGTTGAATAAATTCCTTTTTCGTAGTTGTAATTATCGCTTTCATCCTCGTAAAGTACAAATGATCCGTTATCACCTTTATATATTCTTAGCTCAATCGGGTCGGCTGGTTTTTCGTTAGCATATTGGACAAAAGGTCCCATAGGTATAATTGAACCAGCTTTTACGAAAAGTGGGATAATTTCAATTGGTGCATCCGTTACTATATCTTTTCCTCCTTCAGTATATTCACCAGTCCAGAAGTTATACCAGCCTTTTGCAGAGGGGAGGTATAGTTTTCTTGTTTTAGCCTTTACCTCGTTCGAATGTTCTTTAGCAAAAATGGAGGGTGTTTTCCAGAAAAGCTGCATTCGAGCAGCACCCGTCGATTTGTTTTCTGTTTCAACGACTATATCGTATGCTTTTCCGGCTTCGAGATGAAAGGTATCGGTATATTGTTCTACGCTGGTATAGACAATTGGAAGTTGTTTTCCATTCAAGAAAATGCGTTTACGATCAAAACTTTTCATATGGAATTGGTACTTTCCAGTCTCTTGGGGAATTAACTTACCTGACCAGCGAATCGAAAACATGGAATCGGTTACATAATTGGGACGACCTGTATACCAGAAAACATCAATATTTTTATCGATTTGTTCCTTGCCAAGAATTTTGTAATTATCATCCTTGTAATATCGTGCCAATAGCCCTTGTTTCCCGTCGGGAGTTCTGAAAAATTTTGATTCAACTTTAACACTTGGCTGCGGTGGGCAATAGTACATATACTCGGTTACGGGTGCAACAAGTATGGCGGAACCAAACATAAATTCATCATCGATATTGTATGTTTTTTTATCGTGTGCAAAATCCATAGGCAATCCTCTCATGATTGTATATCCCTCGGAAGTGACCTTCCATGCTAGCGAATAAATGTAAGGTAGGAGTCGATAGCGCAAATGATCATATTTTATTAAAGTTTGGGTAAATTCTCCAAATTCCCAAATTTCACGTGGTGTTTCAGAGCCATGCGAACGGAAAATTGGACTGAAAACACCCAATTGGAACATACGGGTATATAGTTCTTGATAGGCTGGGTTCTTACCACCAGTAGAGAAAACACCTTCGTATGCACCAATTACAAAAGCGCCTATGTCGAATGTCCAATAAGGAATACCCGACATACTATGATTTACACCTGCAGAGATCTGGTTGCGGTATACCTGCCAGTTAGCGCCAATATCACCGCTCCAGGTAGTAGCTGCATTACGTTGTTGGCCCGCGTAGGTCGAACGGGTTAATATGTAGCAGCGTTTATCGGGAAAATCTTTTCTCCAATTTTTGTAAATATTTTCGGTCATTACTAACGAATATGGATTGAGATATCGGGCAAAAGTTCCAAGATAGTTACTTCCCATCTTTTTTAACTCATAATTCGTGGCTTCCTTGGTAAGTGCATTAACCACATCGGGCTCGGTCGAATCCATCCACCAAGCATCTACTCCTTTACTGGCAAGTCCTTTTTTCAAATATTGCCAATAAAGAGCATTGGCCTCAGGATTATAGGCATCGTAATATTTAAATCCCGCCCAACCAATTGGTTTATAAAGAAATCCTTTTGCATCCATCTCTTTGTATATTTCAGTATTTGGACCCATGGCTGGCCAAATGGATATCATGAAATGAAAATTGCGGTTGTGGAATTCTTTAATCATGCCTTCGGGATCGGGAAACAGTGTTTTGTCGAATTGCATGCTACCCCAGTTAGGAGCCCCATTCCAATAATCCCAGTCTTGTATGATGTTATCAATGGGTATTTGAAGCTCACGGTATTTTCGAACAACTGCAGTTATTTCTTTTTGGTTATCGTAATGCTCTTTACTTTGCCAGTAGCCATATGCCCATTTACCGTAGAGAGGTGCTGTACCTGTTAAATACCGATAACCAGCAATGACGCTGTCCATATTGTCTCCCTTAATGAGATAGTAATCTATATTATCGGCTACATCCGACCACCAACTTGCATATTTTTTTCCATCGTCGGTGTACGAGGTTAATGAATAATTATCCCAAAGAATACCGTAATTTTTAGTAGAAACCAGAAATGGATTTACAGCTTCAGTATTTGCTTGTGCTAAAAGGACCTTCTGTCCCCTGTAATTCATAATTCCTGCCTGATGTTGCCCTAAGCCGTATACTCCTTCATCGGACGATAGAATAAATTGCTGTTCAATATTATAAGCCGAGTCAGTTTCGTATATCACAGGTTTAAAGTTGCATTTTCCTTCACTTAAAATTGAATTCCCTTGATTGTCTATAAATTCAACCGATCCTTTTCGGTAATCGATTTTAACTTTTAATTTTTGGCTAAATATTGTTAAACCTCGGTCGTCTTCAACTTTTTGAAGTTCAATTGGCAATAGCGTATCGACACATACAGAAAGACTTAATTTCTGATCGCTTTCATGTGGCAACCATTTCTGGATTCTGACCACATTATCGCGATAAAATTGAACTTTAATATTAATTTTATCTGTTTTAATTACAACCCCGTTATCGATCGATGTTACTTCTTTACGGGGGGAGCATTGGGCAAAAAATGCAAGAATTGCTGCCCAAATAATTATTGTTTTCTTCATAAGTGTAATGTTTAAGTAGTTATCTATTCGATTTACATGATTACAAAAGGCAAACAATCACAAAATAAGCGTTTAATTCGATTGGGTTAGGATATAAGATGTTCCGAAAAGGTATGTGTTTTGTAAAAAACAAATTTAACTTTCGATAATAACAGTACTTACTTCTTTGTCTCTTGATATTTCTGAACATTCTTATGCCAGTTTTTAGTTTATGTTGAAATACTTTTTTATTGTCATAATTTTCGTGTTGTTTCGTTCCTGTTCTCAAAAAAAATCCCGGACTTGTCGACCGGGATTTTTTTCTATACTGATTATTAATTGTATGTTTTCACTCGATTATCATTTTTGTCGAGAATAAACAGTAATTTCACCTTCGTCGTTGTAGTCGCCATCATCATTATGGTCTGTTTTGAGAGTTAATGTATTTCCAGAAACACTATATTCCGATTTAAAGGTTTTATCCATTCCAAACTCGGACATTATTTGACTAAACTCGCTTTGAGTATCTTTGTAGTATACAAGAGTACCAGTAGGCATACCTGTGAGCAAATCGAACGAAGTCATACCTATTTCGGTAATGGTAACATTTAGCAAATTTCCTGTTACTGATATTTTGCCCTTTAAACATACATAATCCTTCCATTGGTTAGTATTGGGATTTTTTACTTGCCCAATATTGGTAAATGTGCTGGAGGTAAAGGTCATAATATCCTTATATTCGGAATTTTGGTCCTCGCTAAAATACAAAACATCTGTTGCTACCCACGTTCCAACAAAAGCTGGATCTTTTTCATCATCCTCACAAGAAACAAAGGTGAGTAGCAAAATTGTAGAAATGGCCATTATGAAGGCTCGATTAAAAATTTTCATTAATGCTTTCATAGAATTAATTGTTAGTGTTAAACAAAAAATTTTGATTAATATGAGTATTAGTATTCATATATAAATTATATGGTTTGTATGATTTTGTTATTTATATTTTTTCATATGAAAAAATTTCAAACCATTGAAAGTAAATTAACAAGGAAATTACTAATAATTAATGAGAGTAGTCTCTTTAATTAAGATGTATAGAATAAAGATAAGGTATATCCAATATTATCTTATTTGAAATCCAATCGATAACGTGTATAAAAAGGATATTATTAGGAGAAACTAAAAGTGCTTATAATCTATTGAATGAAACACTTGTATTTCTGCAAAAAAAATATTTTCCTATAAAGTTGGTGTTTTTTGGTAACTTTGCAGCGTAAATACCTATAATTATTATAAGGAAGAGATAAATGGAAAAGAGGGATAAACTCATTTTGGTTACAAATGATGATGGAATAGATGCAAAAGGCATACGAGCACTGGTAGAAGTTGGAAGCGAATTTGGAGAAGTTGTGGTAGTTGCGCCTACCGATGCACAAAGTGGTATGTCGCATGCTATTAATGTCAAAAATCCAATCAGAGTTTATCGCGAGACTTTGTACGACTCGGTTACAGCTTATGCTTGCAACGGAACACCTGTCGATTGTGTTAAAATGGCGATAAATAGAATATTACCCCGTCGTCCGGATTTAATTCTATCGGGTATCAATCATGGGGGTAATTCTTCGTCGAGTGTATTATATTCGGGCACAATGGCTGCTGCCCTAGAGGGATGCCTTAATGGAATTCCATCGATAGGTTTCTCACTGCTCGATTTTTCGGCTAATGCCGATTTTGCTACAGCTCAGTATTTTGCCCGTCAAATTGTTTTAAATACCCTTTCCGAGGGATTACCCAAGGGTGTTTGTTTAAATGTAAACATTCCGTATTTGCCAGTTGAAAAAATTGCCGGGGTGAAAATTTGTAGGCAAAACCATGGGGTGTGGCGCGAAGAATTTGAACATCGTACCGATCCCAGCGGATTCGATTATTATTGGCTTACTGGCACTTTTGAAGATCTCGAGCCCCATGCCGAAGAAACCGACGAATGGGCACTGAGAAATAATTATGTCGCTATTGTTCCCGTACAATTCGATTTTACTGCTTATTCGGCCATCCCTATTTTACAAAAATGGAATTTCAATGGACAAAGATAACGTGCAGCAATGGCTCAGTAACAAGCTTAAGCCATTAAATAAGTTCTGGATTGGATTTATATTAGGTGTTATCGCACCTATTGCAACGCTTACGATTACTTATTTTGTCAACTTCGAAAAATACAGTATTGAAGAGTTTTATACTTTTCTTGTTCAATTTCGTATTCTAACTAAGTTATTAAGCCTTTGCGTATTACCCAATTTGGGGATATTCTTTCTTTTTCTCTATCCCGATTTTAGAAGGGCAGCCATGGGCACACTTATGGCTACTTTTGTTGTAGCCATTGCCATAATTGTAACGCAAGCCTTTATGGGTTTGCTCTGGTGATAAAGAAGCATTATACTTCTTATTGTAATTCTTTTAGTCGGGCCTCGAGAGCTAAAATTTTAGCCTCTGCATCTTTTCGCTTTTTATGCTCCAACTCCACTACCTGTGCCGGAGCATTAGCAACAAAACGTTCGTTTGAGAGCTTTTTCATGACCGACTCTAAAAAACCACGTGTATAGTTTAATTCGTCGAGTATTTTTTGGCGTTCTTCCTCTAAATCAATTTTTTGCTCTGTTTCGACAAAAAACTCGGCAGCCCGAACCATGAAAGAAAAGGCATTGGAAATTTTGGTTTCGGTTAATTCTATTTTATCAGCCAGTGTCATTTTTGCAAGGATAACTCCGAGAGAAGGATTGTAAGTGTTATTGGCCGACTTAATGTAAATTTTTATTGGTTCTTTGGTCCCAATATTTTTTTCTTTTCTTATTGCTCTTACTTGGGTTATAGCCTCTTTAACTATTTCAAAGTCTTCAATAATTTTAGTTTTTGCTATCCTTGGTTGTGGCAGTTGCTCAATCATAATACTTTGGCCTTCTTGCCTTTTGTCCATGAGCTGCCAAAGTTCTTCGGTAATAAAAGGCATAAAAGGATGGAGAAGTTTCAAGAGTATTTCGAAATATTCTACAGTTTTTTGATAAGTGTTACGATCGATAGGTTGCTGGTAGGCGGGTTTGATAATTTCGAGGTACCAAGATGAGAACTCGTCCCAAAAAAGCTTGTAAAGCGTCATAAGCGCATCGCTTATTCGGAAATTCTCGAAATGCTCATCTATTTCAGCCATGGTTTTGTTCAATAGTTCGTCGAACCATTCGACGGCCAATTGTGTATAAGCAGGTTGTTCTATATGTTCATCGATTTTCCAGCTTCGAACCAATCGGAAAGCATTCCATATTTTGTTACCGAAGTTACGACCTTGTTCTGTCAATGACTCATCGAACAGAATATCGTTGCCAGCAGGTGAGCATAGTAACAAACCTACTCTTACCCCATCGGCCGAATATTTGGCAATCAGATCAAGGGGTTCAGGTGAGTTTCCAAGCGACTTGGACATTTTCCTGCGTTGTTTGTCGCGGATAAGTCCAGTTAAATATACGTTTCGAAAAGGTTTTTCGCCGGTAAAGGCATATCCTGCTATGATCATACGCGCTACCCAAAAGAAAAGGATATCGGGAGCAGTAACCAGATCGTTAGTAGGGTAATAGTATTTAATTTCGGGATTCTCGGGATATCTTATACCATCGAAAACCGATATAGGCCAAAGCCAAGAGGAGAACCATGTGTCAAGTACATCTTCATCTTGGCGAAGGTCGGATAGGGTAAGATGAGGATTACCGGTTTTCTGCCTAGCTTTTTCTAATGCTTGATACTCGTTTTCAGCAACTACGAAACTTCCATCGGCTAGATAGTAAGCAGGTATCCTATGACCCCACCAGAGTTGTCGTGAAATACACCAATCCTTAACGTTCTCCATCCAATGACGGTAGGTATTTACAAATTTAGATGGATAAAGCTTGATATTTCCATTGAGAACATTTTCGAGAGCGGGGCGCGCCAATTCCTTCATTTTCAGAAACCACTGGAGCGAAAGTCGTGGTTCGATGGGAACATGGGTGCGTTCCGAAAGGCCAACCTTATTAGTATAATCTTCGACTTTGACTAGGAGACCTAATTCTTCGAGTTTTTTATGACTAAGTTCGCGAGCTACAAAGCGGTCTTCACCAACAAAAAGCTGTGCTTTTTCATTCAGTGTACCATCGTTATTGAGAATATCTATTACTGGCAGGTTATGTTTTAATCCCAGTTCGTAGTCGGCAAGGTCGTGAGCAGGGGTAATTTTTAAGGCTCCTGTCCCGAAACTAGGATCAACATATTCGTCGAAAATAACAGGTACAACCCTGTTAACCATGGGCACAATTACATTTTTCCCTTTAAGATGCTGATAGCGTTCGTCGTTGGGATTAACGCAAACAGCGGTATCGCCGAGAATAGTTTCGGGTCGAGTAGTGGCAACAACAATATAATCGTGGCTGTTTTCGAGAAAATATTTTACATAATAAAGTTTGGAGTTTACTTCGGTATAAACTACTTCTTCGTCGGAAAGTGCTGTTTTAGCTTTAGGATCCCAGTTGACCATTCGAACTCCCCTGTAAATGAGATTTCGATTGTATAGATCTACAAAAACTTTAATGACACTTTCGTAACGAGGAGGGTCCATAGTGAAGCAATTACGCTCCCAGTCGCACGAGGCTCCAAGCTTTTTTAGCTGTTCGAGGATGATGCCGCCATGTTTATGAGTCCATTCCCAAGCATGTTCAAGAAACTTTTCTCGTCCAATATCAAATTTATTGATACCCTCAGCAGCTAGCTTTTGAACAACTTTTGCTTCTGTTGCAATTGAGGCATGGTCGGTACCGGGTACCCAGCAAGCATTTTTACCTTTCATTCGTGCCCTTCGGATAAGCACATCCTGAATAGTATTGTTGAGCATATGCCCCATATGCAGAACCCCCGTAACATTAGGGGGAGGTATTACAATACAATAGGGTTCGCGATTATCGGGTACCGAACGGAACAACTTATGTTTCATCCAGTATTGATACCATTTATCTTCTACTTGTGAAGGATCGTACTTCGAAGGAATTTCTTGCATGGAATACACTCTTTAATTGAAAAACAATAATTTCTTTTCAAGGAGTGCAAATTTAGAAATTTTTCTCTGTCAATAGAGAATGGGTAGAATTTTTGGTTCTTCAAGTAGTAATCCCGGAGCTTTTTGTTTTATCTCGGCAATGGCTTGTTTTACTTGGTTAAGTGTACAGGGCATAGTTACCACCGAGAAATATGCTTTCTCTTTGTTATGGCGATTATGGCTTACGGTATCGATATTAATATTTTGTGAGCCTATAGCTGTAGTAACCAAACCTGTAATACCCGGACGATCTTCGGTGGCAAAAGTAATATTATAGGGTAGCATAATCGATCCTGCCTCAATTAGTTCACAATTTTTTAATTCGGGCATGCTGATTGCTTTTTGTTCGTACCGAGCTGCAAAAACAATATCCGATACAACCGAACTGGCAGTTTCAAGACTACCAGCTCCTTTACCTACGAAATAGTGCTTGCCACTATATAAATTATTTACTTGTACACAATTAGTAGCACCATTGACTTTGGATAGGAAGTTTTCCGATTTAACCATCATGGGTTTAACTGCAGCAAAGATTTTTCCATTCATCTGCCGAGCATAGCATATTAGTTTTATGCTACAGCCCATTTCGTTGGCAAAATCTATATCTTCTTTCGAGATCTGGTCGATTCCCTCTTTGTGTAACGAGAAATAATCTATATTAGCTCCAAATGCAAGACGAATAAGTATGGTAAGTTTGTGAGCCGCATCTCCACCATTGATATCGAGCGTAGGATCGGCTTCTGCATAACCCGCTTCTTGAGCATTTTTGAGCGCTGTAGGAAAGTCGAGCCCTTCGTTTTGCATGGTGGAAAGAATGTAGTTGCTGGTACCATTTAAAATACCCGATATTTCTATGATTTTATCTCCAGTAAAACTTTCTCGTATGGTTTTAATTATTGGGATAGCTCCACATACACTAGCTTCGTAACCCAGCAACACATTGTTCTGTTGAGCAGCACTAAAAAGATCGTTGCCTTTCTCGGCTAGCATAGCCTTGTTTGCAGTAACCAGATGTTTGCCCGACTTTAAAACACGTAACATAACATCATGCAAGTAATCGCTGGTACCACCGATCGTTTCTACTACTAAATTAATACTCGAATCGGTAATAATTTCTTCGATATATCGGGATGCTTCTTCTCGAGTGAGGTCCTTACCTCCTCCACAAAACAAATCTATAGGAAGGTTGTATGTGGATGCTGATTTGCCTGGATAAAGATCTACTATTTTGACCAGATTGATTTTTTTATTAGCTCGTATCGAGAGCTCTTCGGGTATATCAAGCAAAATTTTTGCAACTCCACTTCCAACGGTTCCACAACCTAATATAGCTACATTAAACGATTCCATATTTACGCTATCCCTTTGATTATTTAATATATAATTTACAATTTCTTATGAGTCAAATGTTTTCTTTCGAGGTTTCTAAAATAATGGAAAAAAACAATAGAATAAAATTTTTGTTTCAATAATTATACCGACATTGACTGCCTTTGACTATTTTTGAGTAATAAACAAAATGATATGGACGAACAGAATAGAGAATATACTAATGGTGAAATCACTGTCATTTGGCAGCCTTCTAAGTGTATTCATGCAACCACATGCTACAAGGAATTGCGCGAAGTTTTCGATCCTCTCAAGCGCCCGTGGGTAAATATGAATGGTGCCTCCACAGAGAGAATAATTGAGGTGGTAAGGAAATGCCCAACTGCTGCCCTTTCGTATCGGTGGAACGATCCTGAAAAAAATAAATTACAGCAGGAACAAGATGAGAAAGTACGTCAAGCGATGGAATTTAGCAATATACCCAAATACATGCCTGTTACTGTGCAGGTAATGCGCGATGGTCCTCTTGTTGTGCAGGGATCGTTTGAGATTTATAACGAAAAAGGTGAAAAACTCAAGCATATGACTATAACTTCTTTTTGTCGGTGTGGTGGAACAATGAATCCTCCTTTCTGCGACGGGCATCATCGTAAAATAGGATTTACTAGTGAATAACTTATTGTAATTGTAATATGGAAAGCATGGAACAAGGGCCTGTAGAATTTCATCTAGAACCCCATGGCCCAATTTACGCTAAAGGAAAACTTAAAATTATCGATAGCAAAGGGAATGTTCAAGAGCTCGAAGAAGCTTATTTTTGTCGATGTGGACGTTCGCAAAATAAACCTTTTTGCGATGGATCGCACCAACGATAGCTATTCGGCCAAAGCTTTTTTAACCAATTCAGCAGCTTCCTCAATCGTTGTAGCACCTGCAACTTTTAATCCCGATTCGTCTATAAGCTTTTTCCCTTCAAGAGCATTTGTTCCTTGAAGTCGGACAATGATGGGAACAGTAATATGGCCAATGTTTTTGTAGGCTTCAACAACTCCTTGCGCTACGCGGTCGCAGCGAACGATACCTCCAAAAATATTGATAAGTATAGCTTTTACATTAGGATCTTTGAGTATAATTTTAAAACCTGCTTCGACGGTTTGTGCATTTGCTGCGCCCCCAACATCCAGAAAATTGGCTGGTTCGCCTCCTGAGAGTTTTATCATATCCATGGTAGCCATGGCTAAACCAGCACCATTAACCATGCATCCTACATTTCCACTTAATTTAATAAAATTCAGATTGTAAGCTGTTGCTTCCGTTTCAGCCGGATCTTCTTCATTTATATCACGTAATGCTGCAATATCGGGGTGTCGAAATATGGCATTATCGTCGATAATCAACTTTACATCGGCTGCCCATATCCGATCGTCGGAACTTTTAAGGACGGGATTAATCTCAAGCATAGAAGCATCGAGTCCGATAAATGCTTCGTAAAGGCGCTGGATAAAAAGGGTCATCTCTTTCCATGCTTGCCCTTCAAGTCCAAGATTAAAAGCAATTTTACGCGCCTGAAAAGGCATAAGACCCACTTTAGGGTCGATACTTTCACGAAAAATTAATTCGGGATTTTTTTCAGCTACTGCTTCGATGTCCATTCCTCCCTCAGTAGAATAAATAATCTCGTAACGAGAGGTATTGCGATTTAAAAGAAAACTCAGGTAAAACTCTTTAATTGGCGAAGGTCCTGGGTAGTAGATCCCTTGTTCAATAAGCAGTTTTCTAACAATTTTGCCTTCGGGTCCTGTTTGATGTGTAATAAGTTTCATACCCAGCATCTGCGAAGAGAGATTAACTACCTCTTCGGGCGACTTTGCTATTTTAACCCCTCCCGCTTTACCTCTTCCTCCTGCATGGATTTGAGCTTTAACAGCCCAGGTGTCGGTGGGTATTTCTCTGGCAACTTTTTCTGCATCCAAAGCATTCTCAATCATTTTGCCAATTGGTACATTAACTCCATATTGCCTAAGCAAAGCTTTCGACTGGTACTCATGTAGATTCATATATTCTTTCTTTAAATTGCTATTTGTTTAAACAATTAATCAAATGTTTTTCTTTTCGAAAAATAACATTTTTTTAATTTCGAAGCCATAAAAAATGAAAACATGCGTAAATTGCTTAACAGTGAGCTAAATCGGTTATCGACCGAAGAATTTAAGCAAGCAGCTAAAATACCCTTAATTGTGATTTTGGATAATGTTCGAAGTCAGCACAATGTTGGTTCAGTGTTTCGAACTTCCGATGCTTTTCGTGTTGAAGCTATTTGTCTCTGCGGTATTACCGCTACTCCACCCAATCCCGAAATTCATAAATCAGCCTTAGGAGCCGAAAATACAGTCGACTGGAAATATTACGAACATCCCCTTCAGGCTGTTAGAGAACTTAAGGATTATGGGTATACTATTATTTCTATCGAGCAAACCGACCAAGCAATTCCTATCGAAGACTTTGTGATAAAACCAGAAAGCAAGTATGCTATTATTTTCGGCAACGAAGTAAAAGGTGTTTGTCAGGAAGTAATAGAGGAGAGCAATTATTGTATCGAAATACGGCAATTTGGCACTAAGCATTCGCTAAATATTTCAGTTTCGGCAGGAATTGTTATCTGGGAGTTTTTTAAACATTTGAAAACAAGTATACAATAATGTTTAAAAGATTCATCTATTTCTTAGGTGGAATTCTGATTATAAAATCATAACATACAAAACGTGTACAAACCAGATTGGTGGTTGAGGTTTGAACTTCTTAATTAATTTTATTCGATACAATAATTTTCAGATATTATCATCTTGTTATTTAATTTTTTAGATTAAATGCTTGTATATAAATATATTGAGATATAATAATACTTTATATTAACCATGGTAATCACTTTTCTTGAAAAATTTTACTTTAAAAAAAGTGTATTTTTGCAATAATTGTTAATTTTAATTTAATGTATTGATTGAATGCAAATCAATTATTTTAATAATTTTTAAACTTAAAATTAAAATTATGATAATGAAAAAATTGGTGTCCTCTATTTTTCTTTTGGCGAGTGCAAATGTTTTAATGTCACAAAACCCGAATGAACCGTCTGGTAAAATTGGTGGAACATTATTTGGTTCATATTATTACAATGTCGAACGCGATACTGCCATTAAAAATTTAAAAAATACTGCATATTCAGGTGCAAAGGATGTCAATGGTTTTGCTGTGCAACGTGCATTGATTTATTACGATTACAAATTGAGTAATAATCTTTCCTCGAGATTTGCTATAGAATCGGACGAAAAAAACTTCTCTGTTGGTAGTGATAGTAAAGCCAATCGTTTTACTATTTTTTTAAAAGATGCTTGGGTTCAGTGGCGTTTTCATAAATATCATGGA
>JAOAFU010000106.1 GCA_026416115.1 Bacteroidales bacterium | reverse complement strand
AAAAATAAAATAAACTGGGGCAATGTTACAAAATGCTTGCCAAACTATGAATTCAATTACGTTTTTTTAACAAAAAAAGAGGCGCCTCTTGGACGCCTCCCATAATCTTATTAAGGTTTATACCTTACTTAATAACAAATTTAGCTTTTTCGCCGTCAGCAACAACAAAGTAAACACCACTCTTAAGAGCCGATGTGCTGATAGCATTTACGTTCTGAGCTTTGAGCATGAGCTGGCCGGTAATGCTGTATACATTAACTTCCTTAACCGATTTAGCAAACTCGATGCTGTTAGCTTTGATACGAATCGAGGAAGCTTTAGCAACAGGTTTTACGTTAAGAGCCCATTCAAACTTAACATAACCCATGTGGGTGGTCTGATTCCACTGGTCATCGGCACCATCGTTCCAGAAACGCTGGTCGGTTCTGTTATTACCAGTACCGTCGTTGTCAGCCAACTGAATATCGAAACGAATGTTCTGGCCATCAAAAGCAGCATCTTGTTTCAGCGTATTGATAGGTAGCTGCCATTCCTGAACATATCCTGTAGCACCGTCCACCTGCTCAACTTTGAAATTAGGGTCTTCTAAAAGAACTTTACCTACATTGTCGCTGCCGTCAACACCGCCATCGGCCTGAGATTTGGAAGCAATTTTACGGATCTGCCAGTCGCCCGACTGATATTTACTATGGGTATTAGTGTCCATAGCAAAGAAAAGTTCAACACAGTCGCTCTGCCAGGTCGAAGCACCGTCCTGATTAGGGGTGGCATCGTTAACAGTAACTAAAACATAAATGTTAGTCTGGTCGTAAGTGAGTTTAAAATTACCACCGAAATTTGGATCCTTTAGAGTTTTTTGGATAGCAACATCCACGGCATTAATATTGCCCCAAGCTGCATCGTCACCAACACCATCGATGTTAATAGCACCAGAAGCATGTTTAATAACAAGTGGAGAGGTGGGAGATGTAGTTCCTGCGCTCACCCATACTACTGCAGCAAAAGCAGTCAAAAGAGTAAACATTGCCTTTTTCATAAGTTGTAAGTTTTAAGTTAATACTAAAAGGTATTGATTATGTATCCCAAAGATATAATATTTTTCAAAAAAGCAAATACAAAATTAACATTTTTTTGAACTTTCCGGGCAGTTGATACCCGGAAAGTCTTTATTTGCCTAATATCCTGGATTCTGTACCAATTTACTTGGTCCGTCAGTACGGTTTATTTCGGCTTGAGGAATGGGGAAAAGACCATTTGTTTTCTTCCCGGGCGTTCCATCTATCCAGCCAAGAGGCCCAAGGTAAGTTTCGGCATCACCCCAACGTAACAAATCAAAATATCTTTCTCCCTCAAGGGCAAGTTCTAACCTGCGTTCAAGTTTAATAGCTTCATAAAGAGCGCTTCCGGTAGCTGTCACATTAGGTAGTCCAACCCTGGTTCTAACTCGGTTAAGATATTCCTGTGCCTTAGCATCGTTTCCAGTCTGATTATAAGCCTCGGCTAACATTAAATATACATCGGCTAAGCGAAGGATAATAGTGTTTGTATAATCGTTACCCCATGCTGCACCCCTATTACTTTTACGAGGAAGATGCTTTCCGTCCCAGTATCCATCTTTTGCATTTTGCCAAACAATAGGTGTTGCATCTCCCGAATAGGTGGTGTATATTGCCTGTAAGCTATCCGACGATATTACAGTTTTATTAAGCCGCACATAATCATTTTGGCTTTTATAGGCATCAACCAAACTTTGTGAGGGCTGATCGAATCCCCAACCTGCAAGAATATCCGCATTGAACTGACTCAACGTTGTTGGACGCGGACCAAATAGCTGAATTTCACCATTTCCCATTGCACTTCCTTCAACTGCATTTGCTTTAGCATAGCAAACTTCAAAAAGACTCTCTTTTCCAAATTTATTGGTAGCCTCGAAAATATCAGAATAATTTGCTTCCAATTCATAATTTGGATTTTGATCAACTTTTAAGAGAATTTCAATAGCTTCAGCATATTTTTTCTGATACAGATAAACTTTTCCTAATAAAGCTTGAGCACTCGCAAGAGTGGCCCGTCCGTTATCGGGTCCCGACAACCCACTTCGCTGTTGCATGGCGGGGGTTGAACCATCGAGTTTTTTTGTGGCTATAGCCTCGCGTAGCAGCTGAGCAATATATTCAAGTGTTTCTTCATAGGTGGAACGTGAAAATTGTTCGGTAGGAGATGCTACTTTGGTAAGTAAGGGTAATCCTCCAAACATTCTTGCCAGCTCAAAATAATAAAGAGCTTTTAAGAATTTTGCTTCGGCAATGGCCTGAAGATTAGCATCAGTTGTAGCAGGAACATTGTCAATTAATAAGTTGCAAGCATAAATTCCTTGAAAATTTACACGCCATTGTGTCATAAGGTTACTAGCTGGATCGAGTGGGGTAACTTGGTACTTATCAGCATCCTGATAGGTCTGTTGATCACCATCATCAGCTCCACCGGTATAGGCGTCGTCCGAAGGAAAATTACCCCAGGCACGGTGAGAATTACCCCATGGACCAGTTCGTACCCAAAGAAAGTTGTAGGTAGTAGCAAGAATAGTTGGTATATTCTCAGGCATACGATAGTAAGCATCAGCTATCTCGGTAGTGGGTGTTACTTCTATGTCTTTTTCGGTACAAGTAGCAAGCAAAAATATTGCTCCTACAACATTAACATATAATATCTTTATTTTTCTCATAGCTTTTTTAGTTTGAAAGGTTAGAAAGTAAGATTAAGACCGGTGGTAATAAGTCTGGGTTGAGGATACAAACCTCTATCTACGCCATAAGAATTATTACTTTGGGTGTCGAATAGTCGACCTACTTCCGGATCATTCCCCTTGTATTTTGTCCAGGTAATCAGATTGGCTGCTGTTACATATAGGCGTAACTTTTGGATACCTGCCTTTTTAACCAACGACTCGGGCAAAGTAATACCAAAAGATATGTTTTTTAGTCGTAGATAATCTCCATTGTGAATATTGAGTGTGCTTGCCCTGAAGTTATTGTTGTTGTCCTTGTAAGTAGCTCTTGGAAACTTGTTAGAGGTACCAGGGCCTGTCCATCGTTCGGTATAATAAAACTCAGGTTTATTGTATTGTGGACGGCTAACCTGAATAGCAGAGAAGAAAATTTGGTTTCCGGTAACCCCTTGAAAGAAAATGCTAAAATCGAACCATTTGTAATTACAAGAAAAATTTAAACCAAACATCCAATCGGGCAGTGGTTTTCCAATGTAGGTACGGTCCCCGTCATCAATTTTACCGTTCTTATTTAAATCGGCATATTTTACATCTCCTGGTATAGCTTTTGGTTGAATTTTAACTGGGTTTCCATTTCTATCGAGAATAGCATTACCCGATGAATCTCTTCCAGTATAGCTATTAATTTCATCTTTTGTCTGGAAAACGCCTTCAGCCTTAAGCCCAATGAAATACCAAACTGGGTAACCAGGTTGATAACGTGTTACAAAATCTCCGACATTCATGCGGTACCCATCTTTGTATGCTGAGCCATACGATAAAACTTTATTTGAAAGATAAGAAGCATTGGCCGTTATTGAGTATTTAAATTCCTTTTGAGCTTCGCGATAAGTTAGATCGAATTCCCAACCTTTGTTCAGAATTTTACCATTATTTTCGATTGGAGGACTTTGAAAACCATGATAATACGGATCTTTAGCTTTCACATTAATTTGGTCGACTGTAGTTTTGTAAAAATAATCGACAGTAAATGTAAGTCGGTTGGCAAAAAAGCCCAAATCCATTCCAACATCGTGTTGTCTACTAGTTTCCCAAACCAAATCGGGATTGGCAGGACGTCGAGGAATAGCACCTAACAAAGCATTACCCGACGCATCGGTATAAGCTGTAAACTGTCGGATTGTTGAAGTATATGCCCACATTCCGAGATTTTGCTGGTTACCGTTTTCCCCCCAACTATAACGTAGTTTACCATTACTTAAGAATGGCATTGGCGTTTGCAAAAATTTGTAAAAATTAACCCCTACTGAAAAAGAAGGGAAGTATGCAAACTTGTGATTAGGGCCGAACAACGATGAGCCGTCGCGTCGGAAATTCACCTGACCCATAATTAATTCTTTATAGTTGGCCGATAAACGTCCAAAATAGGAAGCCAAAAGAAGAGTAGAATCAGCATGACCTTCTGAACCATATCCACCTGAAATCACAGGGTCGCTACCCGATTGATTATTATATAGGTATGCATAATCGGAGCTACCGTAAGGAAATTTATAACCTGTAGCTGTAAGATAATAAGGCGAACTATTTTCGTAAGAAGTACCCAACAAGCCGTCGAAATTAAGATCTTCGAAAAGGCTGAAATTAAAAGTCACATAATTGTCAAAGTTATACTTGTAATATTTGGTAAAACTGCTCTTTAAGCTTACCAAACTATCATTGGTTTGCGAATTGGTTGCATCGAAAAAATATCTGGGTGTAAATATATCGTCGTTCACCAATCCATAATCCAAACCAATTAAGTTAGTGAATTTTAACTTGAAAGGTAAAGAGATTTCCGTTTTAATATTACCCAATAGATTTTCCCTTTGCGTAGTGTTTTTTGTCATGTAAATAATAGCCATCGGGTTGGCCACATCGCCCATAGTTTCGGTCGAGTTGTGGAAAATTTTACCATCTTTTGTTTTTACGAGAGACGGATATATTGTTCCGGGATCGTTCGGCCGCCAACCTACCGGAAGTTCAGTCTCATCTTTGTAATAAACAGGGATAGTAGGATCGAAATATAGGGCAGAGTTGATAATTCCATTGCCAAAATCTGAATTTTCATTTAAGTTATTACGCTTAGATTTAGAGTACGTAAGATTAGTTTCTATATTTAACCAGTCTTTAATTTGATTACTATTGTTGAGCGTAAATGTATAACGTGTAAAATTAGCTTTATCTCCCCCTACAATACCATCCTGAGTTAAATAGGAAGCACTAAGTAGATAGGACGATTTATCGGTACTGGTATTAAAAGATAAATTGTGCTCATCCATAGGGGCTGTTCCAAAAATCTCATCCAACCAGTTTGTAGAGTTTCCCGAAGTCTGCATTGCATTATACTTTGCGATGGCAGCATCGTATGCTCCTTGGTTAATAACCCCATTATCCAGCTCATTTTTAAAGGCTTCTTTCATGTATGCAATATATTGTTCGGCACTCATCGACTTGAGTACGTGAGCTGCCGATTGCCATCCATGATAATAATTGTAATTAACCTGTGAAATACCCTTGGTCGCTTTTTTGGTTGTGATAATAACAACCCCATTACCTCCTTCAGTACCATAAATTGCAGCCGAAGCGGCATCTTTTAGCACTTCTACCGATTCTATATCACCTGGCGATAAAAAGTCTATGTTTCTAACTTTGACACCATTTACAATATAAATAGGTTCGTTACTTCCATCCGATGCATTTCCTCGAATTTTAACCGACATACTACCTCCCGGCGCACCCGAACTTTGAGCGATATATACCCCTGCTGCCTTCCCCTGCATAGCCTGGTCGAGTCGGGCCACAGGAGCTGAAGTAATATCTTTTGAATCGATCTTTGTAATTGCAGCTGTTACTAAACTTTTTTTCTGAATACCATAACCTATTACAACCGCTTCTTCAAGCTCAGTAACTGCAGGCTTAAGGTCAATTACAAAATTCGTGTTCTCACCAATTGCAAGCTCCTGAGTCGTGTAGCCTACATAAGATACAACCAAAGTACCTCCCGTAGCTGGTACTTTAAGCGTAAAGTCACCATTGACATCGGTCATTGTACCTGTTTGTGTCCCTTTTAATTGTACTGTAGCACCTGGTAATCCAGCGCCAGTCTCATCTTTTACTTTCCCTGTTATGGTTTTTTCCTGAGAATACAATAAGGAAAAACTCAACAGGGAAACCAATAGTAATGTAGCTTTTCTCATCATAGATTTCCTGTTTTTTAATTAGTGTGTGTTGCGTGTTAGTTTGTAAAAATTGTACCCAAAAATATATACAGCAATAGTCAATTGCAAAAGATTTTTTTCAGTAAATCATTAAAAATGAATGTGTTATACTAACATTTATGTTGTTGTTCCAACTAAATGTTATTTTTACACAGATACAGTTCTTATCCTTCTTCATTTTACTGATATCTCTTTTGACAGGATGGTATTCTTCAACAACATAAAGTTAATGCATTAATTTTAAGATTTTTAACTTAGTAGCATTTTGACACTAACTAATTCTGTTTTAAGAAAAAAGTATAGTTCAGACATCTTAAAATAGTTATATAAATCTTTTGTCTCATTTATCGATTATTTTGAACATTAAATTATAAAATTTTTTTAAATACAATAAATATTCACCTATCAACCAAATTAGTATTTAGAATAAAACTTTTGCAGTATTATGCAAAAATGTATATTTGGGCAAAGTTTTTTTACTATTAAGCAAGTTAATCTATCTATACAAAATGTACGATTATCTTACGGGTAAAATTGTTACGCTAACCCCAACATACCTGGTTCTCGACAATCAGGGCATAGGTTTTTTAATTAATATTACTTTGCAAACTTATAGTAAAGTTCAACCAGAAACTGTTGAAAAACTTTTCATACATCAGCAAATCAGAGAAGATGCACATTTGCTTTTCGGATTTAAAGAAGAGAAAGAGCGTGAAGTTTTTAGACTCTTACTGTCAGTTTCGGGAATTGGTGCCAATACCGCCCGAATGATTCTCTCAACCCTCAGTTCGGATGAACTTATACAGGCTATAGCAAGCGAAAATGTAGCTTTATTGCAGAATGTAAAGGGAATTGGTGCTAAATCTTCGCAACGCTTAGTAGTAGAACTTAAAGATAAAATTTCAAAGTTACTCCCTCAAAATTTACCCATTGCGAACAATACTTTTGCTGATGAAGCGTTATCTGCATTAGTCATGTTGGGATTTCCAAAACAACAGGCAGAAAAAGCCCTGCGTGATATTGTTCGTGAACATCCCCAGTTCTCGGTAGAAGAACTGGTTAAAATGGCCTTAAAAGTACTGTAAACCTGAATGATTAAACCATATAAATATTTCTTAAAGGCAGCACTTATTGTTGGTAGTGTGGCATGGCTTACCACACAAGCATCGTATCCACTTTTCAGTGGTTTGCAACCTCAACCAATCGAAGACGATACGGCTATTAACGACACTTCGGTAAAAGCAGAGGGACCCCAATTTCGTCTCAAAGATGATCCAGCATATCCTGCATCCGATCTGCAAGAGCCTGAAGGCATACAGCTCAAACGTCCATCGAATTTTAAATCTGAAGTTCAATACGATCCTACAACGAACGAATACATTTTTACAAATAGAATTGGAAACATCCCATATCGTAGGCCGGCTACGATGTCGCGTGAGGAATATCAACAATACGAATTGAGAAAAACTATTCGAGAGTATTGGCGTGAACAAGCTTCGGGTGGAAAAACTTCTTCCCGCGGTTTTGCACCTGGTTTTTCAATAGGAGGTGAAGTTTTTCAAAAGGTTTTTGGAGGAAACACAATTAATATAGTTCCTCAGGGCGAAGCTCAGCTTATTTTCGGCGGTAGCATCTCAACTACGAACAATCCCCAGATACAGGAAAACATGCGGACTGTTTGGTCGTTCGATTTCGACGAAAAAATTAACATGAACGTAACCGGTACAATAGGCGAAAGGGTCAAACTGGGAGTTAGCTACAACACCGATGCTATGTTTGAATTTGAAAATCGCACTAAACTTGAATATAATGGCGATGAAGACGATATTGTACGCAAAGTTGAAGCTGGAGATGTAACGCTTCCCCTTCCGGGTACACTTATTACTGGTAGCCAAAGTTTGTTTGGTGTCAAAACAGAGCTGCAGTTTGGAAAACTCAATATGACTACCGTTTTATCTCAGCAAAGAGGACAAACTCAAGTTATCCAGGTACAAGGAGGTGCACAGGTTACACCTTTCGAAGTTAATGCCGATGAGTACGAAGCCAATAAGCATTTCTTCCTTACACACTCTTTCGCTTCTCAATATGATGCAGCTCACAAATATATGCCTCGTATTGCCTCTAATATTACCATTACAAGAATTGAAGTTTGGGTTACAAATCGAAATAAAGCTAATGTCGAAAATGTTAGGTCTATCTATGCTTTTTCCGACCTAGCAGAAATAGAGGCAGCGAATTTAAGCAATCCTGCCGTAGTTAATATTAATGCCTCAGCTCAAATACCATACAACGAAGCCAATACACTTTACGAACTAGTTAAGGATGCTGTCAGATCTGGAAACGACGATGCTATCAAACAATTAGGTTTACGCGATGGGATCGATTTCGAAAAAATTAAAAGTGCACGCCGTTTGAACGACAATGAATATTCTTACGACCCAAATCTTGGCTATATCTCACTTAATACAGCGCTAAACAATGATGAGGTTTTAGGAGTAGCCTTCGAATACACAGTCAATGGCAAAACCTACAAGGTAGGCGATCTGTCGACCGATATTTCAGCTTCCAAAATGCCCTTAGTCCTTAAAATGTTGAAAGGTACAAACTTGTCGCCAAGTCAAAAAACCTGGAGGCTAATGATGAAAAATATATATTCGCTTAATGCTTATGACATTAGCCCCGAAGATTTCTACCTCGACGTTCTTTATCGCGACGACTCAAAAGGGAGCGATATTAATTACATCCCCGAGAAAACGGGTAGTATAAGCAATATTATTTTGCTCCGATTGCTTAATCTCGATAAAATCAACTCACAGATGGAGAGCCAACCCGATGGAGTTTTTGATTTTCTCGACGGTATTACTATCGATAAACGTTATGGTCGAATCATTTTTCCAATGCGAGAGCCCTTTGGTCGCTATCTCGACTCAGTTATGCAACGAAATGGGGTAACCGATCCGCTTGTTCGAAAAAAATATACCTATTACGAGCTTTACGACTCTACCAAAACTAAAGCACAACTTGTTTCGGAAAAAAATAAATTTAAACTTAAAGGTACTTTCAAGTCTGCTTCTTCTTCAGAAATATTTCTTAACGCAAGCAACATACCTCAAGGGTCGGTTAAAGTTTCGGTAGGAGGAATTCCTCTCACCGAAAACGTCGACTATGTAGTCGACTATGCTATGGGTACAGTAAAAATCATCAATAGTGGGGTTATGTCGTCAGGACAACCCATTAAGGTTTCACTCGAAAGTAATAGCATGTTTAATATTCAGACAAAGACCATGCTGGGTACTCATCTTGATTACAAAATAACCGACGACTTTAATATTGGTGCAACAATACTACATTTGAATGAACGTCCTCTGACCAACAAAGTAAACATAGGCGACGAACCTATTTCGAACACTATATGGGGACTCAACACAACCTATCGAACCCGTTCGCAGTTTCTTACCACTCTTGTTGATAAGCTGCCTCTTTTACAAACAAAAGAGCCCTCAACTATTACATTTACAGGCGAGTATGCCCAACTTATTCCAGGATCATCGAAATACATTGGAAGAAAGGGAGTGGCATACATCGACGATTTTGAAGGAAGCGAAACTAAATACGACCTCAAACAATTTTATGGCTGGTCGTTAGCAAGTACTCCCGCTCGCTTTCCTGAAAGCGTTTTATCGAACGATTTACGCTACAACTTTAATCGTGCCAAACTTTCGTGGTACATAATCGACCAGTCGTTTTACCGAAACAATAGCTATACCCCCGCTCAGGTAAAGCAGCATAAGGAATGGCTCCAAACAAATGAAGCACGAGAAGTATTTGAAAGCGAGCTTTTTCCAAATAAACAAGTTCCAAATGGAGTTCCTACAAACATTTATACCCTAAATCTAACTTACTACCCCGACCTACGTGGCCCATACAATTTTACAACTCAACTTACACCCGATGGTCGACTTACCAATCCCGAACAACGTTGGGGAGGTATGATGAAAGCCTTACAAACTACCGATTTTGAAGCTGCAAACATCTCGTATGTAGAATTCTGGCTGATGGATCCCTTTATCGATGATTCGGCAAATACGGGGGGAGAACTTTACTTAAACCTCGGCGATATTTCCGAAGATATCCTTAAAGACGGCCAGATGAGTTTTGAGCAAGGACTACCCATTCCTGGTGATTCTACGCCAATCAAAACTTCAGTTTGGGGAAAAGTAGCACAAACCGACCCACTAACACAATCCTTTACCAACGGTATAGGCTTAAGAAAATATCAGGATTTAGGCCTTGATGGACAAAATGATGAGGATGAAAAATCGGTTTATGCCAACTTTCTATCCCAAATTCAGTCGATACTTTCCCCCGAAGCCTATGCAAAATTTGAGAAAGACCCTGCTGGAGACAATTTTCGATACTTTCGTGATCCTTCCTATGATGAAACTGAAAGTAACGTAAACGAAAGGTATCAGGACTATAATGGCGTTGAAAATAACTCGCCCGAAGCTGGTAGTAATACTTCTTCCGAATCGAACTACTCTACCCCCGATATGGAAGACGTTAATAATGATAATACCCTTAGCGATAAAGAAAATTATTACGAGTATCGTATCGATCTTCGTCCTGGGCTTAAAGTAGGCGAAAGCTTTGTGGTAAGCGAACGGAATACATCAGTCAATGTACTTGGAAAAAAAGTTAATGCACGATGGCTACAGTTTAAAGTACCTATTGAAAATTTCGATCGCAAAGTGGGTAATATCGATGATTTTAAATCGATCCGTTTTATTCGAATGTATTTGACTGGTTTTAGTAAAAAAACGACTTTGCGCTTTGCTACTCTCGATTTGGTACGAAGCGAATGGCGCAAATATTTAGGATCGCTTCAGCAGGGTAGCGAGGGTATAAGCGACCAGGGTACTGCCAGTGGTTTCGACATTCAGGCCATCAACATTGAAGAAAATAAAAATTATGTTACACCTCCCGGTATATCACGCGAAAGCGACCCAAGTCAACCTCAGCTGGTATTGCAAAACGAACAATCGATGGTGCTGAAAGTTAGCGACCTCGCCGATGGTGACGCACGTGCAGCCTTCAAAACAGGTAAACTTGATGCTCGTCAATACAAAAGACTCAAAATGGAAGTTCACTGCGAACCATTCGAAAACCCTTTGCTCAACGATGGCGACGTTACAGTTTTCATCCGTTTAGGAAGCGACAACAAAAACAACTATTACGAATATGAAGTACCCATGAAAGTTACACGGGTTAACGACATTACCGACCCCAAAAAAATATGGCCCGAAGAAAACAAGTTTGATATCGATCTCAACCTTTTCCAGCGAATAAAACAAGCTCGCAACGATGCAGGGATCCAGTTGCAGCAAGTATACCATATGAAAGATGGGAAAAACAATGTTTACATCTGTGGTAATCCATCTCTGAGCGAAATCCGAGTGATTATGATTGGTATACGAAACCCTACTGCTCGTAACAATCCTTATCGTAACGACGGATTGCCCAAATCGGCCGAGGTTTGGGTGAATGAACTACGCCTTACCGACTTCAGCGATAAAGGAGGATGGGCAGCCAATGCACGTACCCAAATTAAACTGGCCGATTTTGGTAACATACGCGTAGCCGGAAGTACTATTCAACCTGGTTTTGGTAGCCTCGAATCGAAAGTAAACGACCGAGAAAAGGCTCAAACTAATCAGTACGATTTATCGGGCGACTTTGAATTGGGCAAATTTTTCCCATCTAAAGCCCAGTTGCAGATCCCCCTTTATATGGCCTACTCGCAAACCACTATTAAACCCCAATACAATCCTATCGACCCCGATATACCCTTACAGGCTGCGCTCGATAATGCTCCAAACAAAAAAGTAAGGGATAGCATTTTACGCATCTCGGTCGATAGAGTTCTACGACGAAGTATCAATTTTACCAATGTTAAAATAAATAAAACGAGTAGAACTCCTCAATTTTACGACCCAGCTAATTTTTCGGTTAGCTATGGGTACTACGAACAGCTTGCATCGAATTATAAAACCGAATACAATAATCTTTATCACCACGAGGGAAGTTTTAACTACATATTTAATAATCGTCCAAAAAACATCGCTCCTTTCCAGAAAGTAGCATTTTTTAATAAACCCTACTTCCGTCTTATTCGCGATTTTAACTTCTACTATGCCCCAACTAGTGTGGCTTTTCGAACCAATGTTACGCGCGACTATCACACGCTTCAGCTTCGTAACCTGGCAAAAAATGGTTTGCCGATACCTCTCACAATCGAAAAAAGCTTCCTTTGGAACCGAATGTATGACGTAAAATACGATTTATCGCGTTCGATCAAAATCGATTTTTCTGCTACTAATTATGCGTACATCGACGAGTGGGACCGAACTATGGATTCTTCGCTTCGAACAAGTCCAAGATACGATAAATGGAGACAAATAAAAAATGGTGGACATAACCGTCGGTATACCCATCAGTTCAACATTAACTATACTATCCCTATAAATAAACTACCATTGCTCGACTGGACCTCGGCTTCGGCACGATACGGCGGTAGTTATGAATGGCAACTCCAGCCCAAGTTTACCGACGAAAACGGCGTTTATACCGATCTTGGTAACAGCATTGGCAACACCCGTTCGATTCAGCTAAATGGAAATATTAGTCTAAGTACGTTATACAACAAAGTATCTTTCCTCCGCGATCTCCAAGGACAGGCAAGAGGTGGAAATCAACAACAAAAGGAGAAAAAGACCGTAACCTTCGACCGACGTTACCTGAATCTGAAAGCCCAAACCCCTCGCAACATAGCTCACAACCTCAAAACCCAAGATGTTGTAGTAAAAGTTACCGACGAAAACGGGAGAGAAGTTAAAGGTACACTCGAAGTTCCCTCGATTAACCGGGTTGTCTTTACGCCTGAAACCGATGTTCCCGTCGCATATGTAAGGGTAGAAGGGAAGGTCGATGTGGGTCCCAATCCATTTATTTGGATAGCCCGTAACTCGGCCCGTTTATTAATTGGTTTAAAATCGATCAGTGGGTCGTATACCGAAACCAATGGTACCTCGCTCTCGGGATATAACCGGGGAACCAAATTTTTGGGTATGTCGGGGGCAGCTCCAGGGGTTCCATTTATTCTTGGTGATCAGAGCGAGAATAACATCCGTCGAATGGTAGAAAGCGACTGGATTGTTTCGAGTACTTTATTGCAAACCAATCTGTTACAAACTACAACAAAAACTACAAGTTTCAGAGCTAATTACGAACCCTTCCCAGGGGTTAGGGTAGAGTTAAATACCAATTACTCGCAATCGACCAATAAAAGCGCAAGCTATTTACCCTACCGAAACGATACAAATTATCTATTGCATTTTGCCAAACCCATAGTTTCGGGCAATTTCAGTATGACTATTGTGTCGCTTGGTTCGTTCGAAAATCTTAATGCAAACAATTTTACACGTTCCGAGTATTTTGCTAAGTTTAAAGAGAATCGTTATCGTATTATAGCCCGACTGCAGGAAAAATATGCTTCATATCCTTCCTACCAAAACGATCCGGTAGCAGAACCCGGTTTCAAGGAAAACTCACAGCAGGTACTCATTCCTGCATTCCTTGCAACCTACGGAGGATACGACCCGAATAGTTTCACACTTAACCTTTTCCCTCCGCTTATGTATGTTCGTCCCAATTGGCGAGTAAATATTAGTTCGCTTAGTCAAATACCCTTCCTGGCCGAATATTTTCAGTCGATAAATTTAACTCATGCTTATGCTTCGACCTATAATATAGGTTCCTATATTACCAATTCGATATACCGCGAAGGGCCTGATGGGTTCAGCAACATCCGCGATCAGCTCGGCAACTATGCCCCCATGTACGATGTAAGTTCACTGACAATTAACGAACAATTCAGCCCCTTATTCGGAGTTGATGTTACCCTAAAAAATAACCTCACAGCTCGTTTCGAATACAAAAAAAGCCGCACGGTCATGCTTGGGCTAACCAATTATACGCTAAATGAAAATTATGCTACCGAATATGTAATTGGATCGGGATATCGATTTCCCGATAT